>CALFDU010000101.1 GCA_937950315.1 uncultured Saprospiraceae bacterium | reverse complement strand
CCCAAACTCTTTGTTCCAGTTTTGATGAAACCGATGCAAAATATTTTTTGAGGGGCTTTTTGTTTCTTGAGGTTTATTGATTTGTAATAGAGGAACTTAGTACACTTCTTGTATACAAATCTAATTTTCCTCGAAAGACTTCCCTTTTTTGTGTACATGCTTTAAGCGGATTACCTCATCATTCAGCATCAAGACGCTATGCAATTGATGCAAAATTCAATGCAATTTAATTCCTTTCTGCTTTACAGCTTTCTTTTGTAGTCAAATATTACTCCCCTTTAAAATATTGCATGCCAATATTGGGGCGATTGTTTTGATCAAACAAAGTAGCATTATCCCAATGAGAACCTTGTCCCCATCTGGTTGAGCAGGCAGTTGAAACCCAAGCGGGCTCCCAATATATCAGGCCAGCGCCACCTCCTTCTATGATTTTTTCTTCCAAATATTTAAGGTAATTGTATTGTCCCATCGGGCTGATTTCAAATTCCGGAATAGCAGCATCTTTTCCTAAAATATTGTTGGCCTTATCTGCATTGTTAAGCGTGTATGGGTATGCTGTCTCGACAACCATGAGTGGTTTGTTGTACGTTTTTATGAGTGTTTGAATGGCACCGGGTAATTCGTTTATGGAATATTCAGACCATTTGGGATAGTAAGAAATACCAATCCAATCATAGTTGGTTACACGATTTTGATGGGCTTCATCAAACCACAACAAGGCATTTTCTGGTTGGGCAATATGTAACACAGTGGAAATCTCTGCCTCAAATTGCATGGCTGCATCTTTAACTGCTTGTAAGCCTTTGTTGATCAAAAAAGCATTTCGTTTCCAGTTAATTTTGGCATCGGTATAAATCGTGTCTTGAAGGATTTCTATATTAATTTCATTGCCAACCTGAACAAGTTCTGGCAACAAGTTTTGCTCTTGCAATTTTGCCAATACATCGAAGGTGTAATTGTAAATGGAATCTCCAAGTATGTTGACTTCATTTACAGCAGGTAGCCAAGCGGCAGGTACTATTTGTTTGTGCGGATCTGCCCAATCGTCAGAATAATGAAAGTCAAGCAACACTTTCATGCCTAGTTCTTTGGAACGTGCTATCGTATTCCTAACATCCTGAAAAGAAGAATAATCAGTCCACTCTGGTGTGTGCCACAAACGGACGCGCACTAAATTGGCCTGGGCATCTTTAAAAATTCGATAAGGATCTTTTTCAATGCCTTGCTCATCATAATAGACGGCGCCACAGTCTAACATCTCGTTAACATAAGATAGATCAGCTCCTCGGTAAAAAGTGGGTTCATCTGGTTGTGAAGCATTGGTCGAAGCCTCTCCCTTTTTTGACTGGCAAGCAGAAAGCGAAAAGCATATAAGAAATAACGACCAAAGAAATATCCTCATCATTTATAAGTTTGCGGTAGTCAGCCCAATCATTTACATTTACCTTGAGTGAACTCTAAGGCGTCATCATCACCTTCATCACTCCATCTTCTTGCGCTTCAAACAAGCGATATGCCTCTGCCCCATCTTTCAAATCAAATTGATGGGTAAATACATTTTCTCCTTTGATCTTTCCTTGCTGGACCAAAGGCAATAAGTCGGTCCACAATTCTGCAATCCCTGCGATGCCGCCATGAATTGTAATGCTTTTCATCTGCGGATAAAACAATGGAATGGCTGTGTCTGGTTGTATGATTCCCAAAATAGAAACGCGTCCTCCAAACTTGGCCATTTTGATTGCTTGCTTGATGGTGACAGATTTGCCGACAGCGTCAATGACGGCATCAACACCTAAACGCTTGGTTTCCTCCATGATGGTAGGTACAGCTTCATCAGGCGCCAATGGTATCGCTCCAAAATTCTTTGACTTGAATCGGCGGGACTCATTGGGTTCAATTGTATATACTTTGGATGCGCCCACTGCATAGGCTGCTTCTGCGGCCATCAACCCTACGGGTCCTTGCCCTATCACGGCTACAACATCTCCTTTTTTAATGTTTGCATTTTTCACCCCATAATAGCCTGTTGCCAATGCATCTGTTAATAAAATTGCTTGTTCGTCGGTGACATCATCGGGGATTTTTAAGGCACCGATATCTGCGTTGTGCACTTGAAAATAATCTGCATGACCACCTTGCAGATTGGCAGTAAGACCATAGGCTGTTGCAATTTTTCCAACCGTATAACCTGTACACAAATTTGTTTTTCCTTTTATACAATTTTGACATTCGCCACAGCCTGCGCCGGCTTCTACCATAATCTTATCCCCCACTTTGTGATTTTTGACGGCCTTTCCCACTTCCACTACTTCCCCGATCATCTCATGACCTGTGCAGAATTTTTCGGTGGGTTGCGAATAGTCTTTCTTTCCAATCTTATCACCATGGTATGGATGAAGATCCGAACCACAGATGCTGCACTTGGTTACTTGAATGATCAGATTGCGATCGTCATCAATACTCGGATCAGGAAAGTCTTCATAATTTATTTTTCCAGGTCCGTTGAATACTAAGGCTTTCATAAAGATTGATTACTGATTGAATGGATGAATGATTGATGTAACTTATCGAATGAGATGTCCTCCATCCACTGGAATATAATTACCAAGCATATAACTTCCCGCTTTTGAGCAAAGGTAAATAACCAAGCCAGCGATGTCTTCAGGTCGACCAATACGGCCAACAGGTATGTTTTTGACTTCGGCATCGTAATCCATATAGGCTGTCATTTTACTTTCGAATAAACCTGGAGCAATTGTATTCACCAAAATGTGGTCTTTCACCAAATCTCTTGCTAGCATTTTGCCAAGCTGAGCAATCGCAGCTTTGCTCGGTCCGTAGGAATAGGCAGTGATCGATTCGGATGAAACTGCAGCTACCGAACTGATCATGATGATTCTACTGGGATCTTCTTTGCTTGCTCCATTCTTGAGCATGGGCAACAATGCCTGTGTCAAAAAGAATGGCGATTTGACGTTCAAGTCCATGACTTTGTCCCAGCCTTTTTCAGGAAATTGCTCAATAGGTGCACCCCATGAGGTGCCTGCGTTGTTGATCAAAATATCGAGATGTGGTTCCAGATCAGAAAGTGCTTTACTCAATGCATATACGTTTTCCACTACGGACAAATCACCCGGCAAGGCTACGCACTCTCCTTGCCCCAATGCATTCATTCCCTCTGCTACTTTTTCACAAGCTTCTGCCGATCGAGAAGTGATATACACTTTTGCTCCGGACTCTATTAAGCCTTGGGTAATCATCAACCCAATCCCACGAGAACCTCCTGTCACTAAGGCTACTTTACCATCTAATCGAAATAAATTTTCTACCATTTTAAATTTGTTCTTGGTTAATTAATCGCTTATCTATTGATAAGAACTTAAGGAGTAAAATACTGTGTATCAATATCAGGGCGCGTCAATGCACGCTTCAATAAATTTCTTCCTAGTTGGTGTGCATGCACCTCTTCAGGACCATCTGCATATCTCATCGCTCTTGCATGGGTGTACATCGTCGCCAGAGGAATGTCGTTAGAAATTCCCATCCCTCCGAATACTTGCATGGCGTCATCCACAATTTTACTCCCGAGAGGAATCACCGATATCTTCAATGCAGAAATCAGATCTTTGGCTGCTTTGGCACCTTCTTGGTCTATCGTGTAGGCGGTCATCAAAGTAAGCTGTCGTGCTTTTTGAATTTCACAATAACTCTTTGCTACCAGTTGGCGTATCACACCCATTTCTGAGAACTGCTTCCCAAAGGCATTTCGTTCATTGGCTCGCTTGCACATATAGTCCAAGGCTCTTTGCGCTACTCCTATCAAACGCATCGCATGATGTATTCTTCCAGGACCGAGTCGACCTTGCGCAATCTCAAATCCTCTACCCTCACCCAAGATCAAGTTTGCAGCTGGGACTCGGACATTGTCTAAATGCATCTCACAATGACAACCTGGATTGTCGAATGCGTTTAAGGTTGCCAGTTTTCGTCCGACGGTAACACCAGGAGTTCCAGCTGGTAAGACAATCATGCTTTGTTGCTGATAGCTGCTTGCGTCGGGATCTGTTTTTCCCATAACGATATAGACTTGGCAATTGGGATGCCGGACGTTGCTGCTCCACCACTTGCGACCATTGATGACATACTCGTCACCATCTCTGACGATGGAGGTCTGAATATTTCGTGCGTCCGAACTCGCAACATCTGGTTCGGTCATCAAAAAGGCAGATCTAATTTCGCCATTCAACAAGGGATTCAAATATTTTTCTTTGTGTTCGTCAGAGCCGTATTTGGCAAATACTTCCATGTTGCCCGTATCGGGAGCGTTGCAATTGAATATTTCTGAAGCCCATAAAATCTTTCCCATTTCTTCAGCCAAAACAGCATATTCAACATTGGTCAATCCTGCAGAATATTCACCATAATTGACAGGCATAAATAAATTCCATAGACCTTCCGCTTTTGCTTTCGCTTTTAGCACTTCGATTTGAGGATGCAATTCGGACGGATTGGTTCTTGAAAATACCTCTACCTCATGTTCGATGGGATAGATATATTTATCCATGAAATTTTTCACTCTTGCCTTGTACTCTTGTCCTTTCTTAGTTTCGTAAATACTCATCCTTTTTTTAATATTTTTTTAGCAAACGCACCAAACACCTTCGCCGTATTTCCAAATTTTTTCATTCGTTCGTCATTGGTTTGCCCATTGACAAAACGTTGGTACAATTGAGCAGTAATCACGCTTCCCTTGAAGTAGGCGAATGCATGATACCAATCGATCTGTTCCATCGAGAATCCTGTAAATGCTGCATACTTCTCAATCAAAAATGCCTTGTTGGGAAAAGTACTGGATATGCTCACAGGCATATCGTGGCCTTCAAAATAAGGCTCATACCAGTATCCCAATGTGGAACCAAAATCCACCAAAGGATCACCCAAAGTTGCCATGTCCCAATCAAAAATTGCCGTTACTTTATCTGGATCGTCTGCCTGAAATTGGCAATTATCCAATTTGATATCGTTATGTATGATTGATACCGCTTGTGGCTTAGGAATGGAAGAAGACAATATCTGAAATACTTCATCCATGTCTTGATTGTCATCCGTTTTGCTCAACTCCCATCGTTTGGACCAACCGATTAATTGTCTCTCCAAAAATCCTTCCGGTCTCCCGAGTTTGGTCAAGTCTGCCTGCTCGATGTCCAATTTGTGCAATGTTGCTTGCGCCTTGATCATGGCGGTGGTCAGTCTTTCTTCTGCCTTGTCAAATGGCTTAAAGCAATCGAGCAACGTTCTTCTTACCACTTCTCCTCTTTTGCGTTCCATGACAACAAAAGGCGAACCGATGATGCTTTCGTCGTCGCTAAAAAGGTACGCTCTAGGAGCTTCTGGAAAGACTTTATACAACTTGGACAATACTCGGTATTCTCGTTTCATGTCGTGGGCACCAGGTGCAATTTTGCCGAAAGGCGGACGACGCAAAACCAGTTCTTGATCACCAAACTTTAGTAGGTAGGTAAGGTTGGCATGGCCTCCATGAAATTGAGATACTTTCAATTCGCCTTTGGTTTCATTGGGTAACGCTGAGCGCAAATATTTTTCCAATGATTGCCAATCGAGGTCTTCGCCTTTCCTTATTTCATTTGCTTGATCCATCTTTTGTTTTGATTATTGGACAGGCCTTTTTTTACCGGTTATTTTCTCATAGACATACCATATATCTAGCTCGGGATCAGGAGCCAATCCATTCCCCATTCTTGCAATTTGGAAAACATTCCAAGGAGTTTGCAGTGCGCCAGATAAATCCAATTTGTCGACACCAGTTTTTAGATCAGGCACATGACAAGATTCCATCGTACCGTCCAATAAATCATTCACCACGTTCGGATAAATACAAAAAGGTCTGCCCAATCCTACAAAATCTAGCTCTCCATTTTCAATTGCAGATTCCATGGTGTCCACGGTCCTGAAACCACCTGTCAACATCAATGGACATTTTATTTTTTCTCTTACTTTCACGATGAAGTCCATAAAATATGCTTCTCGTTGTTTGGTACTTTCTTTCTGCATGGTACCAACCATGGCTGCACGCTCATAGGTACCTCCGGACACTTCAATCAAATCCATTCCTTCAGCATCCAACAACTGGATTACTTCCATCGACTCTTCTTCCGTAAATGCACCTCTTTGAAAATCGGCAGAATTTATTTTAATGCCCAAAGGAAAATCATCTCCACATTTCTTTCGCATGTTTCGATAGATTTCCAAAACAAAACGAGCACGATTCTCGAGAGAGCCACCCCACTTGTCTGTTCGTAGATTGGTAAGGCCAGACAAAAACTGGCTGACCAGATATCCATGTGCTCCATGAATTTGCGCACCCTTCATGCCAGCCTTTTTTGCGATTAAAGCGGCATTGCCATACCGTTTGATGAGGTCTAGTATTTCTTCTTCTGCAAGTGGTCGTGGCTCCAAGTAGCGACTGCTTGGCATCTTTACATTGGATGGACTCACGGGTGCCTTGTCTAGATCGACGGGTGCTTGTCTGCCCGGATGATTGACCTGCATCCACAATTGGGCACCGTTTGCCTGCGCTTTGTCCGCTAATTTTGTGAAATCATCTAGGAATGCCTCGTCTTCGGCGATCATGGCATTGGCATTGACCAGATGGTCTTTGTCCACCATGACATTCCCTGTCATAAGAATGCCAGCTCCACTTTTTCCCCACTGCTCGTAGAGTCTAAATAATTTTTCAGAAGGTCTCCCATTTGGTTCTGCAATGGCTTCACTAAGGGCTGATTTGGCCAATCTGTTTCGTATTGTTACTCCACATGGAAGCTGAAAAGAAGAAGAGAGATGTTTCATGTATTGTTTTAATTGTTGTGAAAATTAATAAGAAGTCTGGGTTTTTATGGCACAGTGTAAATATTGCGGGGAAATTTCTTCAATATAGCTCGGATTTTTAGGAATAAAGGGGGTTTTAGGATGGGGGAACTGGGATTATTGGGGCCTAACTAGGATTTTTAGGATTAAGGAGGATTTTGGGATGGTAGAACTGGGATTTTTGGGACCCAACTAGGATTTTTGGGATTAGGGGATTTTTGGAATTATTTGTTCAATGCTATATTGGACAACAAATGGATTTTATCTGCGTAGAACAATGGGATATTTAGTAACCCGGCGTTTAATTGTAGGTTTAGATTAGACAAGCGAATGCTTAATTTGGGGTTGTATTTTTCTTTATAAACTTTAAGGCTTTTTGCTTTGGTAGAATCGCCTGATTTCACTTCGATTGGGATACAGTTGTTTTTTTGTTCAACAATAAAATCTACTTCAGCTTTTCCGTTTGAAGTCCAATAAAATAAATCATTGGTCATGGTAGATTTCAGAGATTGCACTACATGGTTTTCAGCTAAGGCTCCTTTGAATTCTTTAAAAAATGAATTGTCGTGTATGAAAATTCTTGGATCAAGTCCAGCCAACCTCATAAGAAGTCCTGTTTCAAATACGTACAATTTATATGCAGAAATATCTTCATAGGCTTTCAAGGGAATGGATGGAGTAGAAACATTTGTTGCTTTGTAAATCAATCCGGCTTGAATCAACCATTGAATGGCTTCTTCGTATTCTCTTGCCCTTGCTCCACTCTTAACAAGTTTATAAACAAACTTTCGATTTTCTTTTGCCAACTGAGAAGGTAGTGAATTCCAAACTTGTTGAATTTTTGTAGAAGTTGTTGCTCCTGCATGCTTGACAAAATCTAAAGAATAAGCTTGAAGAATTTGATCTTGTATTTTTTGAGCGTCCGA
>CALFDU010000100.1 GCA_937950315.1 uncultured Saprospiraceae bacterium | reverse complement strand
TACAGGACCGATTCCCATGATGCGTGGCTCTACCCCAACCACCGCAGAAGAAACAATTCTTGCCAATGGTTTTAAATTGTATTTCTTCACTGCATCTTCTGATGCAACGATTACCGCTCCTGCTCCATCGTTTAATCCACTAGCATTTCCAGCCGTCACTGTTCCTCCTTCCTTGAACACCGTACGCAACTTGGCCAGTCCTTCCATGGAAGATTCTCCCTTTATAAATTCGTCTTGTTCAAAAATCAAAGGATCTTGTTTTCTCCTTGGAATCTCTAAAGCCACAATCTCTTTGGCAAGACGGCCCCGCTTCTGAGCTGCTGCGGCTTTTTGTTGGGACCAAACAGCAAATGCATCTTGATCTTCTCTGCTTATTTCAAATTTCTCTGCCAAGTTCTCCGCCGTATTTCCCATCGCTTCTGTTCCATACAACTTTGCCATTTTAGCATTGACAAAGCGCCACCCAAAACTCGTATCGTATATTTTATTGTCTCCACCAAAAGGTCTAGCCGACTTTGACATCGCCAATGGTGCTCGTGTCATATGTTCGATTCCTCCACTGATGAATACATCACCATCGCCCGCTTTGATCGCACGATTGGCTTGTACAATCGAAGACATTCCAGACGAACAAAGTCTGTTGATTGTTTCTCCAGGCACGGACCAAGGCAAGCCAGCCAGCAACAGTGACATCCTTGCTACATTCCTATTGTCCTCCCCTGCTTGATTGGCACAACCTATGATTACATCATCATACGCATCCTTTGGGATATTCTCGTTACGCTCAACCAATGCCTTCAATACATGAGCCAACAAATCATCCGTTCGCACAGTGGCCAAACTGCCTCTGAATTTCCCAAATGCGGTACGTAGTCCATCAATAATATATGCCTCTTTCAATGTCTTTCTTTTAAATATTTACAATCAATTTTCCCAACGCACCTCTGTTCATCATCAAGTCAAGTGCATCTGGAGCCTCCTCTAGGCTGTATGTTTTATAAATGTAAGGATTTAGTGCTCCTTCATTAAATTTATCTGCCAATTGCTGCATCATCTGTCCTGCAGCGACCGGTTCGATGGTCGTATACGCACCCAAGAAAACACCAATGATCTGACAACCCTTCAGCAAAGCCAAATTCAATGGAAACTTTGGGATTTCTCCTGTCGTAAATCCTACGACAAGATATCTTCCCTTCCAAGCTATCGCCCTTAGACTTGGTTCGGCATAGGCACCTCCGACAGGATCCAATACCACATCTACCCCTTTTCCTCCTGTCATTGATTTCAATTCTTTCTTTAAATCAACGTCGTTATAGTTGATCAACATGTCCGCCCCTCTCTCCTTGCACAAGGCTAGCTTTTCATCCGTAGATGCCGCAGCAATTACCTTCGCGCCCATCATCTTTGCCAGTTCCACCGCGGCCAATCCTACACCTCCACTTGCTCCTAAAACCAAAACAGTTTCACCAGCTTTTAAATCTGCTCTATCCTTCAATGCATGGTATGAAGTTGCATAGGTATACAGAAATGCAGCCGCCGATTGCATATCCATATTTTTGGGCTTTGCAATACATCTATTGGATGAAGCAACACACTTCTCTGCCAGCCCACCATGCGTCATCATCCCAATGACCTCGTCCCCTGCCTTAAATTCTGAAACCTCCGACCCAACTTCTAGGACGATACCCGCCACATTGCTCCCAGGCGAAAACGGAGGCTCTCCTTTAAACTGATACATGCCTCGGATGATCAAGGTATCAGGAAAATTAATACTACAAGCCTTCACCCCTATCAACACCTCATCTTCCTTGATGATCGGATCTTCCACTTCTTTCAACGTCAATGTTGATGGAGGCCCATACTTTTCACAGATTATTGCTTTCATTATCTTGATATTCTTATTAACCCTTCTTGCATTACCGTAGAAACCAATCTACCATTCTTATCAAATATTCTTCCATAACCCATACCTCTTGAATTGGAAGCACTTGGACTTTCAATGGCATAGAGCAACCAATCCACAAAATCAAATTCTCTGTGAAACCACATCGCATGATCCAAACTAGCCACAAACAATTTACTCATATCAAATTCCTTGCTGTGAGGATACACTGCCGTCAACAACAGATCATAATCTGAAGCATAAGCCAACAACTGATGTTGCATCGGAATCGGAATATCGGTTTTCTCAGTCACCTTCATCCAGACATTCCTCATTGACTTCCCATTCATGAAATCTTCAAACGGTACTTTTTCTACTGGTCTAAACTCAAGCGCATTTTGTTTTCTGGCTTGAATCTTTTTATAGATATCTGGCAAGGATTCTTTCAAGATTTCGGATTGCTCCATATCCGTCAAGAAATTTTCGGGATCCTCTACTTCAGGCATTTCATCTTGATGTGACAATCCTTTTTGTTCGAGTTGAAAAGAAGCAGCCATGACAAAAATGGGTCTGCCTTTTTGGATCGCCGTCACTCGACGCGTTGAAAAACTACCACCATCTCGGATCACTTGAACCTGATAAATAATCGGTTGGTTTACATCTCCAGGCAATATAAAATAACTATGAAGAGAGTGTGCAATTCGAGCAGGATCTATCGTTTGATATGCGGCATTCAATGCCTGTCCCAAAACTTGGCCACCAAATACTCTACCCCAAGGCGTCACATAATTCTGACCTCTAAACAATCCGTCGTCTAGCTTTTCGAGATCCAGCAGTGCGATTAAATCTAATAAGTTATTCATGCTTTGTCTCTATAGTTTTTATAATTCCCTGGTCGCTTTTGCATCGATGAAAAAACCGATTCTAGTTGATTGGATTTGCCTATCACCATATCCTGCTCTTTTGATTCCATCAACAGACCATCCTCCTCTGATAAATGAGGAACGCTATTGAAAAGTTTTTTCGCCTTGACAACCGCGTCTGGATTTTTGGAAGCAATTTCTTGAGCCAATGCCAATGCGTCTTTAAATGGCTCTTCAGATATATGGGTTGCAAATCCATATTCAACAGCTTGCTCCCCTGAAAAAATCCTGTTGGTATAAGTTAGTTCGCGATAGATATCTTCCCGGATATTGTGTCTCCATATCTGTGGTCCGCCCATGTCTGGGATGATCCCCCACTTCATTTCCATAATGGAAAATTTTGTTTCCGCTTGCGCAAATTTTATGTCGGCGGCTGACATAATTTGCAGTCCACCACCGAAGACGATTCCGTGTACAGCAGCCACCACTGGAACTTGCATCTCTCGCCATACCCACACTGCTTTTTGCCAACGGTTGGCAATCCCATGGGTCCGGTCTATCAGCGGTGTCGCAGTCATTTCTGAATTGCCATCCAAACTAAACATGCTGATATCCAAGCCAGCACAAAAGGATTTTCCTTCACCTGTCAACACGACGGCTCGTACCGACTCATCTGCATTCACTTTTTCTCCTGCCTCAATAATGGCATCAAACATTTTTATGTCCAATGCATTCATCTTATCGGGTCTACTCAATCGTACAATGGCTACGTGGCCATCCATTTCAATGGTAACTCTATCTTCCATTTTTTAATTTTTACAACACAAAGAAACTGAATTTTTGAGCGCTTGTGGCATCATTAACTATATATACAAGATATCAATGCAGGTTTAAATGATTAGTTTTAGACATCGCTTAAAATTTATACCATGATGAGATCAAGCCATTCACTGTTTATACTTTTTAGTATAAGCTTCATTCTGTTCAGTTGTTTGGAATCCAATAGCAAGAAAAGCAGCAATTCAACTACTCAAAAGAGCACATCAGAAACCTACATGGATGTCAATCCACCAGCCAAAGGATTTAATCTTGAGGCATCAGACTCAAAAGCCATTTCCATTGCTGATGAGGTCATGTTGGCCATGGGAGGTAGAGCAGCTTACGATAGCACAAGGTACCTGACCTGGAACTTCTTTGGATCTAGAAAACATGTATGGGATAAGGAGACGGGAAATATTTACATCAATAACCTCCGTGACCAATATGAACTAAGAATGAACATCCACGACATGACAGGAATGATGTACATAGATGGAGAAGAAATGGTACAGCAAGACACCATTAAAAAGTACCTAACCAGAGGAAAAGAGATGTGGATCAACGATGCCTATTGGCTGGTCATGCCTTACAAACTCAAAGACTCTGGCGTAACTTTAAAATATCTAGGGGCTGATACAACAGCCACTGGAAAAGCAGCTGAAAAACTAGAATTAACCTTTGCAGATGTTGGCGTAACACCCGATAACAAGTACCATGTCTATGTAGACAAGCAATTGAATCTGATCACCCAATGGGACTTCTTCACCTCCTATGATGATCCCGAACCAAGATTCTCAACGCCATGGGAAGGATACAAAAATTACAATGGAATTCTCCTTAGCGGAGGTCGAGGAAAAAACTCTTTGACCGAAATCGAAGCGTCAGAATCTTTAAAATCCTATTTCAATCAATAAAATCATCAAAAAACCCATTTTAAGCCCAATATTGTCATAAATCCTAATCATTTTTTGATTAGCGAGATATACCATAATTTAAGAAATCCATTATATTTGCAATCCGTTAATACGGCGTGGTAGCTCAGCTGGTTAGAGCGCAGCATTCATAATGCTGAGGTCGAGTGTTCAAGTCACTCTCACGCTACGAAAACTCTCTAAGACATATTGTTTTAGGGAGTTTTGTTTTTTGTTGGTGATGCTTTTCAACTCAACAAGAAATATTAGAGCAATAAAGCAGCTAATAACTTCCTTCCACTTTAATATTTGGAACTTCCAGAAATTGATCACCATAAATTTGAATCGGCAAGAAGAAAAAAGTCATAGAACTCACATTTTCAGATGAGACATCACTGTTGAGTTCATCTAAGGAAACCAAAATAGGAGATTTATTGGATTTCCTTTTGTATTCAATGAATACACTGCCCGCTGCTTTTTGTTTAATGTCTAACTCTTTGTCAAAGCTGCAAATATTTACTCCCTCATTAAAGCTTGTTTGTTCGAGTTTATAATAGTAATTAACCATTGGATAAGAAAATGGAAATTCCTGGCCATTTATCTCAAGATAAAATTCATCATAGCACAAGCACTTTTTTTGATCAATGATCAAGCAATTGAATTTTTCACTTTTATATTCAAAATCAGAATATGTATTCTGGATGGAGGAACTTGAAGCCATAAGTTCACTTGTGTCTCTTACAGATATCGCAAGACATTCAATAAAACAATTTTGCTCAAAGTCAAAGTCTCCATAACCACCCATTGAGACACCTCTACTGCATAGGACTTTTCCTTGTCCAAACAAAGAATAAGAGATCGAAATGAAAAGGCATGTCGAATAAAAAAATTTCATAACTGAAGGTCTTATAATTCGCAATCTAACCCAATTAATGGACTTACTTCCAATTTTTTCAATTGGAAATTCTTAGCCAAAAATCAATCATTTATTAATTCATTCTATTAAACTTTTTTGACCACCTCTATAAATATCTTTCAATTGAATTTTGGCCTGTCCAATTTGTAAAATAAAAAGCAGCCCCACCAGCAAAAATCACCAGTAAGGCTACTCAATTTTATTTTTGTGGTATGCTATCTGGAAAATTACTGATCGGAACCCATCCATTTTCATTGATCCCCAATAATTGAATTTGTGAATCTTCTAGTGAATAAGAAAAAACATAAGCAGATGTTCCTATGTCTGCCTGCGTGTATTGAGCAACAATATTTTTTGAATTCATTTTAATCTTACCAGATGGCAAGTTATTGTTGAACAACCATGCATTGTCGTGTAGAAAGTAAAATGAAAAATCACCCGTCGTCTGAGAATAAACAAACAGTTGAGGTGGATTTACATCATTACCTGCTATGTATTGTAAATTAATGTTTTTGAATTTATCCGTTTCTTCAAAAGAAGGGATATATGAATTCTTTACCCATTTAGCATCTTCCAAGTAATATTGTTCAATACCTTCTGCTTCAGAATAGTAATTGACATGAGCCAAATGGATATCGGTCGCTGGTAAAAATTCAACTTGAACATGTTGTGATTGTATTCCTTCTACCATATATAATAGGAAGAATAAAGCAAATAAAATTCGCATACGTGTATGTGTTAATTTATATGAAATGAAATAGAGAAGTCAATAATAAGATAAGAAAGCTTGTTAACTTCTGACAAAGGGGTAAGGTACACTATTAAATCACCTCGCGCTGACTAATGCCATTATATCTTCAATTTATATGAATCTCTTAACACAAATTAACTTTAAACCAACTTGTAGGTTCAATAACAAATGGTATTTGTCCTTCCTGATGTACACCCTTTACCGCACTCCAACATTTGCGCAAGCATCAACAAAAAGTAACACAAGCTACCTACACCGCACATAGCTTCTAAAGAATAATCTATATATTTAAGTCAATCGATACGCTCATTAAAATTCAGAATGATGAAAAGACTAATATTATTGTGTGCCCTCGCTGGCATTTTTTCCTGCCAATCACCAACAACTCCAACCGCTTCAAAGGAAGATTCTTCAGCTGCGGATTACCTTGACAGCTCACAAAGAGATGATCAAGCTATGGGCGGAATAAAAATGATTCCGATCTCTACACCCAAAGGTGAATTCAAAGTTTGGACCAAGCGTGTGGGAAACAATCCGACCATGAAGGTGCTGCTGTTACACGGTGGACCAGGAATGACGCATGAGATTTATGAATGTTTTGATGGATACTTTCCGCAAGAACAAATTGAATACTATTACTATGATCAATTGGGTTCCTACTATTCTGACCAACCTGACGACCTGAGTCTTTGGGAGACTGCGAGATTTGTAGAAGAAGTGGAACAAGTGAGAATAGCGCTTGGACTAGACAAAGACAACTTCTACTTGTACGGACAATCTTGGGGTGGAATTCTGGCCATGGAGTACGCGTTGAAATATCAAGAAAACTTAAAAGGCTTGGTCATCTCCAACATGGTTCCTTCCATTCCTGATTACATGGCATACTCAGATAATGTACTTGCACCAAAGTTACCACCAGATGTACTTGAAGAAATCATGTTTTATGAAAACAAAGAAGACTACAGCAATGAGAGATATCTTGAGCTCGTTGTCAATCACTACTATACGCGACACATCATCCGTATGCCTGTGGATGAATGGCCAGACCCAATCAACAGAGGTTTCAAACACCTAAATCCAGATGTGTATGTGACGATGCAAGGACCCAGTGAGTTTGGTGTAAAAGGAGATGCTCGTTTGAAAGATTGGGACGTAAAAGATCAACTACACAAGATTACTGTTCCGACGCTTTCTATTGGAGCTGAATACGATACGATGGATCCAAAAGCGATGGAAGCCCTAGCTGGTTCCGTAAAAAATGGAAGATATTTACATTGCCCAAATGGAAGTCATTTGAGTCAATTTGATGATCAAGAGAATTTCTTTGCAGGTTTGATCAAGTTTATCAAAGATGTGGATCAAGGAAAATTTTAATTTCTTGCATTTGAAATAGTATACAATACTACAATTCAACATTAAAAAGGGAGGCTTCTCA
>CALFDU010000099.1 GCA_937950315.1 uncultured Saprospiraceae bacterium | reverse complement strand
TATAAAATTCAACCACTGATAAACTCGACTGTCTGAACTAAGTCGATTCGTAGAATTTAGAAAATAACCCGACAACAATCCAAACGCACCAACCCAGCCTAAACTCTGGAATAAAATGTTCATTTATTAAGTTTTAGTAAATATAGCTTTCAAAAATGTCCTCTCAGGTTTAAGGACTAGCTATCTAAGGAATCACAAAGATATGATTATTTGAAGATATATGTAAATTTATTTACCACTTGTTTGTAGCAACACAGATATACTTATTAAACATATTACCTCTTTTTAATGTTTAAAGGTATTACCGAGAAGTATTCTGCAAATCAAAAAGGAAAAAATAAACATAGTCTGGTTAAAGAGAGACCTTCGTTCTCAAGACCATGAACCGTTACAGAAAGCGGAACGCTCGGGTATTCCATATAAAATCATCTACTTGTATGAGCCATCGCTCATTGCTTATCGCGATACGAGTCTACGACATCTTCAATTCAACTACCACTCTATTGTGGCATTGAATGAGCATCTGGCTCCTTATCAGCGGAAGGTGGAGGTGTTTTATGGAGAGGCGGCAGCGGTTTTTGATTCTATTCAAGAAGAGTATCACATTGAATCGATATTTAGTTATCGGGAAAGTGGGACCTTGATTACTTGGAAACGTGATAAGCGGATCCATGCATTTTGTAAAACACACCATATCCGATGGGAGGAATCGCAAAGGGATGGAATCTTGAGGGGGATTAAAAATAGAGACAACTGGAATAGTCTGTGGCACAAACAAATGCACATTCCGATGATTCAGAATCGGTATACGCAGGATGGGCATCCAGCATTAACAAACAAATTTCCGATGCCGGAAGCGTTTGAGTTGAGCTTGCAAGCGTATCCTAAGCAATTTCAGCCGGCGGGTGAAGCCTATGCTTGGCGTTACTTAAAATCATTTGCGGAGAAGCGGGGGTTTAATTATCAGAGGCATATTTCTAAGCCGGCGCAGAGTAGGATTTCTTGTAGTAGGCTTTCGCCGTATTTGGCTTGGGGAAACCTAAGTATCAAACAAGTATTTCATTTTGTGGGAACGCATCCCAATGGGACCAAGAATGATCGTGCTTTTTCGGCGATGATGACTCGGTTGCACTGGCATTGTCATTTTATTCAAAAATTTGAAGTGGAGTGTCGGTATGAGACGCATTGTATCAATAGTGGGTACGAACTATTGGAACACGAGAAAAATGAAAGCTTTCTTAAGGCATGGAGAACAGGACAGACGGGTGTGCCGCTGGTGGATGCCTGTATGCGTGCGGTTAATCATACTGGCTGGATCAATTTTCGGATGCGGGCGATGGTGGTGTCGTTTCTAACCATGAATCTGGACCAAGATTGGAGAGATGGTGTCTATCATCTGGCCAAGATGTTTTTGGACTATGAGCCGGGGATACATTATCCACAGTTTCAAATGCAGGCGGGTACTACGGGCATCAATACTGTGAGGCTGTACAATCCGATTAAAAATTCAATAGAGCATGATCCGGATGGGGCTTTTATTAAGAAATGGGTTCCTGAACTGGCGAAGTTGCCGTTGCCATACATTCATGAGCCATGGAAGATGACGCCTATGGATCAGACGTTTAACGGAGTGGTATTGGGTCAGGATTATCCCTACCCGATTGTCGATGTGATCGAAAGTGCTCGGATAGCGAGAGACAAAATATGGGGACACAAAAAGCATCCGGCGGTACAAAGAGACAAGCAACGGATTCTAAATACACATGTCAATAACAATCGAAAGCAAAGAGCAGAAAGAAAGTAAGTAGCCAAGTCATGAAGTCAATCAACCTCGTTTTCCCACATCAGTTATTTAAGAGATCTCCATTGTTTAAAAATGAAGACCCGTTTTATCTGGTAGAGGAATATCTATTTTTCAAACAGTACCCTTTTCACAAGCAGAAGATTTGTTTTCATCGGGCGACGATGAAACGGTATGCCGATTATCTAGGTACAAAGAAAAATAGAAAGGTACATTACATTGATGCTACCGAAGCCATTTCTGACATCCGACAACTGATTCCCTTCTTGGCATCGAAAGGCGTTACACACATCCATTACATTGATCCAACCGACAATTGGCTAGAAAAGAGAATTGAACGCGGCTTGCGTGAGAATGGAATAGCAAGTACGAAACATGACTCTCCCCTTTTCTTGAACAAAAAAGAAGACTTGCTTGGCTTTTTCAGGAAGGACAAAAAGAAATACCATCAGACAACTTTTTACAAAGAGCAGCGTGTCAAGCGCAACATTCTCATCGAGCCTGATGGCAAACCCGTAGGTGGCAAATGGACCTATGACACAGAGAATCGAAAAAAGTATCCCGCTAAGAAAACGCCTCCACCGATTCAATTCCCTGATGTAGATACATACTACACGGAAGCCATGGATTATGTGGAGAAGCATTTCAGCTCACACTTAGGTTCTTTGACCCAACAGCCTTTGTATCCGACCAGCTTCAAAACCACCGAAGCCTGGCTGCAACAATTTTTTGATCAGCGGTTTATGGAATTTGGGGTTTATGAAGATGCCATAGTGGCAGAGCATTCGATATTGAATCACAGTGTGTTGACACCCATGTTAAACGTGGGCTTGATCACACCGAAAGAAATCATCGCTGCCTGCCTTAAGTATGCCCAAGAACATGATGTTCCCATCAATTCGACAGAGGGCTTTGTGCGGCAGATCATTGGATGGCGAGAATTTATTCGAGGCATCTATGAATCGAGAGGCAGTGAGGAGCGGACCACCAATTATTGGAAATTTACCAGAAAGATACCTGCTTCTTTCTATGATGGAACGACCGGTATTCCGCCCATTGATAAAACCATTCAAAAACTACTTGCCACCGGCTATTGCCATCACATCGAGCGCCTTATGGTATTAGGCAATTTCATGATGCTCTGTGAATTTGATCCTGATGAAGTGTATCGGTGGTTTATGGAATTGTTTATCGATGCCTACGATTGGGTTATGGTAACCAACATATATGGCATGAGCCAATTTGCCGATGGCGGATTGATGGCGACTAAGCCTTATATCAGTGGGAGTAATTATCTGATGAAAATGAGTAATTACAAAAAGGGACCATGGCAAGCGACGTGGGATGGGTTGTTTTGGCGTTTTATGGATAGGTATCGGGAGTTTTTTTTGGTAAATCCACGGTTGGGGATGTTGGTTAGGATGTTTGATAAAATGCCTGGCGAAAAACGAAAGAATCTTATTAATAATGCAGAGTTGTATTTAAGCAGTTTGGCATAAGGCTTTCGCATAGGATGTTTTATTTTTCTTTTGCATGCCAAAGATTAGCATATAGTTTTTTACTAAAAACATCTTTTCATTTTTTTTTGCTTGTCCAAGGGTTTTTGCGAAGCATATTTTTATTTTCTTTTCCTTGCCAAAGATTAGCATATAGTTTTTTTTTACTAAAAACATCTTTTCATTTTTTTTGCTTGCCCAAAAAAAACGAAACAAAAAAAAGGGCACCCTTCGCAAAGGAATTTTTCATTCGTCCCTCATGAAAACCAGGGCGACAAATTCATGCGTCATATTATTATGCCACAGGCACAATAACATTCCTGGGGTCATGAATTTTCACCCTCTATTCTGGTTCCTCCGGGACATTCAAGAATAGCTGTTGCTCTAATTTAAAAGACAGTCCAAATCCTTAATCTCTTCAATTAAGTAGGATCCGCATTAGGAAGACAAGCGTAAAGAAATTTTGCCCCTGCGCCGCATAAAATCTTTGAACTGTGTAACACGGCAGGATAAAATTACGATACGATATGGGACCAATAACCATCGAAAATAAAATCTCATGTGGAGTTTTTAAAGATGCGCGCCGCGGAAAAATTTTAGCTTGTCTTTCTACAGCGGTGGGTTTTTCTTTGTTACTTTCTTTTGTGCGGCAGACAAAAGAAAGTAAGAAGCTATTTGAAATAAAATCTAATAAAAAAGCACTTGATCCCTCAAGAAAAAATTTTAAAAGACATCTACTATAACCAACCTCCCATTGTGCGGTAGACAAAAGAAAGTAAGAAGCTATTTAAAAAACAAACTGATTAAACAAGCATTGCTTTCCTCAAGAAAATTTTTAAAAAAAGAAATCTAGAATAACCAACCTCCTCTTGTGCGGTAGACAAAATAAAGTAAAAGGTAATTTGAAATAAAATATAATAAAACAAGCACTTCTTACCTCAAGAAAATTTTTAAAAAATGCAATTTAAGAAAACAACCTACTATGAACGCAACTCCTTGATCTTGGATCTCCTCGCATCCATCATCTCATCCAAATGCTCTGCCAACCTCGGATTCATCTCCACCATCTCCATCACCTCATTCTGAGAAACAGATATCACCTTCAAGTCAGACTGCGCCTTCACTGAGAACGAACTAAACTTCTCCGTGAAAACCGCGATCTCGCCAAAGAAATCGCCCTGCTCCAATTTACCAATTACCACCACCTCATCATCCTCATTCTTGATTTCCAAATGGGCGGAGCCTTCCAAAATCACATACAACAATCCCGTAGGATCTCCCTGTCTGATGACTTTTTCACCTTTCCCAAAATATTGGATTTCCGAACCATCGATCAACTCGCTGACATTGCTTTTTTCGATCGGCAACATCTGTGGTAAGACTTTCAAGGAATTTTCCAACTGGTTCAGTTTCAGTGCTTCGTTATCGGTCATCTCATGGGCGTGGTGTACCGTCATTTGTGACATCGGCATGACCAAATTGTGACGACGAGAAGTATACCAAACCCGAGACATAAAATCATCCATGATGTCCTCGTGGTCTTTAAAATTACCAATGGCAAATTCTACTTCGTAAACTACCTTCGATTCTGTGTAGGCATTGGTCTTTACTTCTGGTTCTGGATCATGCAGAATGCCGGGTGTAGAATAGCAGGTGCTCAGCAAAGCTTCCTTCACCTTGTTCGGAGGGTTTTGATGAGAGAATCCCAACTCTGTTTTCATGATGTGAATCTTGGTAGGTCGACTAAAATTTTTAATCGTTCCTTGGCCGATGACCAGGTGTGGAATGACAATCAATTCCTTTTCTCGCGTTTCCATCCTGATCGCTCTCCAATTCATTTCGATCACCTGACCGCGTTGATCTTCGACTTCAATGTAATCGCCTTCTGAAAATGGCTTTTCATATACCAATGCAATACCCGAGAACAAATTTCCCAACGTATCCTGCAAGGCCAAACCAATCACAAAAGATCCCAGTCCCAAGGCAGTTACCAATCCACCAAGGTCTGCGCCCCACACCATCGACAATACAATGGCGGCCCCAAACAAAACCATCACTACTCGAAAAATATCAAGGAATAGTTGAGGGACTTTTGCTTTGCTTTTTTTGGAAGCCTGTGAGAAGAAGATGGCATTGACCAGGGCCAACATCACGTTGATGATCAGAATCCATATGAAAGTCTCAAGCAATTTCATCAAGGTCGACGCCCGAGGAAATTCCAAAACCTGGGTGAACACAATGCTCATGGCAATCAATGGCAAAATGATGTTCTTGAAAGTATTGAGCGGCGTAGAAAACTGCCTATTCTTTTTCTTGGTGAAATAAGTCAATTCGTTGATAAGCACAACGAAAAGTGGAACACAAATCATCAAGAGAATTCCGTAAATAAACCAGTTGTTTTCGAATAATTCCATATCCAGATTACTAATTACACTTGGTTTTTAATTCGTACTTCCGCATATCGCCAAACTTCGAAATCCATTTTAGAAGCCTCTTTCATCGCATATTTCTCAAATTCAAATTGATCGTGTAGTTTGTGGTGAACCTGACTAGATACGAAGATCTGATTGTCTTCCTCGATGTCTTTGAGTGCAAAAGTTTCGTTGACCGTCTGCC
This sequence comes from uncultured Saprospiraceae bacterium, assembly GCA_937950315.1. Lineage (GTDB taxonomy): Bacteria > Bacteroidota > Bacteroidia > Chitinophagales > Saprospiraceae > JAHDBF01. The sequence continues at coordinate 2,488 of CALFDU010000099.1, read as the reverse complement.
CCCACAGATCGTAGTTGAATTTTTCATTGCCCACAATACCAGCAATGATCTCACCACTGTGCACACCTATGTGCAATGCCAAATTGATATTGTAGTTGATATTAAACTGAGCTGCCAACTGACGCACCTCCAGTGCAAATTCAAATATTTTCTTGGCGTGATCAAGTCTTGGATGAAACATTCCACACGCGGCAAAATAGGTATCGCCCACCGTACGGATTTTTTCTATCTGATGCTTGTCGGCCGCTTGGTCAAACGCTTCCACCAAATGATTCAACAATCCCACAGATTCGGCAGGTCCGATTTCAGAAGCGAGTTTGGAAAAACCGGCGATGTCAATAGCGATCAAGGAAACATTAGGATATACATCTGCGATGTTCTTCTCTCCTTTCTGCAACCGATTGGCAATCGAAACCGGAATGAAATTCAACAACAACTTTTCATTCCTGACACTTTGCTCCGCAATCACATCTTGCTGCTTTTCAATATTGTGCGTCATCTCATTGAATGAATTGGCCAATTCGCCAAACTCATCTTTGGAATCAATCATGATCTCTTGGCTGTAATCTCCATCATTCAATCGACGCACGCCTTCCGATAATTTTTCAATCGGCTGCACAAATTTACTGGCCAAATACATCGCCAAAAACGTCACCAACAAAACGATGATGCAAAGCGCAATGAACACCTTTTTCTTAAATTGATTGATCGGAATATTCGCTTCCGCCTTATCGATCTCAGACAAAATCGCCCAATTCAAATCACGAAGCTGCAACGGCGCATACGAACTCAATACCGGAATAAAACGATAGTCCTCGATGACCTTGGTTTCGCTTTTCCCTGCCAAGGCCTCCGTCACCCCTTCCGTCTTTACCCGCTGATGCAAAATCGTCGTCCCTATCCGATACATCTTATCCACCTCATCTTCTTCAATACCTAGGTCCACCAAAGCCTGTCGATAACCCACTGTATCTTGCAGATAAAATCTAGAAATAGATCGCATCATAAAATCGTCACCCACCAAATACGTCTCGCCCGACTCTCCCAAGCCATCCGATTCCCAGTTGTTATCACCCGTCATGATCTTATTGATCTCACCCACCGGCAATTGCAACACCAATGCCCCGACCGTAGCTGCTCCTTCTGTAATCGGGATTCCCACGAATGCCGCAGGAGCGCCATAAGAAGGTCGGTAGTTTTCAAAGTCAGTAAAGCTTGCCTTATTAATATCACTATTCGATCTCAGCTTCCTGGCGAGTTGTGCCAAGTTGCTTTCGCGATAAGGCCCCGTATAAAGATTCGTCGCATAGTCCGTTTCCTTGTATGCCGTATACACAATATCTCCCAATTCCAAATCAATCAAAAAGATATCATAAAACCCAAATTTCTCTATAAAGTCCGTAAGATATTGGTGATACTTTTGATGTGCGAGATTGTATACACTTCCGTCTTCGGCATCCACCATAAGATGCTTCTCTCCAGAAGGATTCGGATTTTCAATGATGTACTCGTACTGTAGATAACAAGCCTCTACTGAAGTTGGATAATACAATTCAGGATTGTCCTTGATATCCATGTTTTGAGAAACCTGATCCAAGAATTCATCATAATGCGTACTCAATCGCTGACTACACTCCGCATTCAACTCCGTTTTCCCAATGCTCCTAAATCCCGATTTAAAATCAGAAAGCGCTTGAGCAATCATATCGTTCTCGCCCAGCACTTCCGTGATGTTTCCAATCTCTCGAAAATAACTTTCTATCTGGTATTTCTTAGACGCCTTGACACTGGTGAGTTGATTAAAAATACTCTCATTGATCGCATTTTTCCCATTGACATAACCAATGTAAATCAACACCATCGAAGAGATCGCACTAACCAAAATCAGCATCAACATCAATCGCGAGCGAATGCTTAGGGTTTTTGGGGAGATATTCATACTGCTATTGCATTATCATTCAGAATAAATAAATTGATAGTAAAATAATTAAAAAATTGCAGATTACAACAGTTGGCAATTATATAAATCACATTCTTTTTCCAACCAACGGTTCTCCAGTAGCATTTTTCATTTCCTTACACATATTGAACCGCAATCATTCTGCATCTCAATATCAATCTGAAATACATTTCTCTTCAATTTAGTTGGAACCGCCTTAGGAAGGCAAGCGTAAAGTAATTTTGCCTCTGCGCCGCATAAAATCTTTAAACTGTGTAACACAGCACACAAAAATTACGATACGATATGGGACCAATAACCATCGAAAATAAAATCTCATGTGGAGTTTTTAAAGATGCGCGCAGGCGGAAAAATTTTAGCTTGCCTTCCTACAGCGGTGGGTTTTTGTTTGTTACTTTATTTTGTGCGGTAGACAAATTCTAACAATATTTTTTCATTTTTTTTGCTTGTCCAAAAAAAACGAAACAAAAAAAAAGGACCCCCTTCGCAAAGGAATTTTTCATTCGTCCCTCATGAAAACCAGGGCGA
>CALFDU010000098.1 GCA_937950315.1 uncultured Saprospiraceae bacterium | reverse complement strand
CAAGGATACAATCTGTATTGTACAAGGCTATGCAACAAAATGTCATGTAGCTCTATTTATATTAAGCTAATCAGTACCTTGCCATCCTATGGGGATAAGTTTTGATATCGCAAAAAGATATCTCTTTAAGAAAAAGAGCACCAATGTTATAAACATTGTAACAGGTATTTCAATTTTAGGAATTGCAATAGGAACTGCCGCACTTGTCATCATACTTTCTGTTTTCAATGGATTTGAAAGTTTGCTCTCTGGTCAGTTTAATGCCTTCAATCCTGATTACAAAATAATTCCAGCCGTCGGAAAGACTTTCCACCCTACCAATGAAATGCTTCTTAAAATTAATGAAATCGAAGGGGTCGAATACGCTTCAAAAGTAATAGAAGAAGTTGCCTTGTTTGAATACAAAGGCACGCAAGAAATAGGCATGATAAAAGGCGTAGATGAAAACTACCACAACGTCATCAAAATCGACACTTTCTTACTTACAGGAAAATACAAACTAAACGATCCCAAACTAAAATATGGAATCATAGGATTGGGGATGAAGGTGAAATTGAATGTCAACATCAACGACAGACTTAATCCTATCACCGTTTATATGTTTTCGAGAAAAAAGAAAATGCTCGGAGGCAGTGATTTTACTTTTAGCGACCTCTACCCTTCTGGAGTCTTTTCTGTAAGAAGTGAAACTGATTCAAAATATGTGATTGGTTCAATATCATTTGCTGAAAAGCTCATCGGTGCCAAAAATGAGTACACCGCTGTCGAATTGAAAACTTCAGATAACGTTGATCCTGTCAAATTAAGAGAAACTCTCAATAATATTTTCCCAGAAGAAATTGATATTAAAAATAAGTTTGAGCAAGACGAGGCATTTCTAAAAATCATGAATATTGAAAAATGGGTTAGTTATCTCATCGTGAGCCTGACATTACTCTTGGTCGTTTTTAACCTGGTCGTCTGCCTTTGGATGATCGTTTTAGACAAAAGGAAGGATATTGCTGTAATGAAGTCATTTGGGTTTGACAAAGGTATTATCAGCAAGATTTTCCTCAATATTGGTCTATTTATAGCCATAATTGGGATGATTGCAGGATTTGTAATTGCTCTTGTTCTTTATTATCTACAGAGTAATCATGGATTAATCACTGTACCAGATGGGTTTATGATATCTGCCTACCCTATTCAACTTAGGGTATCTGACTTCATTATTGTAGGTTTAACGGTAATGATTATGGGCTTTTTGGCCAGTATTTTACCTGCAATGAAGGCCGGTAAAAGTGCTATAAATTTCAACCAATAGCCAATCAGCGTTTTAGCACTATTATTTTATCTTTGTGAGCACAAAATCACTCTTTAATGGAAGAATGGGAGTTGGACTTTCTGTTTTTAAAAGTCAGACACTATATAAAGGACAAGCTTAAAGTAAAGGAACTACCTGACATGAGGAGTATTCTCTTCCTCATCGGGGTTCAAGAACTCGGTTGGGGTCCCAAAGAATTCAGCAAAGAGGAAAAGCAAGATTTGATGCATATAGCCGCTTGTCGACTATTGCAAGATGACGGATATTATGAGTTCAAAGGGAGAGATGCAGATGGTTGGCCACATTGGGATGTAGCAATTCCATTTAAAACCAAAGGAGTTAAAGAACAAGAAACATTACTTAAAGAACAAATGATTAAATACTTCAGGACCAACAATCCTGAATTTGAATAATATAAAATTAGCTTATGAAAAATCTCTTAATTGTATTGCTTGGTTTATTTGCCTTTGCCTCATGTAACAGTGGCTCTGGTAAAACATATGCGATGATTGAAACTAGCATGGGAAATATCAAAGTAGAACTTTATGATTCGACTCCAGGTCACAAAGCCAACTTTATCAAATTAGCAAACGAAGGATTTTATGATGGACTTTTATTCCACAGAGTCATGAATGGATTTATGATCCAAGGAGGTGATCCTAATTCTAAAACTGCTGCACCAGGTGCTAGATTGGGAAGCGGTGGACCTGGATATACCATCCCTGCAGAAATCGGCGCTCCGCACTTTAAAGGAACACTCGCTGCTGCAAGAACCACCAACCCAGAAAAAAGATCTTCTGGTTCACAGTTTTATCTTTCTCAAGGAACCATACAAACAGATGCTACTTTAGATCAAATAGAAAAATCAAAAGGAATTACATATTCACCAGCACAAAGAGAAAAGTACAAAAAGATCGGAGGAACTCCGGGCCTTGATATGGACTATACTGTTTACGGTGAAGTAGTTGAAGGATTAAACATCATCGATAAAATTGCCAAAGTAGCTACAGACCCTAGCGATCGACCATTAGAGAATGTTACCATGAAGGTTAGAATACTATAAAAAGAAGAATAACGTGAATAGATTAAACTCCTCATTATTTATATGCTGCATTTTACTTCTATCTTCTTGTGCAAAACCTATTGCAGATTTTGTTTTGACACAAGAAGATGATATCGCACCTGCAGCAGTAAATATCCAGAATAACTCAAAAAACGCTGAATCCTACATGTGGGATTTTGGTGATGGTAACACTTCAGATGAAGAAAATCCAAACCATGAATACCAGCTTTCAGGAAGGTATACAGTGACCCTAAATGCCAAGAAAAAGAACAAAATTTCGACATCAACTCGAGAAGTTGTTTTTGAGGCACCGCAAGATTGCCACATACTAATGAAAACATCTAAAGGTGACATAACAATCATGCTACATGACGAAACACCCAAACATAGAGACAATATGATTTCTTTGATCAAACAAGATTTCTATGACAGTCTTACTTTTCATAGAGTAATCAAAGGTTTCATGGCGCAAGGTGGTGATCCTAATTCCAAAAATGCTAAACCAGGTACCAATCTAGGTTCTGGAGGACCAGGCTACACAATCCCTGCTGAGTTCAATGACAACATGGTTCACTATAAAGGAGCTTTGGCAGCAGCACGCCAAGGTGACCAAGTAAATCCAAAAAGAAAGTCTTCAGGAAGCCAGTTTTATTTGGTTCATGGTGGACCTGTTTCTGAGCAAAGCTTAAATCGACAAGAACAAAAAACTGGTGTAATCTATTCAGATGAAATCAGAGAAAAATATTATGAAGTAGGTGGCACTCCTTTTTTAGATTTCGACTACACTGTTTTTGGTCAAGTAATTGAAGGTTTCGACGTTTTAGATGCAATCGCAACTTCTAAAACAAGACCAGGTGATAGACCAGAAGAAGACGTAATTATTTTTGACGTAGTACTTATTAAGTAATGATATCACGACTTGCAATTGATGTTGGTGCCACAGGAATTAAAGGTGCATTGGTAAACATAGAAGAAGGCACACTTCTTTCTGATCGTATTAAATACCCTACACCAAAGCCCGCTACTCCTGCCGATGTTGCTAAGGTCATGAATAATATCATTACAGATCTAAAATGGGAAAAAGGAGATATCGGAATCGGCTTCCCTGCCATTGTAAAAAACAATGTCTGCCTTACAGCAAGCAACATAGAAAAGACTTGGATCAACACAGATATTTCAAAGGTAGTTAAAGAACAAACCGGCTTTGATAGCCACGTAATCAACGATGCAGATGCTGCTGGTATCGCAGAAATGACCTACGGAAAAGGAAAACATCTTGATGGAACCGTTATTATGTTGACCCTTGGAACTGGTATTGGTTCTGGCGTTTTTAAGGATGGTGTTTTACTTCCTAATTTCGAATTAGGAAGAATGATCTACGGAGATAGTGTTGCTGAACACTACGCTTCCAATAGCGCAAGAAAAACCAAAGACTTGGATTGGGAAGCCTATGGAGGTGAACTCAATGAATTCCTTCTATATGTCAATAGAATCTTTAGCCCTGACCAAATCATAATTGGAGGAGGAATCAGCAAAAAATTTATAAAATACGGTAAATTCCTTGACCCTACATTGCCTGTGACTGATGCCACTCTTCAAAACAATGCTGGTATCATTGGAGCTGCTATGTATGCTGCTCAAAAACAAGAATAGTCCTAAATAAGTCGCAAGAGTATTTTTATACATCATATCCTCCTATTTATTCGTCTCTAGACCTGAGAACGACTTATCCAACCTAGTTTAGCAAATCCAAAATTCATATCTTTAGGATATGTTCAGGTATTTCTTTGTTGTTTTATTAGTCCATGTTTTTAGCACAGTATCTGGACAATTCATGCTTGGAGCAAAAGCCTCCTACACGACCTCATTTGTAGGACAATCAGAGCAGCTTTATGACAACACACAGAACTATGTTATTTATAGGCTTGAATTGGAAAAACAACAAGTGCTACCTTCTATAGGAGCCGTTGCTTACTATGAATTTTCTGATCGATTTCAAAATAGATTTCTTTCAGCTTTTATTCAATCAGAACTGCTGATCAATATCAGAAGAACCCATTTCACCTTTGAAAATTATCTTACAAATGCATCGCCTGCCATCAACACCTACAGAAAAGGAGTTACCTTTTTAAGATTCCCAGTGGTTGGAGGATTTGAATACAAATTTTTAAAAGTAGGAGTAGGCCCTATTTTCTCCTTTGTAGTAAATGAAGAAAAAGTCTTTACTTCATTTCCTACTATTGACGAACGATTTAGGGTTTTTGAACCTGCAGCTAATCTTACATTTGGCTTCCGCATCGAAGATTTTGTTCTTGATCTTAGTTATGAATATCATTTTAATGGAGTATCTGAATTTATCTATTACAGAGATCAAATCAGTGGATTTAAGGACCAACCCAATTACTTATCCATCAACGCCACCTACTTCTTTCGTCTCCGATAATTGAGTATTAGAAATCAATTTTAATCAAAAATATCATGGGTAGATATTTTGATTACAGAAAATCAATAACTGCTTTCGCAAAATTTTCTTGCTTGTAGGTATTGTTATGATCTCCCTCTACAATGACCAATTTACTATTAGGTATATTTTTTTGTAATTCTTCTGGATCTCCATTATCCTTGTCGCTATCACCACAGATTACCATTGTCGATATTTTAATTTGGCTTAACTCTTCGATAGAAGTAACTGGTTGAAAGTCTTGTAAATATCCTAACGCCCTAATATTTGCATCAATAGATTTAGCAAATTCGATAGCACCAGATGTCATCTCGTTTGGTTCCTTTCGACCCGTAAATGCATCAGCAAATATCTTTCTTCTATTCCATTCTGGATTCGTGAAATCTAGTCCCATTCCCCCTAAAACGGCTTTGGAAATCCGCTTGTCCATGGTAAGAAGCTTAGCCAATACGATAGATCCGCGAGAATATCCAACCGTCTTATAGGATTCTAATTGTAAGTAATCAGCCAGTTTCATGATATCTTTTATCTCTGCATTATTTTGATATGCTTCTGCCTTTTGTGGTTTATCCGAATCTCCATTCCCTCTCAAGTCAGGCACGATTACTCGAAACCCCCGATCCAACAATGAATTTTTTAACACCGATTTATCCCAAGAACTTCCATTAACGATAAACCCATGAAGCAACACGACAGCTTCTCCTTTACCGTCATCTGTAAAAGCGATTTTGGTTTTGTCAAACGAATAAAAGAATGGTTCAGCATTTGTTTTCTCTGGTGCTTTACATTGCATGATAAATAAAGCTGAAATAAAGAATAGAAATGCTTTTTGAATATTCATACTAGGTACTAATTGATTAAGTTATGAAAGGTTTTCTCCCGAGCAAAAGAAAAAAGCATTCGCTATCCATGCAACTTAAAATTGAAGCAATGAATATTAATCGATATAAACTACTTTTCTTAAAAACTTAAAACCAACTGTAAGTTCAATACTCATATTTCGAATTTCTCTTTCGGGGATAGGTCCAGTAATTCCAGTAAATGGATTGGTTACATTTCCGATAGAAGGCTGATTGTATTGAAACGACAGGTCAGGATTGATCGTCAGCTCTATGAACGGAGAAACAAATTCACTCATATAGAATTCAAGGCCTGCACCACCAGTGATCCCATAGGTAAACTTATTCGTTAATTCTGGGATTGGGAAAAAAGCAGCAGTGGCAACATTGGTACCAGCGTTTCCAAAATCAGTACTCAAGTTGTACTCTCCTCTGATTCCTACAAGATAGTAACTATCAAAATTTCCAGAACTCTTAAATTTTTTCTTCGCCCCAGCCACTACTGAAATATTATTAAATCTGAATCCCTGAGTAAATCGAAAACCGGCAACTGGGTTTAATACTCTCACTGCACTTCCTCTGACATGGTATCCAATGCTCGCATAAAGACTTCCTGTCTTATTGGGATCTAAAGTCTCAATAAATAAATCTCCAGAAAAGGCAAAGAGTGGATCACGTTCAAATCCATTCCAGTTTTGAAACCCGAGTACCATTCCTCCTTTGGGTCCAAAATAAAATCCTTGCGTTTTTGCTTCTTGGCCTGTAAACAATACAAGACCTAAAAAAAACAATGCTTGAAGGCTCCAGCTATAAATCTTATTGTGCTTTTTCATAGTAAGCGTAAAATATGGAAAAAAGTAATTTAAAATAAAGTGCCTCTTGTCTTTTTTCGAGACTTACTCTTCTCTTCATATTTTGGAATATCATTGAGTCGCACAATCCCTTTTAAATGAATCCTTTCTCCAACCTTAGGTTCTGCGCTCATTGGCATTCTATTTTTAATATGTAGAAATTCTAATTGTAATCCATATTTTCTTGCAATCGATTTCATTGTTTCACCATCTTGCACAACATGGAATTTATCTCCACCAAAATACCCTTTCTTTCTCTTTTCCAAAAAGACAACTTCGCCTTGTGGGATGGCCTCAGAAGTGGACCTAAGATTTAAGTCATCGTTGTATTTTTTCAAATCATCCAATTTCACTTTGTGGTCTTTTGCAATCTGTCTCAAGCTCACTTTCCCATTGGCCACTACCACTTTCGATCTGTTCATCTTTGAACTGGCGTAGTATGAATCCGTCGATGATCTCTTGCTGACAGACCAATCGTCTTTCGTTCTTGGTGATGTAGTTCTATTACTCTCTCCAGTACTTGACGATGCTCTGCTCGATTTTTTATTTGGAATGGACGCTTCCGCAAATGTTGCCGATGGTTTATCCAACTCAGCTAGGTTGTACTTATTGATGATATCGATCAGCTTAGTAGGATATTTTTTGTCAGTTGCATATCCAGCTTCTCTTAAACCATAGGCCCAGCCGGCATAGTCGTCCCTCTGAAGTAGAAAAAGATTGCCATATCGAGGTTGCTTAAGCAGAAAATCCGAATGAGCTATAAATGATTCTGCGGGGTTTTGATATTTGCGGAAGCATGACTTTATCAACTTTCCATCTTTATAATCATCATCTTCTCGATAATAGGTATCTCCAGTCCATCCCCCGTTACATTTTATACCAAAATGGTTGTTTGCCTGGGTTGCCAAAGTACTTGTCCCTAGACCAGACTCCAAAATTGCTTGCGCCATTTTAATACTGGCAGGAATATTGGTTCTATGCATCTCGGAGATAGCCAATTCTTTATATTTTTCAATATATTGCGTTGCAGTGGGGCTATTAGCTGGAATGCCCATAATTAAGGCCCATACACTTCCAAACACGATTAATACTGTATTCATCATCCTATTTTGTCATATTATGAAAAATCATAATATGTAATAAGCAAATATTTATCCAAATTTTAAAAACATTCAAATGAGTAACCCATTATTAGATCTACTAACGAAACAAGTAGCCAATCAAGCCCTTTCAGGCTTAGGCAAAAACTTAGGAATTGAAAACGAAAGCCAAGTAAATAACGCAGGTCAAAGTGCGATTAATCTACTTCTTAATGGATTAATGAAAAATGCTAGCAATTCAGGTGGATTGGGTGCATTAGCAGGAGCATTGGACAAAGACCATGACGGTAGCATCTTGGATGATTTGGCAGGTTATGTTTCAGGTTCAGCACAAGTAAATTCACGTGCGGCCAACGGAGCAGGTATCCTTAAGCATATTTTAGGAGACAAGTTAGGCCCAATCATCGGTGCAATTTCTCAACAAAACAATTTGAGTCAAGACCAAAGCATGGGACTTTTAACAAAACTTGCTCCTTTGGTTCTAGGTTCGATCGGAAAAACAAGAAGACAGTCAAATCTTGACAACAACGGTCTACTAGATTTGTTACAGAATTCTGCACAGACTTTCAACAAACCAAGACAAGATAATTCAATACTTGAAAATCTATTGGATAGAGATGGTGACGGCAATATCAAAGACGATGTTGCGGGGATCGGAATGAAGATTTTAGGTAACTTATTTAAGAGATAATAACAAAGGTGGAGATTACACTATATCAAGTTGATGCTTTCAGTGATAAAGCATTTGGAGGTAATCCTGCCGCGGTATGCGTTTTGGATAAATGGATTTCAGATGAATTGATGCAAAACATCGCCTCTGAAATAAATTTATCCGAAACTGCATTCTTTGTCTTAGAAGGAGAAAACTATAAATTAAGATGGTTTACTCCGATGGCAGAAGTAGATATGTGTGGTCATGCTACACTTGCTACAGGACACATTATCATGACAGAACTTAATCCGGATCTAACTGAGGTCAATTTTGAAACGGCATCAGGTACATTGACGGTTACCAAAATTACAGAAGGAAATTACAAACTATCATTACCAGCCGATGAGGTTCTAGCTGTTTTCTATGAGGATGGGTTGGACAAATTAAACTTTGAATATGAATCTGTCTTTCAAGGGAAAGATGATTACCTCTTCATTTTAAAAGATGAAACAGAGGTTGTCAGAGCCAGACCTGATTTCAATAAAATAGCCAAATTAGATTTAAGAGGAGTTATCATTTCCGCCAAAGGAGATAATTCAGATTTTGTAAGCAGGTGCTTCTACCCTGCCCTAGGCATCGATGAAGATCCCGTCACAGGATCAGCGCATACCTTGTTAATGCCATATTGGAGCAGAAGATTAAGCAAAAACGATCTTAAAGCCATACAACTCTCAAAACGACAAGGTCATCTCACATGTCAGCTTAAGAACGAAAGAGTAAATATTTCTGCACCTGCAAAAACGATTATTAAAGGGACCTTATATCTTTAGGGTTATTAAAACAAACCCATGAAAAGATTATTGTTTATAGTATTGGTTTCTCTATCTCTGTTTTCTTGTAAAGAAGATAAAACAACTCCTAACGTACAGAGACACAACAGTGAGTTGATTCCTGAGATCGATGCCTTAGATAAATTGTTGATCGATGATCCAAACAATCCAAATTTACTTTTCCAAAGAGCAATGGTCTTTTATAAAAATGAAGGTTACCAAGAAGCAGTCGAAGATGCCTCCAAAGCTATTTCGATTGATTCTTCCAATATAGATTACCATCACTTGCTTGCGGATGCACATTTTGATAGTTACAAATCTAAGAAGGCAGTTGATGTACTTGAAAATTGTCTTGATCTATTTCCAAGAAGTACTAGTACCCAATTGAAGCTATCAGAATATTATCTGATTCTAAAACAATATGAAAAATCAATTCAGTTGGCCGGTACTCTTTTAGAAAGGGAGCCAACCAACGCAGACGGATTCTTTTTAATGGGAATGAACTATCGAGCCAATGGAGATATCGATAGAGCGAAGAATAGTTTTCAAGCCACCATCGAAAACGATCCAGACCAAATCGATGCGTGGATACTTCTTGGAAAAATGTATGATGAAGAAAAAAATCCAAAGGCATTGGATTATTACAATGGTGCCTTAGCTGCAGACCCCAACAATTCACTAGCAAAACATTCAAAGGCATACTTTCTTCAAAACAACGGAGACATACCTGGTGCTCAACAACTATACGATGAGATCATTCTTTCCGATCGTAGATATATACAAGCACCGATAAATTCAGGTGTCCTTTATCTTGAAGAAGAGAATTTTGAAAAATCAAAAACGCAATTCAATATTGTAATTGAAAACCAACCACAGAATGCCTTAGGCCATTATTATAGAGGCCTTGCCAATCAAGGTCTTGGTCTTATAGACGCCGCAAAAGAAGATTTTCAAAATTCCATCAATCTTGACCCAACGGATCAAAGAGTAAGAAAAGCTATAGAAACTATTTCTAAATTGAAATAATTATATGTGCAATGGTCTGTTTTCAGTAGCAGCCAAAGCAGCTTCTTTTGTCGCTTCTGTGTATGTTGGATGCGGATGAGAGATTCTTGCCATGTCCTCTGCTGATGCTTTAAATTCCATCAAAGCAACAGCTTCCATAATCATATCGGCAGCCCGCGCTCCACACATATGCACACCTAAGATTTCATCTGTGTCTTTGTGTGCTAGTACCTTTACAACTCCAGCGATATCCATACTTGCTCTTGCTCTACCAAGTGCTTTGAATGGAAACTTACCAGCCTTGTAAGGTATACCTGCTTCTTTTAATTGATCTTCTGTTTTACCAACAGCAGACACTTCTGGCCAAGTATAAACAACCCCAGGAATCAAATTATAATCGATGTGTGGTTTCTGACCAGACATATATTCCGCTACATAAATTCCTTCCTCTTCTGCTTTGTGAGCCAGCATAGCCCCTTTAATCACATCACCAATGGCAAAGATGCCTGGCACAGATGATTCTAAGTGATCGTTTACTAAAATCCTTCCTCTATCATCTCTTTCTATCCCAACATTTTCTAATCTTAGGTTGTCAGTATACGGTCTTCTTCCGATTGCAATCAGGCAATAATCCGCAGAGATTTCAAATGCAGCATCTTCGCTATCTCTTTTTTGTACAGTTACTTTTGCTGATTTACTTGTTGCATTTACATCGGTAACCATATGTCCTAGATGGAATTTCATTCCCATTTTCTTCAAGGTCTTTTTCAACTCTCTCACAACATCTTTATCCATTCCTGGAAGAATCTCTTTTTGAAATTCAACCACTTCAATTTCTGTTCCCAGTCTCCCAAACACCGAGCCCAATTCAAGGCCAATAACACCAGCACCAACAATGACCATTTTCTTTGGTACTTTATCGATGTTCAATGCTTCGGTGCTTGTAATTACTCTCTTTTTGTCATATTTGAATGCTTCAGGAGTAACAGGTTTAGAACCAGTTGCAATAATCACTTTCTTGGTATTCAATGTTTCAGTCGTACCGTCATCTTTGGTTACAGTAATTTCATTTGCGGAAGCAAATGAACCATGCCCATGATGTACATCAATCTTATTCTTCTTCATTAAAAAAGAAACACCATCACAAGTCTGAGAAACCACCTCATTCTTTCTTTTAATCATTTGTGGCATATCAATCTTTGCAGCACCGGCTTTTATACCATGTGTTTCAAAAGTATGCTGAAGATTATGGTAGTGCTCTGAAGAATCCAACAAAGCTTTTGAAGGAATGCACCCAACATTCAAACACGTTCCACCCAAAGTGTTGTAACGCTCAATGATCGCTGTTTTCATTCCCAATTGTGCACACCTGATGGCTGCTACGTAGCCTCCAGGGCCAGATCCGATTACGGTAACATCGTATGACATTCTTAACTATTTTTTCTGATTGTCGTTATTAGAATTTTTGTTGTCAGGATTTTTAGGTCCTTTTTTATTTTCTCCTCCCTTGTTAGATTTCTTCTTGTTTCTACTATTGGATTTCTTTGACTTTCCAGTTGGTTGATTGTTGCTACCATCTGTTGGCTTGCCATCTTTTGGTTTATTGCCATCTTTTGGTTTGTGGTCTTTTGATGACTTAGACTTTCCTTTTGGTCCTTTATTGCCTTTAGAGCTTGGTTGCTTTTTTTCGTCCTTACCTCTCGACCTACTAGACTTCTTGTTTTTTCTATTTCTACCGCTCTTTCTTTTCTTTTCTTCAGGCAATTCTATCTCCCCAGTTACATCTGCAAACTGTTTGTTTTCTTGTTCTGCATTATCAGCCTCTGCCAAATCTACTCCTTCAAGTTTTTCTGGCTTGATGCCTTTGTCATTCATTTCTTTGTATTCGAGAACTTTTTCTTTTGTCAATGGAATCACAATATTTCTTCCATGCTCGGAGGACATTGAATAAAACATGAGCTCAGAAAAAATATCAACCTTCATCAGGTATGCGTTCCCATTCTTAGTACGCAACATATCTATTTTTCTTGGATACTGAGACAAAGCCTCTATATACATGTCTAATTCATAATTAAGACAGCACTTCAATCTTCCGCATTGACCAGATAGTTTGGTCTGATTGATCGCGATATTCTGATATCTTGCTGCAGAAGTTGTAACAGTAGAAAAGTCTGACAACCATGTTGAACAGCACAACTCTCTTCCACATGCACCAACTCCACCTACCAAACCGGATTCTTGACGCGAACCAATCTGGCGCATTTCAATTTTAACTCTGAACTCTTTGGCATACATTCTTACTAGCTCTCTAAAGTCAACTCGACCATCTGCGATATAGTAAAAGGTCGCTTTCCGTAGATCTCCTTGATACTCTACTTCACCAATTTTCATTTCAAGGCCAAGAGTTCTAGCAATTTGTCTTGCTTTGATCATGGCAGGTTTCTCCTTGTCTCTTGCGTCTTGTAATTTACCAAGATCTCGTTCATTGGCTTTTCTGACCACACTATGAATCACTCTTTCTTCAGGAGTTTTTTTCTTCTTCATCTGCGCTCTTACCAAGTCACCAGAAAGCGTAATCCTCCCTACATCATATCCGGTAGCAGCTTCTAAAACAACCATGTCACCGGTCATCGCTCTTGTATGACCTGCATTCATATAAAATCCCTTCCTAGCTCCTTTTTTAAAGCTTACTTCTACAATATGATAGTCATTCGGGTCATTCAATTCTAAGGTTGTAAGCCAATCATAGGTATTCATTTTATTACATGATCCACTACTACAATGCCCTTTATTTCCGCAGCCAGTGGGCGTTCCATCTTTTGATACTGCACATGTACTACATCCCATATTACTAATTTATATATGATGCGATTTAACTCGCAATTTTGTTTTTGGCAAATATTTCTTCTATCCCAAACATCGTGGAAGACCACAATATTTTCTTGTTGGCATTACGATGAATATTACCAATATTCTGTTCCATTAACTCAGCGATCAAGAACGCCATGTCAAAGGTGATACTACGTGTCATCTTCAAAGCAGTACTTTTTTCCTTCCCTGACAATCTCACCAAATCTGTAGATTGTAAATGAAGTACACGCATATATTCTTTTAAAAAATGAAGAGTATACAAGCAAAAACCTTCCATTTCTTTTTTATTCATATTACTCAAGCGATCAGACAAGCTCAACATTTTTGTAATATTACTTGTGTAGGCACTTCTAAAAATATTCAATAAGATTTCATCATAATCTGATTCATCATTTTGATGAATTTCTGAAGCAAGTGTAATGTTGCCTGCAGACAACCTTACCATTTCTTCTCTTTGCTTTTGATCTGTCACCTTCTCAGATAAAAATTGATCAATTGCTTCATCTTGAAACGGCGGAATCTTAAAAATTTGACACCTTGATTTAATGGTATTTAATATCTGATCTTGAAAATCAGAAACCAAAATAATAATGGTGTCAGGCGTAGGCTCTTCAATCAACTTCAACAATCTATTCCCTTCCTTTGATAGATATTCAGCTCCATAAATCAATTGGATCTTATACCTGCCTTCATATTTTCTCAATCCAAGTGACTTTATAATTTGGTTACACTCCGTCACATTGATGTTGATTGCCTTATTCTCAGCATTAATAAACCTTGACCAAGCATCCACTCCAGAAAAAATTCCTTCCTTTACAAAACTTCTAAATTCTACTAAGAAATCATTAGAGGTAGTTTTTTCACGTGTTTTTCCTTCTTTAGAGCACACTGGAAAGCTAAAGTGTAAGTCAGGATGTATGTATTTCAAAGATTTGGTACAATGCGTACAAACACCGCATACTTCAATACCTTCTTTCTCTTCACACAGCAATGCTGCTGCAAAAGCCAATGCAAAAGCGAGTTTACCATTCCCTTGTGGGCCTGTAAACAAAATAGCATGAGGAATACGATCATCTTTTATCAGACCGTCTAAATATGCCTTGCTTGATTCTTGTCCCGGTAAATCCTTAAAATACACCTGTTCTAAGTTTCTTTATGTTAAGCCTAAGGGACAGCTAGAAGAGCAGAGATAAATACCTGAATTGTTAAAACGGTAGTCTCTGTATGTATTGATTTATCTATAAAAATGCCTTTCGGCTAAAGTCTTCAATTTTTCTCTCCTTCGCAATTCCTCCAAAAACTCTAAAAAACGTGGTTTTTGAGTTTTTCCGCTCCAATTATTACAAAAATACACTTAAATAATCATAAAGGCAGGTTTGATTTTCAAACATTAATCATTTCTTTGTTTATAGTTAAATAATAAACACTTATGAGAATCGCAGTATTCAGAAAAGCCCATTTTAATGCGGCACATCGACTATATAACGAGCATTGGTCAGAGGAAAAGAACAAAGAGGTATTTGGACTTTGTTCTAACCCCAATTATCATGGCCATAATTATGACTTGGAAGTAAAGGTTGTAGGAGAAATAGACCCTGAAACGGGCTTTCTCATTGATTTAAAGGTACTTAAGGACATTATTAAAAGAGAAGTTGAAGATCGATTCGATCATAAGAACTTCAACCTTGACACGCCTTATTTTAAGGATAAGAACCCCACTTCTGAGAATATTTGCTATTTGATTCATGGTCTTTTAAAAGACGCGCTTGACCCAAAATTTGAAATTACTGTTAGACTTTGGGAAACGCCTAGAAATTATGTTGAATATCCGGCTTAAATGCCAATATGGGTACAACTTTTGTTAATTAACGTTTATAGACATGTAGATTCGTAAGATCCTGTGCTATATTTGTGTAGTTACCAAAATAAGAATTCTTTGAATGTAAACGTATATCAATGGGTAGTACCTCTCATAGCTTTGTTCTATGTGGTAAGACTTGTTAACCAATATAAGGTTAAGAAAAGGCTTATCAAAGGCACCATTTTTTGGTTTGTATTCTGGGTTTCTATTAGTATTCTGGCAATAATCCCTGACAACATCTCGGTCGGTCTTGCCAAAGTCTTGGGATTTAAAGACAATGTAAACGCCATCATATTTGTAGGTGTATTCTTCCAATTTTTATTCCTCTACTATCTTTCCAATACTGTAGAAAGACTGGAACGTAAGGTCACCGATCTTGTACGTAAAATAGCTATTGAACAATCCCTGGCTGATGAGCAGAAAAAAGAATTGGTAGAAACTGATTTTGACTGATGAAAATCCTTTTCGTCTTAGAAAATTACTATCCAAAAATTGGGGGTGTGGAGACTCTTTTTAAAGATCTAACACAATCACTTGCTAAGCAAGGACACTCAATCACTGTTCTTACCAATATGAGTCCATCTGATAAGCTTAAAGCAAATGAAAATTATCATCCCAATCTTCAAGTCATTAGAAAGACTTTTTTCAATAGGTACCTGTTTACTTTCCTCGCATGGATTCCTGCATTTTTCTTAGCAAGGAAACATGATTTTATTCATACTACTTCATACAATGCTGGGCTTCCTGCCTATATTGCTGGTTTTCTAACAAGAAAAAAAGTCATAATTACATTTCATGAAGTGTGGGGAAATATGTGGTTTGATCTTCCTCATTTTGGTAAATTGAGCTTATACCTCCATTATTTGTTTGAGCAATTATTACTCAAGTTGAATTTTTATAAATTCATTGGAGTTTCACAATTTACTGCGGACAGATTGGCCATCAACGGAATCAAGACCGAGAAAATCGAAATGATATATAATGGTCTGGACTACAAAGAGTTTGAGTCATCAAGAAAGAAACTAAAAAACAATGACAAGTTTACTTTTCTATATTATGGTAGACTAGGTATATCCAAAGGACTAGACATCCTAATTGAAGGAGCAGGAATCTTACAAGAAGACTTTTATCTTAATATCATTGTTCCACTCAATCCAGCAAGCCTCCTTGATGATCTAAAAGATAGAATAAAGAAAAATGGACTAGAACACAAAACAAGCTTGTTTCATGAACTTTCATTCACATCATTAAAAGAAAAAGTTTCCTCCGCAGATGCGGTTATCATCCCTTCATATAGTGAGGGCTTTTGTTTTACTGCTGCAGAAAGTGTAGCAATGGGCGTCCCGGTTATTTCTTCTGGAAACGGAGCGCTGGCAGAAGTAGTCAGTGGTAAACATTTGATAATGAAAACCTTTAGTGGAAAAGGACTAGCTGATTCTATGGATCTCGCCTTAAAAGGCAAATTTGAAATCTCAGATATAAAGAAATTTCCATTGACAGAATCTGTCAATAATTACATCAAGCTTTATACAAAAATAGATCGAAGTTTAAAACAGAAAACTGTTTAGCTGAAAGGATTAAAAAGTTTCAAAAGCATACCCAAACCAGTCTGAAAATTTTGACCCTTACTCATGGTATCTTTTGTATATTTTACATCAATTGGAATTTCACCTATAGCAGCATCATGGATCTTGGCTTGCTTTATGATCTCAATACAAAACTCAAACCCATCAAAACTTATTTCTAGCTGTTCAGAGAACTTGCGGCTCATCGCTTTCATTCCTGACTGGCTATCAGTTAAGTAAACACCTGTTATTAAAAAACTGATAAGGTTACCGAAGAAATTGTATATCAGTCTTGTAAATGGAATATCATTGTGTTGTAAAAAACGACTACCAATAACCAAGTCTAATTCCTTGTTAGACAGATGCTCGATAAGGCTTAGAATATTCTCCGGATTATGTTGACTATCAGCATCCAAAGTTACCACATACTTTGCGCCTTGTTTTACCGCGTATTTAATACCAGTTAGTGTAGCCGCACCTGGTCCTAAATTTATAATGTGATCTAATAAAACGATACCTCGATATTTATTAACAACCGTTTTGGTATTGTCATCACTACCATCATTAACAACAATTATGTTTTTGATTCCCTGCATTTGTAATGCTACGAGTACAGGTTCAATACGTGTACTCTCATTTTTTGCTGGCAAGACAGCAAATATAGAATCTAATGATATGTCTAAATCGTTGGTTGTCAAATCAATTCAAAAATTGCATATGATCCAGGGAACAGTTGTTTACCAAAAATACCATAATATCTTATAGTTTCTCCTGTATTAGGATCAATTCCTTCAATTATTCGGTTTGTATTAATCAGTTTAACTTTTTGATTGTCTTTCACAAAATTAACAAACGAAGAATATTTTTGCGATAGTGACCTGTTTGAGGTTTTGTCAATGGTTACTGTGTTATAGTCTAGCACAATGTATTTAAACCCTGATGCTTTGAATACCTCTACCAATTCGTCTTTATCTGGATACTTTTTCGTCAATGCATTATAAATTCCCAACTGATTGTCTACTTGTACTCTTAAATGGTTGTTTTTAACAAAATAGGTAAAACTTGTTCCTATCTGATATACTTTGCTTTCGCTATCGCTATTGATAATATCCATGGTATCATAGAATCCAGGATAAAGTCTATCCAATACATCCTTCTCTGATTTTACACCACTCGAATAATCATACAAAATCGGGTGAAATGGTCCTTTCCCCATCATGGATGGATGTGTACCTGGAGTTATATTCCCTATTCGTAAAACAAAACTCATTACAAACCAGATAGCACACATCGAAACAAATGTTGGCATGATCCACTTATAATGAAACGGTTCTCGTGCCTTCATTTTCTTCAACATCAAAATAAGTATCACAAACCCTAATGCCAACATCAAAAAACCATACCAAATAATTCCTGAGGATAAAACCAACCAGAAAAATGAGTAATTAAAAAATATAAAACCTATCGTTATTAATGTATTGGATTTTCTATTCTGAAGGAATTTAAACATTAGATATCCTGTCAACACAAAAAGTAACAACAAGAACGGATAAGTAAAATGATCTGATTGACCTGTGATCTTCTCACCAATCTTTTGAAAAGGGTAAAACATTTTATTTGTCACTTGATACATCTTATGCACCATTGTTGCCACAGGAATAGTCGACCAATCATCATCAAATGGAACAGTTATTTCTCCATTCTTAGTAGGAGATCCTCTTTCCAAATTTGGATTATATATATAGGAATTTGCAGTAGCTATGAGTAGCATTATAATCGAAAAGCCAGCGACTACCAAAGCCAACCACTTACTTTTTTGTCTGATTAGAATGACAAACATCAACGGCAAAAACATCAGGTACAAAAAACTGATATCTACAAAATTGGCAGTTAGATTTACATTAATACTACTATCGTATGGAAGACTCAAGTATCTATATAGTAAATCCTCATAACCAATATACCGTTGGATTTCTTCCTTCTTAGTATCTGCTTCGTCGACATGATCTACATTGGTATTCTGAGCACTTAAGTCCAGTGTTGGGCCTAACAAAATTGTTGAACAAAAAAGGATGATCAACAAGCTCTTAAACGATGGGCAATATTTTCCAATTCTATTTCTCATTGGCCCGTCTTTTTTTCGCTTCATATTTTCTGATCATCTTTTCTACATTAATCTTCGGACCTGGATTTTCACCCATAATCAATCGCCTAGCATTAATGTGACCAGGATTATCAGAATAATTCTTAACCATCCACGGCATTAAAACAAATACAGAAACAACTCCCAAGATAACTGAGACCTTCGCCGAAGCCATAAAAGCTTCCCGTTTCTTAACTGCACTCAGAACAAAAAAGATCGCACTTAAACCCAATACAGCATACTTCAAATAATTGATACCTAGGTGATATTCTCGCAATCCACTTACATCATCAAGTTTGCCAATAAAAATAACAAACAAGGAGAAAAAGAATGCAGCAAGAAAACCAAAATAACCACAATACAATGTCCACAGAAGAATCATTATTGAAAACAACATATAAAGGTGGGTTGCCTTTATTCCAAGCGCAAAACCGGAAAACACACCCAACAAAACAAAAAGTTTAATGAGATCTTTATCTGTTCTAAAATTAGCAGTGGTTTTTATCTTGTCAACAATATCGATCAATAATAATATCGAACAGACTTGAACAAACAATAATCCAAAATCTATTTTTTGTTCTATATATAGTTGATTGAATATTGCAGGTATTGTCAATATCATCAACATGACAAACAAACTGTGATTGATCGAAAATCTAAAATAAGATCTACACAATTCCCACAATCCCCAGAGCGCTAGTATTAAACCTGAAAAAGAAATAAGAAGTGTTAATGATATATTTTTGAAGGCAATATTCCCTATCGACATCAACAAAGACCAGGTATATGGTTGAAAACCCTCTACCAAACCATTATAGTCTTCTAATAACTTAGAAATATTTACATAATAATTTCTTGAGTCAAACCCAGAAGGAAAAGGCGACATACATGAAAGAAAATTGATCGTAATTAAACCAATGATTAAAACGATCATAGTCCCTGTAAGAAAATTGACCTTTGAGCCTTTCTCAAATAAGTTCTTTATGGTAAGCCCTTTTAAAACTTCTATGTTTTTTCGCCAATTTATAACTATTGGGATAATCAGAATTGGAAGAATAACAAAATTGTAGAGTATACCCATAATGGCCGCCACAAAAAGAATAAAAGTGATTACCATAATTCCAATTACAGTAGAATAAATCATCCTACTCGACTCTCTAATATCAAAATCAACCAACTTGAGCAAAAGATAACCTGCAGAGAATACAGAAAAGAAAATCATCAACAACTCTAAAAAATTGACCAACCCATTCCCTACGTAAGTAAGGGCATGAACAAAACTATCAGAGCCCTCTGCATACTGCACAAAATTTGCACAGATAACTACAGAACAAATAATTGAGAAAATAAAAAGAGATAATCCTGAAAACAAAAAGTCCATGCTTCTTGCTTTCTTAAATTGATACAAACAACCTATTCCAATTACCCCTACACCTAAGAATATTGAATATCCTATATGTCTGAAATTCTCAAATGATATACTATAAAAAGGATGCTTGTTCCAATAATCTAAAAAGATAAAGCACACCCATATAATACCAAAAGCAATTAGCGGAGTTTCTTTGAGGAATGATTGTTTCATTTAATAATATACCTAGTAAAATATTTAGAGCTAACTAGGATTAATCAACTTACATGATGACACAAAGTTATTATTTTTAGGTCGATATTTGATTAAATCTCTTAATTAATGGCAAAAGTATAAGCCTCCATTAGAATGTTTTTTCCAATCTCATTATTTTCAATTAGTTACTATTACTTAGACTATGAGAGCAACCGTTAAAAATTATGTTTAAACTAGTTTAACTAAGCTAAAAATTATAGATGGCAGTATTTACAAATTTATATTTGCTGTGGTAAAAGTTAATAAGTAGGTAATCTTATTGCCTTCATAAATATCTCGCTTTCACAAAATAGCTCTCCTCCTTTTAAAATCTTTGAAAAAATCGAGCTCCAATAACTTCATTTTGTTCAGAATGTCATTTATACTCTTGCCATTTATTTAAATATCTTTATATTTGCAACAATGTTGCAAAAACAAAGTTTGAGAACGGAAAAAATAGGAATAGTTATATCCATTATATGTGCATTGCATTGTTTAATCATGCCAATGGCATTGTTTTATATTGGTCAACAGTCAATGAATCAGCACTTTCATGGAGCATTTGATATCGTGATTTTGGTATTGGCTGCTATTTTTATGGGATTTACCGTCTTACAGAGTCTAAAAAAACCATATTTCAATAAAATCATCCTTTTATTGATTTTGGGGGGTTTCTCGTTTTTGATTAGCTTTTTTGTCCCGACTCCTTTCAATCATTATTTATTTGTAGCTGGTAGTCTATTTTGGTTGGTTGGCCACATTATAAATTATAGAAGTAACCACAACTCTTCTGCAACAAATGTTTAAGACCTATTTTGACCTGGGTTTTGAGCATATTTTAGATATCAACGGATATGATCATGTTCTCTTCATTGTCTCTATCTGTCTTCTCGCAAGTATTAAGCATTGGAAAAAGTTACTCGTTTTAGTAACAGCGTTCACCATTGGACATTCTCTTACCTTAGCGCTTAGCGTTCTGAATATTCTGACGATCCCAGCACATATTATAGAAACAATCATCCCCATTACAATCATACTATCCTGCATAGACAATATCTATCAAGCAGGTAGAGATAGTCTATACAGTCCTAAATACATCTTGATCCTATTATTTGGCTTTATCCACGGAATGGGATTTTCTAATTTCTTCAAATCAATTTTAGGCAAAGAGGAAAATATCATATACCCGTTGTTGTCATTTAATGTAGGTGTAGAGGTCGCTCAGCTTGTTATTGTTGCCATCACAATCATTTCCATTTATCTACTCAATCTAATAGGCATCAAACAGAAATATATCAATATTGCTATTTCTGCCATGATAATATTGGTATCTCTATATTTACTTTTCAAGTAGATAATTGTGTCTATTCTTTATATTATTAAAATAAAACATATTTTCTTTTTTTAATATGTTCACAGATTTACTTACATTAGCTAACATAATAATCGTCCTATAAAGATTATTTGTCCTAAGTAAACCTACTGGCGTTCAGTAGGTTTTTTTTATTTTGAGGTATTCCGTTAGATATGACAAAACTTATTCTATCCATATTACCGGTTCTCTTAGTTCAATTTTCATTACTTGCCTTTAATGGTGAGAAGCGATTATCTAAGAAAAAAATCGTTTCGATCAAGTCAAATGAAAATGGCTCACTTTTACTAAACGACAGCAACGGAAACATCTTCAACTACAATGGAGAAGAAGTAATCAAAATAGATTTTGATAACGACATTGATGATCCGACGTTTTTGTTGTCAATGGAAAACAACACCATACTATTCGTTAAGGCCAACACTGTTTACGAAAAAAGATTCAACCAAGAAGTCAAAGAGATTTTAAGTGTTCCCGCTTTTGAAAAAATAGTTAAGGCTGTCCAAAACAAAGACTATTTTTTTGTTTCTAGTTCGAATACTTTGTACCAAATCAAAAAGTCTTCAGGCGAAGTAACAGCTTTGTACGAAAACAATATAGAAAAGACAAACAAACTCGTATGTAGTGATGATGATTGTTATTTAGCCATGAACAACATTGTCATAAATCTTTCAAAAGGGGCTAGGGTTGAACACAACTTGCCAGAAATAATTTCAGGAATTGATTTTCATAATGAGCATGGTTTACTTTCTCTATGTAATGATGAAGTATATTTATCTAAAAGAGATGGCAGCAAAAAACTCTTCCCTACCATAGGTAACCTTCCCAACGACATAATACACATTTGCGGAAGCAATCGATGGCTTTACTTAATTACAAAAAACGATGTTAGCGTATTTGATTGGATTCATTCAGAAGTTAAACATCTTGGAAATTTCACTGGCTACGAAATGGCCTATCATATTGATCAATGGAATAATCTTTGGGTATCAACGAACGAGGGCATTTGGAATTTTTCAGGCCTTAACAGTTTTGATAGTCCTAGAATCATTGATGTTAAAATAACCGATAGAAACAACAAAACCCTTAATTCAAAAAAATTAAGTTTTAATAAAGAAACTAGTCTCATCAACATAACACCGCACATTGTTTACCTACCTAACACAGAAAAACTAATTAATGAGTGGAGAGTAGGAGAAGCCAATTGGAGACCTTTTACTAAAGACTTTGCCCTTTCTGAAAAAATGCTTGCTGATGGTATGAACAGTATTTTCATACGCAGTAAATCAAATGAATCTGATTATTCAATGCCCTACAAATTGGAGATTGATAACGCAGTGAATCAAGCAGATATTCCACCTTTTTGGTATGCAATATTTGGTTTGATAGGAGCGCTATTAATTGTAGCTCTGTTCTCTTTGTTCAGCCTCCGTAGTAAACAAAACGAAGATCTCCTTACCATTGAAAAACTTAAATCGGAGAACGAACTTCTCAAGTCTCGACAACAGATTGATCAATTAAAGATGAATCCGCATTTCATTTTTAATGCCTTGAACTCAATCAATGGATTGGTGGCCACTGGAAAAAATACTGAAAGTCGTAAAGCCATTTCCCTATTTTCTAAATTCCTAAGACAATTTTTATATCAATCTCAAGGCGAAGATATTTTACTTGAAGATGAAATCCAGTTGCTCAAAAACTATGTCAGCATTGAGCAAGTATGTCGCAATGATAAATTTTCTTTTGAAATAAAAATATTAGATGATTCACTTTTAGATGTCAAAGTACCTAATATGATTATCCAACCTTTTATCGAAAATGCAATTGTTCATGCATTTCCTGATCAGGAAACAAAAGGAAAAATTATCGTTACCATTAAAGAAGAAGAAGGCTATCTGATAGCTGAGATTGTTGATGATGGAATTGGTATTAAAAATTCTTCCGACGCAAAAAAAGATCATAAAAGTGTTGCTACAGCACTTGTGCGAAAAAGACTCGCACAAAGAGACAAAAACAGGAGAAAAAGCTATCTAGAGTATCAGAGTAACCAACCAGGAACAATTGCAAAAATATTTCTACAAAAGCTTTAATGAAAGACATCTTTAAAGTGTTTGATGTCATAATTTTTCCATTCTGTATGCTCTTTAACTAATATGGCTACAATATCAAATCTAATTTCCCATTCATAATTTTCTTGTTCCATATAACTTTGAGCTGCATCAAAAATCAATTCTTCTTGTTTTGCAGAAACAAATGCCTCTGGTTCGCCAAAATTTGCACTGGTTCGCGTTTTCACTTCTACGAAGACTAGACCGTGTTCATCCTTGGCAATAATATCAATTTCAGCCTTTCTATCCCTCCAATTGCGTTCTAAAATCTTAAATCCTTTTGAAATTAAAAACTTAACTGCCAAATCTTCACCTCTATTCCCAATTTCTATGTGCTTTACCATGTATAAGCTATATTTCTATATATATAATTAATACTTTTACTGTCAAATTTAAAACTATGATGAATCAATTGATAGAAAAGTTTCCAGCGCAGCTAATTGAAGCCCTGGAGATTGGTGAAGGAGCTACTATAAATCCCCACTCAGAAGAAATTACAAAAGTTTATGTCGCTGGTTTGGGTGGATCTGGCATAGGTGCAGATTTTGTGAATTCATTTATTAGAGAAGAGAGTCCAATACCCTACAATACCGGTAAAGCTTATTCAATCCCAAAATACGTGGACAAGAATACTTTGGCCATCGCTTCTTCTTATTCTGGCAATACAGAAGAAACACTTTACTCATTCAATGAAATGATAAAAACAGGGGCTAAGATCGTAGTAATAAGTTCAGGCGGTAAACTCATTGAGTTGGCAAAAGAACATGGCTATGATTATATAGTTCTTCCAGGAGATTGGCCATCACCTAGAGCGTGTCTTGGATTTTCTTTGGTGCAACAACTTTTTGTTATGAAGAAACTTGGCTTTATAAGTGGTGAAAGTATTCTTTCTATCAAGTCTAGTATTGACTTAATAAAATACAACCAAGAAGAGATCAAAGAAGAAGCTAAAAAAGTGGCAAACTTCTTATTCCAGAAAAGACCAATTATTTATTCTACAGACAGAATAGAACCAGTTGCTGTAAGGTTCCGCCAACAAATAAATGAGAACGCTAAAAAGTTATGCTGGCACCATGTCATTCCTGAGATGAACCACAATGAGTTGGTAGGATGGAAAGACGCTGATGATGAATACGCAGTTGTGTATTTAAGAAATGCAGATGACTTCAACAGAAATTCAGTTAGAATAGATATCAACAAAAAGATCATCGGCAAGCTGACGCCAAATATTCTTGAGATTCATTCAAAGGGAAAAAACTTGGTTGAACGTTCTATGTATTTGGTACATCTTGTTGATTGGGTAACTTGGTATTTATCTGATTTAAGAAAAATGGATTCAATAGAAGTTGATGTAATTGACTACCTTAAAGGAGAGCTTGCTAAAGTTTAATAACATTAATGTCGAAGATACCCTATAGAAAAAATCGTAAAGGCCCAAAAGTTAGATCACTCGTTTCTTATATAGCGTTTGGTTTGATTACTATATGGTTACTTACATCCATTTACCTTGGAGTGAGTCCAATAGAAATCATCAAAAAAGGATTTGTTTCTATTGGTTCTGTTGGTGGCGGTGATACAATCGAATCTCTTAAAGCAGAAATAGCTACCAGAGATTCTATCATTACGGATTTAAACAGACAGCTATCCAATCAAGCAACATCAGGACTAAGAAGAGCCATTGTTAAGGTTTCTACCAATACATTAAATATGAGATCTAAAGCTTCTCTTAGTTCTGAAATACTTTTACAAATTCCCACTGAGAGTGAGGTTGGTATTTTGTTTTACGATACAGAAACCTACTTTCTTCAAGGAAAGGCAGGTAAGTGGTGTAAAATTAAATACGCAGGAATTGAAGGATGGGTATGGGGTAACTTCCTACTAGAAATAGAATAAGCAAAATCTAATTACCAAAATAAATAGAGCCTTGTTTGAATTTAGTCAAGCAAGGCTTTTTTAATTTGCTGGTCTAATTTTATTCCACAGTTTCCTTGGCCAATCCCTTTGCATACATGGACGTTCAATCAGAACATAAAAAAACATAGAACTTATCATCACAGCCACTAAAAGTATCATTCCATAGATGAGATTATCTATAAATTTATTGTTGGTTCTCTGATGTTTTACAAGCTGATTGCCAAGGAAAGAGATGATTGGATAATGTAAAAGATAAATCGAATAACATGCTCCTCCGATATTACTCACCCAAGATTTTGTGAGGATTCTTACTGTTCTACTAATCAAAACGATATAAAATACAACAAGCAATAATAATAGATGTGTATAGTTATAGTACATTTTAAGAAGCTCGTCACCCTCTGCTTTAAATGAAAAAAACAATCCCAATAGAATTCCAATTACTAGAGTTGGTAGCCATGGATTTTTCTTTCCTTTGGGCTTCTCTTTGTTATCTAAATAGATATCTGTTATTAAAAAGCCTAGCAAGAAGTACATTAAATAATCCCATACTGAAACAAATGGAATAGGTAAAAAATAGGATGCAGGTGGCAGAATTAAACATAAGAGGATCAAAATAATCTTTCGATTTATACCTTGCTTTATCTTAAATACCAATCCTAGAATTGGTGCCAAAATATAAAATTGAACTTCAACCTCTAATGACCATGCAACAGTCATAATCTTAGGAAAGATATCAGGGTATACAATATTATGAACGTAAAAGATTGAGGCGAATAAACTTTTGATACTTTCGTCAAATGAATATGTCTTTGCAACAAAGACAGTTCCTACAAACAAGATCAACAGACTAATGATATAAGGTGGTTCTAAACGAGTCAGCCTTCTTAAAAAATATGACTTATGATTAATTGTTTTTGAGTTTCGATATGCATTTGCAAAAAACAATCCTAAGACAAAACCACTTATTACAAAAAATAATTCTACTCCAAGGCTTCCATTAAACACAAAGTTAGGTGAAAATGAATTGTCTTGGTTTATTTCGTAAGTATTAAGGTTCTTTTTAGCAAGGAAGACATGGATATGATATAATAATACGGACATGATGGCTATGAATCTCAATCCATCAATTTCTGGTATAAATTTACCAGATGCTATTATCCTTCGTAGTTGAAAGCTCTTTATCATTTCTAGGTTAAAGATAGGAAGAACGTTGCTAATGCTACTTAGCATATGTTTGGGAAACCAATTTAGATCTCGATGATCTAAAGTCGTGCTTCAGCCCATTATGGTTCATTCCCAGACATTCATCTTTGCGTAGCAAAAAATCGGTCAGTCATCATCGGAGCTAAAGGGCTTAACTTCTTTTGCTTTGTTTACTCTCCTTCAAGTATAAAACTCAATTAGGGACATAAAAAAAGCCTTGTTAGTTTTAAACAAGGCTACATGTAATCTTCGGATTTGGTAGTCTGCTAGCCCGCTAAAGCGGTTCCTTCACTTGAATATCCCCCGGACATTCATTTTTACAAGTAAGAACATCACTGACTTCGGTGCATTTATGGACCTTGGAGGAGTTTCTTATCAGGCTACATATAATCTTCGGATTTGGCATCATGCTAGCCCGCTAAAGCGGTTCCTTCTCTTGAATGTCTCCCAGACATTCATTTTTGCGTAGCAAAAAATCGGTCAGTCTAAATCTTAATATTGTATGGCATCCTGCTAGCCCGCTAAAGCGGTTCCTTCTCTTGAATGTCT
>CALFDU010000097.1 GCA_937950315.1 uncultured Saprospiraceae bacterium | reverse complement strand
TTAGAGAAAAGTGATTTAGACTATGAGGCAGCACAGAAATTACTTTTGAAGCATGGAAGTGTAAGAGCTGCGATTGATAGTCTTAGTTGATGTCGGTATTGTCTTGTTGCCAATTTCCTTGTTGTCTCCTCAACTGTTCTTGCTGAAGTTCTTCAAGTCTTTGTCTTTTGGTTTTTGAAAAAATGTCTCTTGGTAGAAAATGATTTTCTACATTGACGTCATTGGCCCAAGAAGGAGGTTCTTTAATTTCATCTTCTTCTATCTGTCCCTTAAAAATATAAGCAACCAAGATGCCCACCAGTGCACCAAATAGATGGCTTTCCCAGGAAATTTTTTCATTTAAGGGAAGTAGACCATAAAAATAACCGCTATACAAGATAGTAACGGCTAGGGCCAAGGCGATAGACTTTAAGTTTCTGCGGAAGATTCCTGAAAACAAAACAAAACTCAACAACCCATATACCACACCACTTGCTCCTATGTGGTGAACTGGTCGTGCAAAGAGCCACACAATAAAGCCAGTCAGTATGTAGATAAGGATGAACGATGGGATGGCAACCTTTGGGTAGAAAAAATAAATGACGCCAGTCAAAACAAAAAATGGAAACGAATTGGATAAAAGGTGTTCTAAATCACCA
Source organism: uncultured Saprospiraceae bacterium (assembly GCA_937950315.1). Lineage (GTDB taxonomy): Bacteria > Bacteroidota > Bacteroidia > Chitinophagales > Saprospiraceae > JAHDBF01. The sequence continues at coordinate 21,589 of CALFDU010000097.1, read as the reverse complement.
TGAATAAGTGGCGCCGTAATGATTCCAATCAAGCCATTTACTTCTCTAGGGTAGATGCCATAATGTGAAAAACTATTGCCAGTGATAAACCCGATGATATGGATTGACCACAGAAAAAGAATGCAGATACCTGCAAACTTTACTGTATTCTGGATATGCTCTTTTGATTGCGTTGGCAATTTTAAATATATTTTCTTGCTACTAATTTCATGAATGTTTTTACTTTTTTCGCCTTAGATGGATCAAGCCAACCATTGCCTTCAACTATTTCTTCTGATAGGTATTTTGTTGCTTCTTCATAGTTTGAAAAACCGTTCAGCTTGCTCATCGTAGTTGTGAATGTTTCTTGATTCCCGCCAAACAACTCCTTGATCGTAAAGATTCTTTCATTGATGTTCATAGCCTTAGCAACATCTTTGATTGGAGACATTGAAAGTTTGTCAGAGATTTCATTTCCTGTTTCAAGTGAAAATAAGTTATTGATTTCAGGGGAAATATTAGCCTCTTCTTCAACTGCTGTCACAATTTTTGCAGCTACTGGTTCAACTGCTTCTACTACTGGTGCAGCTGGTGCTTCTGCCTCAATTGTAGGAGCAGGTTGTGCAGCTACTTCTTTTGCGACAGAAGGTTGCTTAACCGGTTGTGCAATAGAGCTTGTAGTACCTGTGGTAATAGACTCGTAAAAGTTTAAGACATAGGACTTAAGTAATTCAAGTTCAATTTTGTTGATTTCACCATCATTACTGACTTGCGTGTAAAAAGACGAAAGCTTTTCAAAGTGTTTATTTGAATCTTTGATATTCATTATTATTTTTTTGAATCGATGTAATTAAGAACGAACTAAAGTAGAGTTCAAATATATTTATTTCAAAAAGCTTTTAATCGATTATTGGTTCTCAGATTAAGAATTTTCGACATATATAATGGGATTGGTCAATACATGGCTATTTCTTGCCGTTCAGAGTCGTTTAATTCAACATCTTTAATGATGCTAACTAGGTTTTACTTCATGACTTAACAGAAGGCATAAATCTTCTTTAACACCAATGAATATATTTAGTATTATTCTCAATTGAAAAACGGATATTTGGGTACTTTTTGAAAATTAACCCAAACAGTCAATATTATGTTTCTAGAGCCAAGTTTTAGAGGGCAGCGTAGCGGATGGATCGAAGTGGTCTGTGGGTCAATGTTTTCTGGAAAGACTGAAGAATTAATAAGACGACTCAAAAGGGCAAAATTTGCCAATCAGAAAGTAGAAATATTCAAGCCGCAGAAGGATACGAGATACCATGATGTCAATGTTGTGTCACATGACGAGAACTCTATCAATTCAATTCCAGTTGCCTCCAGCAAAGAGATTTTCAATCATGTTCAAGAAGTTTCTGTCATTGGTATTGATGAGGCTCAATTTTTTGATGAGGATCTGGTGTTGGTCTGTCAAAGATTGGCCATCAAAGGGAAAAGGGTCATTGTAGCTGGCTTGGATATGGATTTTAGAGGAGTACCTTTTGGTCCGATGCCGGCATTGCTTGCGGTAGCAGAATATATTACCAAGGTACATGCAATCTGTCCGCACTGTGGAAATCTCGCTACACATTCCTATCGTTTATCTGAAGAAGCCGATACGGTTGTATTGGGAGAGAAGGATAAGTATGAGCCTAGATGTCGAGTCTGTTATGAAATGGGAAATATTCTCAATTTTAGAAGTTAGACCGGATTAAAGAGTAAAGGATAAACATTTGACGAAAGTCTACTTATCAATATAAACTTCATTTCCGCTGCCCACTCTTGCTCCTGCATAGGCAGCAAATAATGTCGTAAAAATCAACAAAGTACTATATCCGATATTGTGTCTCATGGCGATCACATTGGTAATGGTGGCAATCACGATGACCATAGAAGCTACCATTCCTGTACCGAATTTTGCATGGCTAGAAATCTTGGAAGCGATGGCGCCGGCAAGGAATGCACCGATCATATGTCCACTGATTATAATGGTCTTAGCCTCGCGTGTCATGGCTTCGGCCAATCTTATTCTGTCTTCAATGTCGTTGGGGTCAAGGCCTTCTGGAGCCGTGTAAAACTTGTGTGAGAAGACCAAAGAAATGCTAACACACGCCATTCCGGCGATTACAGCAAATAATCCTCCTAATATGTTTTTGAGCATTTTTAAAGCTTTATCAATGGATCAAACTCAATGAATATGGGGGTTTGAAACAATTTTTTGTAATTCTAGACCTGAATATATGAATATTAACAGTTGCAGATGCTAGTTTACAAAATATGGGTCCATTTTATCTCGTTCTAAGATTTGTGTTTATTACCGAGGTATTATCTATCTTTGCATGACTCTATCATTCAACACCCATCCTTTTTAGATAGATATTTAACTTCGTTAAATTAAGATTAAATGAAATTACATCATTGGAAAACGATGTTGTGCACGGTCGTGTTAACATCATTCAGTTTTATAAACTTGCAAGCGCAAGCACCTAAATTTGTCAATGAATTTTTAAACATTGGTGTCGGGGCAGACGCTCACGGAATGTTTGGGAGCGTTGCAGCGACGGTCGACAATGTTACGGCTGGATATTGGAATCCTGCTGGTTTGACACAGATAAAGAATCCATTGGAAGTAAGTGCCATGCACTCATCTTGGTTTGGAGGAATTGCCAACTATGATTACTTCGGTGCAGCCAAGGTTTTAAATGAAAGAAATAAAACAGTCGGCGCACTTACTGTGATAAGAATGGGAATTGATGGGATTCCAAATACATTAAGTCTTGTTGGTCCAGATGGATCAATCAATTACGATAATGTTACAGAGTTTTCTACTGCCGATTATGCAGTTATGTTGTCATTGGGAAAAAGATTGGAAGCATTGAACCTTAGCTACGGAGTTACAGCTAAGGTGATCAATAGGAGAATTGGTCCATTTGGATCAGCGTGGGGATTTGGATTTGATGCAGGGTTACAATATGAAGTGGCTGGTTTTTCTTTTGGGTTGATGGCAAGGGATGTGACGACAACGGTGAATGCTTGGTCATTCAACTTGAGTCCAGAAAATGAAGCGATTTTCCTAGCAACAGGCAACGATGTGCCTATCTCTAGCACAGAGATTGCACTTCCCAAACTGGTGCTTGCTGCCGCTAAGAAAGGGGAGTCGGGAAGTTTGAGTTATATCGTAGAGGCGGATCTTCGTTTTTCGACAGATGGGACTCGTGCTGGGATAATATCAAGTGATAGATTTGCGCTTGATCCTACATTTGGTGTAGAGGTAGGATATAATAAGCTTGCTTATTTAAGATTTGGCTTAGGAAATTTCCAGAATATATTGAACGAAGTAAATTCAACTCAAACAAGTTTTTCACTTCAGCCAAACATTGGTTTGGGGATCAACTTAGGTAGATTGCATATTGATTATGCATTGGGTAATATTGGAACAGTCGCTGAGGCATTGATTTCACATATTTTTTCTGTGAAGCTAGATTTTCAATCCAAATATTAAAACACAGGGCTATCTTAGATGAAGTCCAATTAAGGTAAGTAAAATACTTACTAAAAAGAGCTGCAAGTTTGATTGCAGCTCTTTTTTTATGTGATTAAGCGAATTATTAAAAGTCTGGTGACTGAAGGTTTTTATAATGACCATTCAGTGCAGCTCTTTGTTTGAGCTTCTCTGCTTTTTCAGCTGAGGGGATAAACTTGTTTAGGTGTTTGTTTATTTTCTCTAGACGCTGGATTTCCGATCTCATGGTCAGCAATTTTATTTTCTCATTGGTGTCAAAACCAACATGGTGGGCAACTGAATAACTAGAGAAGTCTTTTAGAAAATAGCTTATCGGCTTATCAATTTTTAAAATTTTAAAGAGGGTAGACATTTTATCTAAGATTTCAGATTCGAGTCTTGGGTCCTTGAAATGTTCATCCTTAAGAAAACTGACGGTGGCAGCAGGATATAATTTTGATTTGTGTGTTTTTTCAAATTGATGAATCTGGTACACCCGTTGGCCTTTGGTTTTGATGTCCATCTTCCCGTCGTCATAAATCCTACCTATTTCTAGAACTTTCATTTCAGTACCATAAAATATGAGTTCGCCATTATTAAAAGGAGGAATTCCAAAGCAGGTATTGTTTTCATGGCACTCAATAATCAACTGCTTGTAACGCTCTTCAAAGATGTGAAGGTTTACTGATTCGCCTGGAAAACAGACGATCGAGAGTGGAAATTGCGGTAAAATTTGCTTGTTTTCGCTATCCATGATGTTGATTTATAGGGCTTTAAAACAACAAAATATGGTAATTGTTGCTAATCGATTGGCATAATCTTGATGATTTGGGGTTGATGCAATTTTTCTGAGATTCTTCATTTTTCCGCTTGCGCAAATATTTTTAAAAAACTTCTAGCTCAATGGTGGCGGGGGTTTTAGCTCACAAGTGGAAAACATATTACAAAATGGTATAATGTTTGCCTTTAATGGATTATGTATTAAAAAAAACCACCATATGTTTGGTGTTTAGTACATAACTGACTGATAATCAGGATTTTATTAGAACTGAGAATGATAGTAAAATTATTTATTAAACAGGAAATTTTGAAAAGTAAGAACTCAAAAAAATTTATCATGAAAACATTATTACAAAAACTAAATGCATGCACGACGATACTACTATTGGTAGCATTGTTTAGTGGTAATGCGTTTGGTCAGACATGTGATGTTGTTGCAGTCGATTGTATGATTGATGGTGCATCAGATACGCCTATAGTGCTTATCCTTGATGATGCCACTTGTCAGACGTCATTGACTGACCCATTTGTTGGACTATCTGGATCAGGTAGTTGCGTAAATGGGAATGAGACTATTTGTTTGGTAGAATATGTATTCTATCAGTACAATGGAACCCCAACAACTACAACAGTAACTGGTAACTGTAACAACAGCCCAAGTACTGTTCTTTTTTCACAACCAGGTACGTATGTATTGCTGTATCATCTTTTTGCGGATGACGGTGATTCTGTAGCTGATGCTTGTGTTATGCAAGAAGTAGAAGTAAAAATTGCAAATTCAATTGCTTGTAACGATCAGATACAAGTTACTATGGATGGAGAATGCATGGCTACTATTACACTTGATATGGTACTTGAAGGTGAAGGTGGCGATTGTTATTTAGATTATTATTTAATGACAATTGACGGTTTCGGTGAAGATCAATCAGAAATAACAATTGATGAACCAGGTGAATACACGGTAAGTGTAATTACTCCTACAGGCGAGCAATGCTGGGGATCAGTTTTAGTTGAGGATAAGATCAGCGCTTTATTGACTAATTGCCAAGACTTTACGGTCTTTTGTAATCAGACATACGAGCCAGGAGATCCAATTTTAGATCCTCATAGCACTACGACAGCAGGTCCAGTAATGATACCTGCTCAGACTACTGTACCATCAGTAGTAGATCCTACAATGGACTCTTTAGTAGTCGGTATGGATACTTTATTCTTTGACCTTACAACTGTTGGAACCAACCAAACTGTTCAATCTTTTGAAGAAATACAATTAGAAATATCAGCACCTAGTGTTAATACCATTACGGCTTTTTTAGAAGCTCCAGATGGTACAAAGGTGCAATTGTTAGATTTAGTATCGGGTAATCTTTGTACTGAGTCTGATTTAGATGTAACATTATCTGATGATGCATTTAGAACACACAATGTATTGACTGCCACTTCAAATTGTGGTTTGGGTGCAGATCATTCATATTGTGGAAACTACCAGCCATTTGAAAATCTGTCTCAGTTTAATGGAACACCGATTAATGGTGAGTGGGCTTTGATTGTAGTAAACCAAAATGAAAATGCAGGAGCAAGTATTGTTACTGCAGCTATCAGTCTTATTGGTGATGCAGGAGAGATTTCTTTCCCATTTGATGGTGATGTAACGGATAATGGAGAAAACAGCTTCATTATTTCATTGCCAAACAACAATTGTGGTCCTTATAGTGCTACGTATGAAGATGAAGAAACGACAGAGTGTGCGCCAGGAATCAACAATGAAGTGGTAAGAACATGGACTGTAGTAAGTCTATCTTCAGGAGTAGAATCAGTATGTGAGCAAACTTTCACGATTGAGACATTTGATCTTGTAAATCCGGCTTCTCCGACAGGAACAGATTTGATTCTTCCACCTAACCATGATGGAAATGATTCAGCGCCATTTTTCTGCTCACAGTTTTTTGATAGCTCTGGATCTTTGATTACAGGTATGTTGACAGATGAAGGAGCTCCTCTACCATCAGTAACTGGGATGATTGAGTCTTCTTTTGGTGATATTGGATTGTGTGAAAATTATGCATTCACATACGAAGATCAAATACTTCCTATATGTGGAGACTTTGCTAAAAAGATTGTAAGAAACTGGACCGCATTGGATTGGTGTACAGGAGAAATTTTTGAGCATGCTCAGATTATCAAGATCATTGATAATGATCCACCAGTGATTATTTGTGTACCGGATTCTCCTACAGAGGACTTTGATCCAAACATGGGAGTTGCTGGTTCATATTTCTTATTCACAGACAATGGATTTACCTGTACTGCTGATTGGGATGTAAGACCACCACTTCAAGTTTTTGATTGTGGAAGTCAATTGGACGGAGAAGATTTTGCATTTGAAATTGCATACTTAATTGCTGACTCAGATGGATTGCCACCAGTAGACGGTGATTATATTACTGATAATGTAGTGTTCTCTAATGGTGTACCTGTAACGATTACAGATTTACCACAAGGGCAGACATGGATTAGATATACAGTAACAGACGATTGTGGTAACTCTAGTCAGTGTCTGACAGAGGTTACGGTATTGGATGATGATGTACCTAATCCGGTATGTGTTGAGTTCCTTGTATTATCATTAGGTTCAGACGGATGTGCTCATGCAGCAGCTGAGTCGTTTGACAAAGGATCATGGGATAACTGTGGCGTATCACATTTTGAAGTGAGAAGATTGGATGTTAATGATGACTTTGGTCCATATGTAGACTATTGTTGTAATGATCTTTCTGATGACCAGAAATTGGTTGAGTTGAAAGTAATTGATAATGACGGAAATGAAAATACATGTATCGTTGAAGTAATGTTGCAGAATCCATTTGGAATTATTTGGGATTCAACAGCAGACAGTTCATACGACTTCGACTGTGAAGATGAAATGCCTGGCTGCGATGAATACATGGATCTATTTTCTGCAAGCCATAACTTGGAAGATTGTCCATTGAGTATTACTTGTGAAGGACCAAGAGTAGTGAGAGAATTGGATGAGTGTGGAAACGGTACATATGAGTTGGTGTATACTGCTTCTAATGGATTGACAGATGATATCTCATTTACTGTGAGATTGAATTTCTCTAACGAAGATCCGTTTGATGCTGACAATGATGTAAACTGGAGTCCACTTCAGAACGGAACAATCGATGGTTGTCCTGATGAAGTGACACTTGATCCATCGAATGTTGGTTCGCCAACAGTAGGTGATACTCCGTGTGGATTGATTGCCATGACGTATGAAGATCAAATCTTTGACGATGTTGAGGGGGCTTGTATGAAAGTGCTTAGAACTTGGACTGTTATTGATTGGTGTACTTACGATGTGAATCAGCCAGATGATAATGTAGCAACATATGTACAGGTAATTAAGATCAATGATATTGAATTGCCAGTTGTAAATTGTAACGCACCATCAAGTGTGATAGAAGGAACAGAAAATACTTGTAACCTTAATACACAACCACTTGATACAGGAGAGATTTTATTCTTAGATGAAACTGAAGGATTTGATGAATGTTCAGATAATCTAGATAGAGAAGTTGAAGTAAGTTATGAGATCGATTACAATAGAGATGGATCAATTGATGCATCAGGTAATGGAAGAAATGCAAACGGAATTCATGATTATGGATTACACAGCATTACATGGACAGTAGTTGACCACTGTGGAAATGAAAATTCATGTAGCTACAACTTTGAAATCAGAGATAGTAAGCCACCTACGCCATATTGTTTGAGTGAAGTAGTAGTAGTTACTATGCCAGCTGGAACAGGAAGTGCAGAAATATGGGCCAATGATTTTGACTTGGGTAGTACGGATAATGTAACAGGAGAGTGTAATAACAACGAGCTTGTATTCTCTCTTACAAATGTAGCAACTGGAGAGACAGGTTCTTCACTATCATTTGATTGTTCTGATATGCCGAATGGAATTTCTCAAGATATCACTCTACAGATGTGGGTGACGGATGAGTTTGGAAATTCTGATTTCTGTGAAGTTACCGTAAACTTCCAAGACAATGCAAATGATACTTGCCCTGACAATGGACAATCTAGAGTAATTGGTGGAAATATTTTCACTGAGAACAATGAGATGCTTGAAGAAACGATGGTAGCAATTACGGATCATGAGATTTACAATACTCAGATGATGACACAAGCGAATGGAGCATATATTTTTGAGAATCCTCCATTGAATCACAACTATACAATCTCATCAGAGAAAGATGATGATGCATTGAATGGTGTGAGTACATTAGACTTGGTATTGATTCAGAAGCACATTCTTTCAGTTAGATTATTGGATTCACCTTACAAGGTGATTGCAGCAGATGCTAACAAGAACGGAAGTGTATCAGCGACAGATTTGATTACGATAAGAAAAGTGATTTTAGGATTGGAGGATAGTTTCCCGAATGATGTAATGCCTTGGAGATTTGTAAACGCAGATCAGACATGGGCAGATGAGTCTAAACCTTTCCCTTTCAGTGAAGTAATTACGATCAACAATTATACAACGAGTATGACAGACAACAACTTCATAGCTGTGAAGATTGGAGATGTAAATGCTTCAGTAGTTGTTAATGGATTTGTTGATGCACCAGTAAGTGATAGAAGTGCACATAGTTTGGAGTTGTTAGTAGATAACGATTCATTCAGAGCTGGTGATCATGTTGCGATTCCGGTAACGGCATCTAACTTTGAAAACATTGCTGGTACTCAGTTTACAATGTCATTTGACAATAGTATTGTTGAATTTGAAGGTATTGTTGCTGGAGCATTGGAAGTAAACGATTCTAACTTTGGTCATAAGTACTTATCAGAAGGATATGTTACAGCGAGTTGGAATGGAGTAAAAGCTGAAAGCTTTGAATCTGACGAAGTGTTGTTTACAGTAAATGTGGCTGCAACAGCAAATGGAAACGTATCTAACGTAATGACTATAAACTCTGATATTACCAGAGCAGAAGCATATACAGACGAACTTGAGTCTATGGATGTTCAGTTGACTGTTATCGGTCAAGTTGAAGGTGAAGGTTATGCCTTGTACCAGAACATTCCTAACCCATTCGGTTCAGAAACATCTATTAGTTTCAGAACTCCAGTTGATGGACCAGTTACTTTAACCATCTATGATGTTAATGGTAAGTTGATCCAGAAGATTTCAGAAAATTTCAACAAGGGTACTAACAGTATCACCTTAAATGCTGATGATTTACAGGCAAAAGGAATTTTCTACTATCAGATGGAGGCAGCTGGTTACACAGAGACTAAGAAGATGATTGTAATCGAGTAAAAGGACTCAGTCTGGAAATAGACTAAATTCCTGTGAACATAAAGAAGGGGGCAAACTTAAACGTTTGTCTCCTTTTTTTTTATGCAGTAAGTGGGGTTGTATTTAGCATGGATTTGTTTCTTTTCTTTGAAAAGATCATCGCTACATAGAACAGAACAATTGCATTGTAAAGTATGGTCTTAGGAAGTGGAACAAAGTTGTACCAAGTAACATATATGAAAGTGAAAATAATCGTTGCTGCAAATACAATGTTGATATAATTGTAAGATCTAATCGATTTTTGAGTCCAATTGATGAGTAGGCCCATAAAGATAGAGGCAATGATCATTCCTGCTGTTCCAAAATTTCCATAAGCTGGCGCGTATAAGAACATTCCGCCATTGTATTCATAGTGTTCCAAAACTAAATTTTGATAGAAATAGGTTGCAGGATCTGCGAGATTAGCAGAAGTAACGATGACTGTTGGTATTAGTTTGAAAGGATAAGTGAAAACGGTGTGTCCGTTTAAGAGTGGTTCACCTTTGTATCCAAAATGATAAACGGAGGTTTGCATAGTTGCTGTTATGTTTCCAAGGCCAGAAGGCATGTTGGCAAATTCAGTTTTACTTCCACCTCCCTCAAAACTTGTTTGGAATGCAAACTGAATGGTATCCATGAGATTGATGTTTGTAATTGCATGTGATCTTGCATAGCCAACAATGTATAAAAGTAAGACCACAAAAATTGCAAAAAGGATTGCTTTGTAAGGTGTTTTTTTGGTTACCAGTTTTCTATCAATCAGTAGCATCGAAATAATTCCTACTGCTTCAGTACGCCTTGCATGTAGTACCAACCAGAGTGCCATAACAAAGGTAACTGCCCAAAATATTTTGATTTTATTATAATTACCTTGGCTTCTGAAAACCCTGGTTTTTCCGTAAGCATCAACCCAAAATACAATAGAAGCTATAGAGGCAATGGTTGCCAATGCTGATCTTTGTTTGTAGATTTCTTTATAATTAATGGTAATTAGAGTCTCTCCTGGGTTTCCAAGATAGGTAAACAAAAGAATCAGCAAGCACATGAAAGCAAAGGGTAAACGTGTTTCGTTTTTTATGGGGACACTCAAGTCTGGTAACTTGGTGTCTTTGGCGAGAGTGATGAATGTGTAAAAATTACTTGATAAGAACATCAGCCAAAGCATTTGAATGGTAACGCTGTCATTCAATTGGTGATCGAAATTTACATAACTATATAATTTAAAATCGAGGAGATAATAGGCTATCCCGGGTACCATGGCTATACTATAAATCAGAAAAGTAAGAATGAATTTGGTTGAAATCAATCCGCTATTCCAAAGTACTAGAAGCAAATTACCAAAGAGACTTATGTTTACATAAAGCATTACAGAGTCGTAATCGTATCCATTCAGTATCATCCCTGTCCATGTGAACAAGACAAGCAGAATTTGAATAAGTCTATATGGGTTAATAATTCTTTCCATTAGGCTATTTACCAAACGATAAATATCCGAATTTTAACTTAAGGTATATCAGTAAGTAGCCATTAATGGCAATTTGGTAAATCACATTACTCCAACAGGCCCCGATTACTCCATATTTTGGTATTAAATAGGCACAGGCGGCAATATTGAACAATGATGATAAGAGAAAAACATTTTGCACAATGACTTGTTTTTCTGCCATTTGAAGTAGGACAGAAATGGGTCCAGAGAGAACATTGAAACTGAATCCTATTAAAATGATCCTTAAAATATTCCCTGAATGAGCGAAATCAGGTCCATATAATGCCATTATCTCATTACTAAAAAGATAGGTAATGATGATCAATGGAATCGTTAAGAAGAATATGGCATTGGTTGAAATTTTCAAAATTCTTTCTAGGCCTTTTTTGTCATTGGTGGCAAATTTTCTTGATAAGATAGGTGCGATAATTGTAGCACTGGCCACCAAGGGCATCATCAATAAATTTCCAATTTTAATGGCGGCGTCAAAATTTCCAAGTATGTCGTTTCCTTCAAAATATTTGAGCATCAAAGACACACCCCATTGTCCTAAATAGATGGAAGATCCGGCTATTAAAAAGGGCAATGCAACTTTATTGGTTTTTTTGATTTCTTTGAAATGTCCAACAAGATTTTTTAGAATTTTAGATCGATACTTGAATTGCCATTTAAACATAGAAATAACAAAAACACTGAGTGTCGCTAAAGTATAGGCTAACACTGGGGCGTGCTGATTTTTTGAATTTAAAATATAGAAATATAAGATTGCAAAGAAGGGTAACGCTGTAAATTCAATAATGGAATACATGATTGTATTTTTCTTTGCCCGAAAAGATTGTGCATTGAGTTTTGATATTGAAAAGGGTAAAACGCCAATGATCAATAAGGTTACATACCAATATTCAGTAAAGAAAGTCTCATAATGAAATTGTGCTAAAATGAATACAATCAATAAAATGAGACAAGAATTGAAAACGACTGTGATGGTTCCGTTTCCCACAAGTCTACTTATCTTATTTTCTTGGGGGTCATCAGAAATGTATCTAAGTAAATAGGTGTCTACTCCTGCTGTTGTAAATAGTGAGATTAATTTCAGACTTAAAACGAAGAAAGCAAATTCACCATATACAGTAGCCCCTAAATTATTGGTTACAATTATGGTGAATACATACAATAATAGAATACCTATGATCCTAATAAAAAAAGTTGTTCCGCTCCCTTTGATTAGATCTTTGACATCAGTATCAAATTTATCAAAAATATTTTTTAGCATAATAAAGTCTAGAGCTATAAAACGCTGTTAAAAATATCTTCTATTCCTTTTTTTGGCAACCAACCGAGCTCTTGTTTGGCTTTGGTGCTGTCTGCAAAAACTTGAATTACATCACCATCTCTTTTGGGGCCAATTTCATAATTCAATTTTGTGGAAGAAACTTTTTCCATGGCCTTTATCATTTCTAATATGGTTACACCCTGTCCTGTTCCCAAATTGTATGTTTCAAGTTTTCCTTGCCCTTCATTTTTAACTAGAAAATCAATGGCCAAGGTGTGCGCTTCCGCCAAATCTTCAATATGAATATAGTCTCTTATGCAGGTGCCATCCCTTGTGGGATAATCACCTCCATTGATGATTAATTTATCACGTTGTCCACGATAAACTTCTTCAATGATTGGAACCAAGGTTTCAACTTCTCTTTTGGCTTTTTCTTTTAATATTCCAGAGGAGTGAATTCCAGCTGGGTTGAAATATCTTAAAAGAATAAAGTTTAGTGTGGGATTTGCTTTGGCAAAATCCTGAATAATCTGTTCTCCTATTTGTTTTGTTCTAGCGTATGGAGATTCTGCTTCTTTTAAAGGTGTGTCTTCTGTTACTGGTAAGCTGTCTGGGTTTCCATACACAGAGCACGAACTTGAAAAAACAAAATGGGGTATATTCCATTCTTTTTGACATTCTAATATATTCAACATTGAACCTACGTTATTCCTAAAGTATTGAAGAGGAATTTTGGTTGATTCTCCTACTGATTTGAGAGCGGCAAAATGAATGATCCCTTTAATGTCTGGGTGGGCTTTAAATATGTTTTTGGTTTCTTCTAGATTGGTGAGATCTGTGGCAAAAGCGATAATGTCTTTACCGGTAAGTCTTTTTATGTGTTGAAGGACTTCCGATTCTGAATTCAAATAATTATCAACAGAGATCACTTCATATCCTTTTTGGATCAAATCTACAATCGTGTGGCTTCCAATATATCCACATCCTCCTGTTACTAATATTTTCATCGAACCATTAAGTTTGTCCAAAGTTAGCTTATATAACATAGAATTTCATTCTATTTCAGCATATCGAGAACATGAAATTCGTCTTTATATTTGTAAAGCTAGTTTATAATCTATAAATTACTTTCATCCTGTGATTGACTATTGTCATAAAGGTGAAATTAAATCAAATAGAAAATCCATGAATCTACAAAAAGAGTATCAAGAATTATTTTTCAAATACTTAACTAAAAAACATGCATCCGAGGTGGTTTTACACGATACCATGGAAGCATTGAATTTAAGAAAGGGAGCCACTTACAAGCGGATGAATGGAGATACTGCGCTTACTTCAGCCGAAATGGTGGAACTATCCAAGCATTTTGGTATTTCGTTGGATAATGTATTTCAACCTGAAAAATTCATTTCTACCAATCATCCATTTTGGAAGGATGAAGGAACTACGAGTGTTGACTTCATGGATAGACTTTCTTTGTACATGGCGACTTTGATGCGTGAGGAGGAGAGTCACATGATTTATTTGGCCAATGAGCTACCAATCTTCTATTATTTTTCTCACCATTATATCTTTAATTTTCTGCTTGCGATTTGGAATCACTTACACTGGGATGACGATAGGCTTAAAATTGTTGAAAACAAAGAGATTAATTTTAAATTAGAAAATTTCAGAAAGGATATTACCAAGTACTATTCTAGCACTCCGATTACAGAGATATGGAATTCCAATATGCTCTCTAATTTGTATCAGCAAATTTTGTTCTCAATTTCTATTCGTGCCTTTGAGGATATTAAATACATCGAGAACTTGATCAAGGACATTAAAGCTTTGATTGAACAATTGAGACAGGCTGCATTTACTGGATCACGAGAAGGCAATGAAGAAGGAGATCTTAAGATCTACTTAAATGAATTTGGCAACTACTTGAATGTATTGCTTTACGAATCAGAAGATGTGAAAGCTGGATTCATTGGTTTTGATATTCCACAATTTCTTATTACTTCCAACGAGCATTTCTTTAATTATTCAATGAAATGGATTAATAAAATAAAGAAGCGATCTGTGTTGATCAGTTCGGATGGTTACCAATATCGAGAGTTGTTTTTCTTGAAAATGGAGACCGACTTCAAACAGTTTGAAGAAAGGGTAGAAAAGATGGTAAACGTATACTACAATTAAAGAATCATTCCAGCACCAACAGTATTGTTGGTTCCTTCATCGATAATTATAACACTACCAGTAATTCTGTTTTTACGATATGCATCTGTAAATAAAGGACTTGTTGTTCTTACAACAATTCTTCCAATATCATTCATACCAATCGTGTTCTCTTCTTCGTTACGGTGAAGTGTGTTGATATCCAGTTTGTATCTCACTTCCTTAACAACACATCTTGCTGTTTTGGTTGTGTGCATAATTGTATACTTACCTCTTGGTTGGATTGGTTTGGTACCATCAAACCAACAGACCATGATTTCAATATCTTGCGAAATATCTGGTTGATTGTTGCTACGTACAATCATATCACCTCTACTCAGATCATAATCGTCTTCAAGCAATACGGTAACAGATTGAGGCGGGAACGCTTCCTTTTGTTCGCCATCTGGTCCCATAATCTTATCTATTTTAGTAGTAAATCCAGAAGGCAGTAACATGACTTCATCACCTTTCTTGATGATTCCACCAGCTATTCTTCCTGCATATCCTCTATAGTCATGATATTCATCAGAGTAAGGTCGAACGACAAACTGTACAGGAAATCTTACGTCGATGAAGTTGTGGTCACTGGCAATGTGTACATTTTCAAGATAGTACATCAGCGTAGGTCCATCGTACCAAGCTGTATTTTCTGATCTATTAACCACATTGTCACCTTTCAAAGCAGAAATTGGAATAAAGTGAACATCATTCACATCTAGCTTTGCAGCAAATTTTTCAAATTCTTCTTGAAGTTCATTGAATCTTTCTTCACTATAGTCAACAAGATCCATTTTGTTGATACATACAACAAGGTGTGGAATTTGCAAAAGCGAAGAAATGATTGCATGTCTTCTAGTTTGCTCAACGATTCCATTTCTTGCATCAATCAAAACAAGAGCTACATTTGCTGTAGATGCACCTGTTACCATGTTTCTCGTGTACTGGGTATGTCCAGGAGTATCAGCAATGATGAACTTTCTTTTTGGTGTAGAAAAGTATCTGTATGCAACATCTATAGTAATTCCTTGTTCTCTTTCAGACTTCAGACCATCTGTTAAGAGTGCAAGATTTACTTCTTCTTCCCCTCTTCTTTCACTTGCGGTTACAACTGCATCGTATTGATCTTGGTAGATAGACTTACTATCATAGAGTAGTCTTCCAATCAAAGTTGATTTTCCATCATCTACTGATCCTGCTGTAGTAAATCTTAGTAACTCGCTATTTTTAAAATTATTTGACATTGTTTCTTTTTGTTAATTCTAGAAGTATCCTTGTTTTTTTCTATCCTCCATACTCGTTTCTGATCTTTTGTCATCTGTACGGCCTCCTCTTTCAGTCATTCTTGTTGTTGAAATTTCTTGAATGATTTCTTCAACACTTTTTGCATTTGATTTAGACACACCTGTACAGGTCATATCTCCGATTGTTCTGCATCTTACTTGTTCGTCAAATACAGTTTCTGTATCTTTTTTCATGATGAAATCAGAATCAGCAAGAAGAACTCCTTCTCTTTCAAATACTGGTCTTGTGTGAGCAAAATATAAAGAAGGCAATGGCACGTTTTCCATTGCTAGGTATTGCCAAACATCAAGTTCAGTCCAGTTGCTAATTGGGAAGATTCTAAAGTGCTCTCCCATTTTATGCTTGCCATTGAACAAGTTCCAAAGTTCTGGTCTTTGGTTTTTTGGATCCCACTGACCAAACTCATCTCTGTGTGAGAAAAATCTTTCTTTGGCTCTTGCTTTTTCTTCATCTCTTCTTGCTCCACCTAGTGCCGCATCATATTTTCCTTTTTCCAAAGCTTCAAGTAATGCTGCTGTCTGCAAACCATTTCTACTAGAATTGATTCCCGTTTCTTCAGTAACAGTTCCATTGTCGATAGCATCTTGCACAGAACCTACAATCAATTTAGCATTTAGTTTTTCAACCAAGTCATCTCTAAATTGAATGGTCTCCGGGAAATTGTGCCCAGTATCAATATGAAGCAATGGGAAAGGTATTCTTGCTGGAAAAAATGCTTTGTGAGCAAGGTGTACCATTAGGATAGAATCTTTTCCACCTGAAAACATCAGTACTGGATTTTCAAATTGGGAAGCCACTTCTCTCATGATGAAGATTGACTCTGATTCTAGCTCTTTTAAATGATTAATGTGATAATCCATTCTTTCAATTATTTTTTTGAATTTGACCTATGATTTGATTGTAAATTTGGTCAACTGATTCCTCAATACTTTGGTTTTCCGTTTTGATTTCTACATCTGGATTAACTGGCGCTTCATATGGTGAATCAATTCCAGTAAATCCTTTTATCTCTCCAGCTCTGGCTTTCTTGTACAAACCTTTTACATCTCTTTGCTCACAGATTTCAAGCGGTGTATTTACAAACACTTCAATAAAATCTTCTGTACCAATAATCTGTTTGGCTGCATTTCGGATTTCAATGGTTGGACTGACAAAACTATTTAGGCAAATTACTCCTGCATTTAAAAATAGTTTTGATACTTCAGAAATCCTTCTGATATTCTCGTTTCTATCTTCTAATGAAAAACCTAGATTGTTGTTAATGCCAGTTCTAATGTTGTCCCCATCTAAAAGCTGGATGAAAAAACCTTCATTAAATAACTTCTTTTCAAGGTGTTGGGCAACGGTACTTTTTCCTGATCCTGATAATCCAGTAAACCAAAGAACTTTGGCTCTTTGATTAAGAAATGACTCTTTTTCATTTCTTCCTAAAATTTTATCAAAAATTGGGTGGATGTTTTCCAATGCTCTTTTGCCTTTTTAATCGCTATTAATAAGATGGCAAAGATATTCAACTTTGGTAATATATTAATGAATTGAGGATATAGTTGATAGGCTAAATTCAAATGAAAAATGGCCTTTTTGCTTTAAGATTTGTCTTGCTTGATGATTTTGATTAAAAATGACTTGATAAGTGTGATTTTTAAGTAAAAAACGTATAAAAAGCCCTGTTTACACTAATTGTTCAACTCCTTAATTAATTAAGAGCGTCCCTAAACATCTTCCTTGTTACCACAAAAGCAATGCCCAAAAATCCTCCTAAAAATAGCCCGAGGACAATTCCTTTTAATAATGAACTCTTGTGCGGTATTATTGGAAGTATGGGTTCATCTATGAGTTGGATGAATGGAGTCTTGTTTTTTAATGCAAAATCGGCTACTTCCATATTTTTGGTAGCTTCTTCATACATGGCACCTAATTTTTGAATCTCAATCATTAACCTCGATTCTGTTAGCTGATCTGTACGAGCAAACATGCCTTGACTACCATCTTTGAAATTGGCCAAAGCATAGTTTTTAGATTGCAATTCTTGAAAGATTGAATCTGTTTTAGATTTGATTAAATCGTAGGTGCTTTTTTGTTTTTCTATGGACTGATCTACGTAGTACTTGCTAAGTTTTTCAAATAGTGTATTCGCCAGCTTTACAGAAGTTTCTCCATTGTAGGTGACAGCTTTGATGTGCATGATGCCAGTGTTCTCCTCGTAACTTGTGTTGATGAGAGCATTGATGTCACGGTGAGGATTCCCTTTTAGATGATCTTGAAGATGTTTTAATCCATTGTTTTCGAGCAGTGTAAATATTGGCAGAGAGTCATGCGTAAATCTCAGATTGTCGATGTCGTATTTTTGATTTCCACCAAACATTCCTTTGGGATTCCACTTTTCTTTTTTCTCAAGCATTTCGATGAGATGGTTGGCAAGAAAATCTTCTTTGCCATCTACTGTTACTTTGGTGAAAACAGTAGAAGCTGAAATTTTACGTGATTTAGAAAGTTCTAGAATCTTGTTGAGATTATCTTCTCCACTTCCTCCTACTGGTAACCCAATTGAACCAAGGAGTGAAGAAATACCTCCACCACTTCCAGAGTCTTCATTGAGCATAAAACTCAAAGGCGCGGTAAAAATCCAGTCTTCATTTAAAGTTTTGTAAACTTGAAATGCAAGAATCGGTAAGGTGATCAATAGGATAATAGGAATAGATCTCTTTATCTCTGAGATGTATTCTTTTGTAGCCAAAAGGGCTTCTTTTAATGATATTTCTCTATCCTGATCTTGCGAAGACATGATTTCTAATTATTTGTAAATATCCATTTAATTTTTGATAGAAGAGAAGAAAATTAATAATCTAGACGATGTCCGTCAAAGTTGGCTTGTATTCCAATGCCAAAATAATCAGTATTTAAGTTGATTCCTCCTACTTCTCTTCTGTTTAGATAGGTCAAGTTTACCGCATAATTATGGAAAAAACTGTAACTAAGATCAAGTTTGAAACTGGTAATGCTCGTTAAATCTCCCTGTAAAAAAGCGATTCCAAAATCACCTGATCTTGATTCATTTGGAAGTAGGATGTCGTTGCCGGCGTTGGGTATTGCTGCATTAGATCTGCCTTGTTGTGCGTATGAGATGAGGGCTGTCATCATTATTTTCTTTGTAGGTTGATATTTGATCAAGGTAAGCGCTTCTTGGAAGTTTGCTCCTAGCGGGTGGGCAAGTGGTTGGTTGTAGTTGCTATAATTGGCGATGCTGTTTTGTACAAACACTAGGTCATCGCTGCTCAATGTATCTCTGTGGGTATAGGTGAATGGTCTGACAGCATTCGCTTCAACACGTACATCTAAGTTTTTGACACCGAAAGCATCTGGGTAAAATATTCCTGCTTGGAAACCAAACTTATTACCCCACCATTCATTGCCACCAAATGCTTCCGAAAAATTAAATTCATCTGCCAAGAATTGACCATATAATGAAACTCTGTTTTTGATATTCCATTTTCCATTCAAGCCGATCAGTACATTGTCTGCGCTGTTGAGGTAGTACTCAACGGTACGATACAATATGACAGGATTTAAGTACTGAAATTCAAAATCATTGGTACGCGCAAATATGATTGTTTCAAACAATCCTAACTCAATATTTTTTGTTGGCTTGAAACTTAAATAGTGTGTAGCCATATATTTTTTAGGGAGCAGGTTGTCTCCACTGAATGCTCTTGTGCTTATTGGCGATAATTCTGCAAACAGATTCTGGTAATGGAATTTCCAAATTCTGGTGTTGAACTTTAAGTAGAAATAGTTATTGCTGTAATCTTCCATCAGTACGGAATGGAAACCATGCCCGATAAAGTGACTTCCATGTCCCAGCTCTACGTTTATGTGTTTGCTTATTGGAATTCCAAAATATGCTTTGGCATTGGCGTAATCGTGTCCGTATAGATCTACTACATTGCTCTTGAACGGTTTGAAGAAGCTATATCCAGGAATTGCTTGGCGCTCTAGAATGCGTCTTTCAATGTGTCCGTGGAAGTTTCCTTGATTTTCAAAGACGTTGGAGTAAAAATATATTTTGTCATCGATCTCACCGTACAACTCAAGTCCTCTAAGATTTGTAAAGCGTGGTCTTGGGAATTGTTGTTCTTGGCCGAAAGAAATATTTAAAATCGGGTTGACAAATAGTTTGATACCTTTCCGCTTCAAGGAAAAGAAATTGGCGGGTGTTTTATAGATAAATCCTTTTAAGTATCCTTTTCCAACTTCGTTGAGTGGTGAGTCTTCTGCGTAAAGAAAATTGTCTTGAACGAGGTAAGACTTTCTGATGTCATTTACGATAGACTCATCTGCTGGGTCGATGAAGTTGAGTAGATCCTTCCGGTAAATATTTCTGATGCCCGTATGAATATTTACGGAAGTGGAATCCAGAATATCAAGACACTGCAGATAATGGGTCCCAGTAGCAAATGGGCCATAGTGTGCCGATTGGGCACTACATGATTGTAAAAATAAACATACAATCAATGCAGCAATTAGAAATATTCCTTTTGTATTCATTATGCAGTAAAGTTCAACAAAAAATCTTTTACAGACTGATCAAAGTCTTGGTCGTTTTCTGGGTGTATTTTTACTTTAATTGGAAGGGCAAAGATAGGGATCTTATTGTCTAGAATTCTTTTTCTATGCAGATCAAGTCGCATAGCGTCCTTTTCTGTGGTTATAACGATGGTATTGGGGTCATTTATTTCGCCTATTATCTTTTCTAGTAGGATTAATTCATTTTCCTTGAAATAATGATGGTCTTCGTATTTCAATAATTGGACGATATCAGAATTAACATCTAAATAGTCGATGAGATATTCCACATTGGCGATGGCCGACAATAGAACCACCTTGGTTTCACGTGTTAATTTTTTTCTGAGTGTAGGGTTGTACATGTAGTACGGGTCTCCATATTCATAGGAGCTAAAGTAGAGTTGCTGATTGGATTTTGGTTTTAGCTCATTTCGATATTTTGTTATATCAGTTGGCGAAAGATCTTTTGGGCATTTTGTTACGATGATGACATCCGCTCGCTTGGCAGAAGATCTAAACTCTCGTAATCGTCCGGAAGGAAGAAGGTAGTCCCTTGTGTAAGGTTCGTCGTAGGTAGTTAATAATATATTTAGACCAGGTACAACCGAACGGTGTTGAAACGCATCATCTAGTAAAATGGTCTGAATGTCATTTTTGCCTTGCAACATCATTGGTATCCCGATGTTTCTGCTTTCGCAAACAGCAACAGCCACTTCTGGAAATTTTCTTTTAAATTGTAAAGGCTCATCGCCCGTCTGAGTAACTTGGTCATTGCTGTATACCCACTTAAAGCCTTTGCTTTTTCTTTTGTATCCTCTACTCAAGACGGCGACATTGAGGTATTCTTGTAGCAACATGATAAGGTATTCGACATGGGGTGATTTTCCAGCACCTCCTACCGAAAGATTGCCGACACTTATGACTGGGACATTGAAAGAAGTAGATTTCAAAATGCCTGAATCATAAAACACATTTCGTAATCCTACACCGAGGCTATACAGTAGCGTAAACGGTGACAATAAAATCCGACCTATTATATTATTGTTCATCTAATTGCAAATTAGATAAACGTTTTTGGATTGAACATGTTTTGGAGATAAATAAAGATTCTATTTTTCT
>CALFDU010000096.1 GCA_937950315.1 uncultured Saprospiraceae bacterium | reverse complement strand
ATCTTCTTATTCGTTCTTTAAAATGAGTTTAACGCAATTCTTAAAGGTATGTGAACACACAAGACAGGTGAAGGCGCAAGCCGTAACACAGAGTGCAGGGCACGTCAGAACAAGCGGTGGTAGTGGTATACCCATGTGCGCTGGGTAGAGACGCAATGCTTTGCGTCTCTCCTATGCGCCGGCATGGGTATAAGAACGGACGACGCGGTCCCGTCCTGATGTGTAGTGAAACGAAACAACAGGATCGGGATGGTCCCCAAAAAAATCACTCAAACTCCAAAGGTACATTTCGACTAAAAGAAGTCTCAAAAGCAATGGTGGTATTGGTCCCTTCTATCTCAGGTATGGTATGGATCTTTTCGTAGATGATATCTCTAAGGTGGCGATTGTTTTTCGCATATATTTTCACGAGCAAGGCGTATCGTCCCGATATATTGACGCACTCAACGATCTCATTTATTTTGCTCAATTTATCCTCTACTTTTTTCATCATTTTGGAGTCAGTAAGCATGACTTGTGTGTACGCAGATGTTTGGTAACCGAGCTTCCAAGGATTGATCAGGTACTTGGCTTTATCTAAAATGCCCTTATCGAACAATTTCTTCATCCGTTGATGCACCAAAGTGTTGGAAATTTTCAGCTTTTTGGCCAATTGTACATAGGGAATCCGTGCATCCTCTGTCAATTCATTAAGGATTCTAAGGTCAATTGGGTCAAGTTGATTCTGTTTCATATTGAATTAACATTAAAGTGAAGGTTTGACATATTTACTGGCAAAAATAAGATAATATGACTTAGTAACGCAATAATAGTGGCAAAGTATACACTTTTGTTCGATTTTTGCGTCATAACCTGTGAGTACCAAACAATACTTTTAAATACATTTTTAACAACAAATTTTAATACAGTTTAGTAATGACAGCAAAAGCAATATTATCCGTTACGCTCATTTTGTTTTCGGTGATAGATATAATTGGAAGTTTACCAATTATCATCAACATGAAGAAAGAGGGAGTGAAAATTAAAGCTGGTTTAGCTACGATCTCAGCAGCAGTTATCATGTTTGCATTTTTATTTTTTGGTGCAGGTATCTTGAGCTTATTCCATATTGAAGTATCTTCATTTGCACTAGCAGGTGCATTAATTATATTTTTTATTGGTCTAGAAATGATTCTTGGCATTCGATTCTTTAGAGATACGCATGATGATGGAGGCTCAGGCAGCATTGTACCTATTGCATTTCCCCTATTAGCAGGTGCAGGTACGCTAACGACTATCTTATCATTGAAGTCAGAGTATGACAATATCAGTATCATGGGTGGTATAGTAATCAACTTGATTATCATATTTATCATACTTAAATCATCAGGATGGTTATCAAGAAAGATGTCTGATCAGGTTACATCGACTTTGAGAAAAGTATTCGGGATCGTATTGATTGCTATCGCGATACAAATGTTCAAGCAGAATATTATGATGTAGACTAAGTTGAAGATTATATAATGAATGGTTCGTTAATAATAGCAGATATTAAGTTCGCAAATAAAAAAAGTGTGGCAAAGTCATTTTGCCACACTTTTTTATATCCTTCAAAAAATTAGTTTATTGATTCTCACTTAAAGGAATTGGAAATTGAGTATGAATCAAATCTCCAGGTCTATCTATAGGTAAGAATGCATCATTTAATTGACCATACTTTCTAAGATCAAACATTAACTGCCCTTCACCCCAGAAAGAATATGACTTTTGAAACAACCATTCATTTATCAAGTCATCCATACCAGTACCACCCATATAATCACCGATACCATGATTATTTCTGATAATATTTAGTACTTCTACAGCTCCTTGAGGATCGCCTGTATTCATTCTTGATTCAGCAAGTATGAACATCAATTCTTCATTTCTTACTATATCGATTGGTGAAAGATTTGTAGCATATAGGGCCGTCTCATGCGTTCCATTCAAATCATCCTGAGAAGTAGGATCTAATCGTTGTCTAAATTTAGACAATCTAGCATCACCTGATACCCCATTTTCAATAAACCGATTGTGCACTATCCATTGATCACCATTTTGCCCACCTTGCTTGAAAGCTGGATTCTGAAGGTCTCCTGAGCTTAAGGAAAATACATGCTTTGGCCCATTTGAAAAATCGCCGTTAATATCAAAAAAGCTACTACTAATATGTGAGATAGCAGCAGAATAATCCCCTGCTCTAGCTGCTACTCTAGCTGCTATTGCTCTATTGAATGTAGCAAATGTACTTGGTGTATCAAATCCAGCGAAACCAGAACTTAAGCCAAAAGCAAATGAAGATCCATTCAAGTCTCCTAGAGCCTCATCCAATAAATTTAAAATTGCTTGCCTTCCATCCGCTTCGCTTAAAAAAGGACCTAAATTCTCAGGATCTGCAACATCAAATCTCAGTCCATTTGTTCCAAGATAATCTAACACTTGGGATAACATAAGAGCTTGAATCGTTTTTGCAAATCCCCTGTACCCTGCGTCCTCAGCTGCTGACACACTAGATGTATTATCTAATGCATCTAGTAAGATATTAGCAGTCTTGACTACTCTATATCTTGTATTATAAGCTGCTGTTAGGTAGAAAGTATTATTATCCAACTGAGCTCCTTCTTTACCTAAAAGATCTAAAGTATTTCGTGGATCAGCATCAAAAATATAAAGTTCTCTAGCAATACTTCCGGTGGCATTGGCAAGTACGTCAACCCCATTACGCATTGAGGATTCTATTCCATTCACCAATAAATTCAACTCTTGTAAAGTTGCATTTTCAGCGACACTATTTATACTTGGTGCATTTGGGTCGATTTGTTCATCTATAGTACAAGATGCAAAAACCATTATGACACAAATGCATATATATGATAATATTTTATTCATCGTTTTTATTTTTAATTTTTTAAAAGTCTAAACCAAGTGAAAAATAAATTTGCTTAGAACTAGGGAAAGGTGTTACTTCAATTCCGGTAGATAGACCTGATCCTCCCTTTGTTGAAGTTTCTGGATCATAGCTAGTGTAGTCTGTAATAGTTATTAAATTTCTTGCAGACAAACCTAATCTAACTCTTTCGAGGAATTTTCCTCCAACTGGAATTTTATAGTTTAAACCAACTTCTCTCAATCTTACATAAGAAGCGTCTTCGATGAAGCCTCTAATCTTAGCGTCGTCTCCTTCTGAATTTTCAGCCACAAAGTCAATTACATCTTGTGGAGTATTACCTCCAATGTCAGTCAACAATCTAGTAAGGTTAAGCACATCGCCACCTTGCTTCCAATGCACTAAAAAATTGAAATTCCAATTACTCAAGAAATTAATTTCATTGTAGAAACCAACTTGGAAGTCAGCCTCTGTATCTCCTGTTTGAGTAGGTACCCCTTCAACACTATTCCATAAGCCAGTTATCGGCGCGCCTTCTTCAATAAAGAATGTTCCAAGCCCTAAACCAAATGCAACACCTGGAGGAACAAAACTAGGAATATCATTGGCATCATCAGTACCATCTTCAACACCCAATCTTGTTACATTCGATCTATTGAACCAAAAGTTGATGTTTGAATTCCAGTTGATTCTATCATTTGCTATTGGTGCTAATCTTAAACCTAATTCTAGGCCTCTGTTTCTAAGATCTAAATCATTTCTAATTTCATTTGAGAATCCAGAAGAAGTAGGTAATGATCTTTCATACAAAAGATTGTTTACATTTCTAATATAGTAACTAGCTTCAAGACCTACCCTATTATCAAGAAATCCAACATCGACCCCAAACTCTAACTCTCTTGATCTCTCAGGTTCTAAATTTGCATTACCCTGATTAGGATTAACCACAAAGCCAGCATTACCACCAATATTGATAGAAGACAAACCTGTAAAAAGTGAGCCAAAAGATGCACTAGATCCTGTTTCACCATATGCTACTCTTAACTTAAGCTGATTCAATTTACCTTTCAATCCTGAATCAAAGTTGGCTAAGTTTACAGCAAGAGATGCTTTGGGGAAAAAGAAAAATTGATTTGGATCACCATTTAGGCTAGATTTATCTAAACGACCACCAACTGTAGCAATAATCTTATCGTCATAGTTAACCTCTTCTTGAAGTATCACTCCAAATTCTTCTTCGTTTTCAATTCTTTGAGCCGTTTCTTGAGTACCTCCTTGACTAAGATTAGTTTGTCCAGGAATAAGTTGAGTTGTCCTATTCAGAACAAGATCTCGATCAAAGTCCAAATAAGAAATACCTCCTTGAGTTGTAAAGTTGATGTTATTGTCTGTGTAGTAATCGTGAACAAGAATGGCCTGGTAGTTAAAATTATTAAAAACATTTCTACCTACACCTATAAAACCATTGTCTCCGCCTACTTGAGCTTGATGCGTCTCAGGTACATAAACAAAAGTTTGATTTACAAAATAATCTAAACCAGAATTAAAATTAAATCTTAGCACCTGATTGTCTTTTTGGAAAATCTTCCAATCTAAAGATGCACTATTAAGGAAACGATTATTTTCCTCATCGTTAACTGCATTATCTCTAACAAATATTGGATTTCCAGAGTACGTAGGGTTTAAAGGATAAACTCCATTTTCATCCGGGAAGAAATTGTTCCAATCTCTTGAAAATGCTAATGTGTATCCATAGCTCAATCCACCTTCGTTTTCATTTCCTGTAAAACTTCTTTGTGCATTACTATTGATATAGTTAGAATTAACTCCTATAGAAAGTTTATCATTCAATTTATGATTAAGATTTAATCTAAGTGAATTTCTAGCAAATCCTGTATTCAATATTATACCATCTTCATTTCTTAATGACCCACCTACATAAAATGTTGTTTTGTCATTACCTCCAGTAATTTTCAACCTTGTATCTCTAATAAATCCGTTCTCACCGTAGATTTCATCTTCAAGATCAATTACTTGTCCAGCCGCTTGAGCCGCCGCAAATCGAGCCGCCTCATCATCGTCAAATGCTTCTCTTACACTAGCCTCATCATACTGAAAACGCCCAACTCTTTTTAATATAGAATTGAAACCTACATCTTGATCAATACTAACTTTAGTATCTCCAGCTTTTCCCTTTTTGGTAGTAATAATAACTACACCTGCATTAGCCCTTGTACCGTAAATCGCAGCTGCTGATGCGCCTTTTAGCACTTCTATACTCTCAATATCTTCAGGATTAAGATCCGCGATTCTATTAGAAGCTCCTTCTTCAGAACCAGAGTTTGCTCCTGATGCAAATCTAGACCCACTTGGTATTTCAGAGTTACTAATGTAAATTCCATCAACTATCCAAAGTGGCTGATTATTACCACTTAAGGATGAAACACCTCTTAGTCTTAATGCTATTCCACCACCAGGAGCTCCATTACTTTGTACAATATTTACTCCAGTTAATTTACCATAAAGTGCTCCGTCTACTGTCTGTTGAGATGTAACACCTGTCAATTCTTTTGAGCTTATTGATGCAACAGCATTTGCAAGATTTGATCTTTTAACAGAAGAGGCTAAACCTGTGACTACAACTTCTTCAAGATCAGCAAAATCATCTTCTAGCACAATTCTACTTAAATTCCCATCAGTAACATTCAAAATCTGAGTAGCGTAACCAATGTAAGATATTGAAACTTGTTCTGCCCCTTCCGGTAAGTTCAATGTATAAGTCCCATCTATGTCAGTGACCGTCCCTACTGTAGTTCCTACTACTATAATGGAGGCGCCAATAACGGGCTCGTCGGCTGTGTCTAATATAGTCCCGGAAATTGTACTTTGTGAAAACAAAAATGTTTGTACAAAGCACATAGCTATTGCTACGAGACCTAGTCGCGTAAATTGTTTTTTCATACTAATTGTATTTTGGTTAATTAAAGTATGTAAATTAAATTAAATTTCTTTACGCAAGTGAATTTTATCAATTAAATTCTTTAAATATTTCCGATAAGTTATTTTGCTATTTTTGTTGTTTCTCAGGCAGCGTTTTTGCGTTTGAAAAAAATCAATTTCATATTTCCATAAAATAATGCTAATAAGTACACTCTTCGTTTGATCTATTTATATTTTTACATTTATTAAAAGATCCGACCTTGGCCATTATACAACTCATAGCTTGTCCTCGCACTCTTTCAACCGCACTGATGTATTCGTTTGCGCAACGTTCAGATATGAGTGTAATAGATGAGCCTTTTTATGCCAACTATTTAGTGCGAACTGGCAAGGAACATCCTGGTCGTGAAGAGGTACTAAAAACGCAAAGTGCTGATCTAAATGAACAGATCAACCTTTTCGAAAATAGGGACAGAGAACACATGTTTGTTAAAAACATAGCCCATCATCTACACAAGCTTGACTTAAACTACCTGCAAGAATATAGAAATATACTTTACCTCAGAGATCCTAGAAGAATACTTACCTCAATTGCTAAAATTATCCCCAATCCCACCCTACTCGATATTGGAATAGAAGTACTTTTTAAAGTAATGAAGTCCCTGCAAAGAGAAGGAAGGTCTTTTGTTGTATTAAATTCTAGTGACTTGCTTGCTAAGCCCATCGAGACACTTTTTATACTTTGTCATCATTTGAATATTCCCTTTGATGAGGCTATGCTAAGTTGGCCAGCAGGACCGAAACCTTACGATGGTAGCTGGGCTAAGTATTGGTACAAGTCTCTACATCAGACTAC
>CALFDU010000095.1 GCA_937950315.1 uncultured Saprospiraceae bacterium | reverse complement strand
AAGAATCCTGGCAAGACAATATCATAATCAAAGAGCGAAGAAATAAAGATTTGAAATGTACCATCTGGAAACTCTTTGATGTCGGATCGAGAAGAAAAGGTAGTCAATAAGGTATCAATAGAATTATCCAAAGTATTGACCCTAATGACCGAGGTCATTGGCCACGATTGATTATGACTGACGTAAATAAAATCATTGCCCATCACTTTGGAAACTCCATGTACCCCAGAGCGAACCTTGTGGTCTATAAATTCAAAATCATCGGCTACCTGTGCCGTAGAAATATTTGCGAAAGCGATAAAAAGAAGGGAAAGTAGAAGTCTGTTCATAATCTTGTTTTTTATAAAAGTAAATGAAATTGTATGCAAATTAAAATGCTGCTTACTTTTCCAACGACAAAACCAAATAAAAGGTTGGTGACTCGATTGCGACTTCTCTTGCTTTTAGGAATGGCTGACAGATATTTTTTTATGGTCAAAAACATACTTGCCACTGTGACGACATGCATATGATCATCAAAAAACAGCTTTAACCAATTTGATAACTTTAATATTAGGACTTGCCTTAAAATAAAATGAAGGAATGCCAACCAAGGTCAACATCCCCTCATTTATAATATTTATGGATTATCTATATAACGTAAATTAACAGCGGCACGTCTTCTTTTTCTTGCCAATTCTGTTTTTATCTTTCATCTTTTCAAGATAATCTGGAATAAAAGGAACCTTGCATGCAGTCTCACCCATGTTGACTGACACCTTCCCCATCTTCTTTCCGATTTTCATGGCGTGATTGGTCAAGGCACCGACTGTACCGCCGACGGTCAACACAAATCCATTCATGGCATACCGCACTCGGTTTGGCTGCTCGTGAATGTTCTTAGCGACGTGATCCATCAAACCTTTTAATTTTTTAATATCTAGATCAGCATCATCCTTAAGCGTTGCAATACAAGCCCAGGTCGCCCAACCACTTGAGGCAATGTTTTCTTTCTTGGACTTGATCCATTCGTCTGCCAATGACTCGGCATGCTTTGTTTCAGCAGTTACCCATGGCACAGCAAATTCACTCGTGTAATACCATTTGGATTGTTTGGCCCACTTCTTAAGATCTGCCTTGGTCATTTTGGTTTCATCCGCAATCAGACCCGCCAAATACATCGCATCTCCATTTCCGGTTTCAAATAAATCTTTGGAGAGTTGATAATCTTTTTTGACCTTCTTCACGATCGTCTTCAAGTCACCCACCTTTACGCCAAAAAGATCGCACTCAGCGCCATGCTTTTTATAAATATTTCTTGTCTGTTCAGAGCCCATAGACTCCAGCGTTTTCATTACTTCTTTTACTGTCATGATAATTAGTCTTACATTTTAAACATTTTGTTTTCGTACAAGATACCAACCAAGCCACAAACCGACCACACCCCATTGGACAATCGTATCAATAAGATCTGGTATCGTATTGGTCGCAAACCAAATACTGTTCAGATAAGGCCCGGTAAAATAACCGATCAATCCTATCGCCAAAGAGGCCGACAAAACGGTCATCAGGTTCAGTTCCCTAAATTTCAACAATACCCAGATAAGCAAAAAGACCGAAAGCAAATCGATCACCAAGCCTCTAAACATATTCATAGGCATACTCATGTTCCATTTTTCGTGGTACTTGATCTGCATCCATGGTTGACCTGTGACTTTATTGGTCAGTGCTTCCCTATCCTCCGCTGTCGCACCTTGGGGAATGGTGGGAATAAAATATTCACCCTCTGGCAATTTGCCTTTTAGGTATTCATAAATCTCATCTTGATTGTCCGTGTAGTTGTTTTGGCTATAATGTAAATTCAATAATCCCCAGGATAAAAATTGCCAAATAAAGAGGATCAAGCCACCCACAAGTGTACCTATAAGTGTTTTTTTCATCGGTCGTTTATTTTAAATGCGCATTGAATAAAAGTTGTTTTAGTAATTTATAAAAATAAGACGATAAATAGGTTGAATAAAACGTAATTTTGTTTTTCAAATTTGTAGCAGTGGGAAATAACTTAACAGACACCATCGTCGCCTTATCAACGCCTCAAGGAGAAGGAGCGATCGGCGTGATCAGACTTTCAGGACCAAAGGCCATCCAGTTGGTCGACACATACTTTTATGGAGCCAAGCTTGAACAAGCCGACGCCAATACCGTCCACTACGGCAAACTGAAAGACCAAGATGGTAACATCCTTGATGAATGTCTCGCTACCATATTCAAAGCACCTAGATCCTACACCAAAGAAGATGTTGTAGAAATCAGTTGCCACGGTTCCCAGTACATCATCCAAAAAATAATTGAACTCTTTCTTTCTGTCGGCGCACGCGCTGCCAATCCAGGAGAGTTTACCTTGCGTGCATTCTTGAATGGCCAGCTAGATCTCAGCCAAGCGGAAGCCGTTGCAGACCTGATCGCTTCAAAGTCAGAAAGCCAGCATAAAATAGCCATGGACCAGATGCGTGGTGGTGTGTCCGTCATGATCAAAGGCCTCCGCTCCCAGCTCATCGAATTTGCCAGCCTCATCGAATTGGAAAATGATTTTGGAGAAGAGGATGTGGAGTTTGCCGACCGACAAGGATTGAAAGACCTCGTTCAAAAAATCCTGACCGTCATCATCGAATTACAAAATTCATTCAAATACGGCAATGCCGTTAAAGAAGGTGTGCCCGTTGCCATCATCGGTGCGCCCAATGTAGGAAAATCAACCTTGCTCAACGCACTACTCAACGAGGACCGAGCGATCGTCAGTGACATCGCCGGAACCACCCGAGACGTCATCGAAGACAGCATGCAAATCGATGGCATCCTTTTCCGATTTGTCGATACCGCCGGTCTCCGAGAAACAACCGATCAAATAGAAAGCATCGGAATAGAAAAAACAAAAGAACAAACCGCCAAAGCCAAGATTGTATTGTTTGTCGTCGAGATAGAAGAAGACCACGAAAACATCATCGAGGCATACAAAAAAATCCCTCTTCAACCTGGCCAACAAAGCATTATCCTATTGAACAAATCTGACAGTTTCCACACCTGTCATTCGTATGACGTAGAAGAGGCAGTGAGCACACTCACAGGACGCACTCCTACCCTTGCCATTTCTGCCAAGGAAAAAACCAATGTGGAAAAAATCAAAAAGCAATTGGTAAAGATGGTTCACTCCGGAAAAACCAACTCGGGCAGCACCATCCTATCCAACACCCGACACTATGCTGCCCTCGAGCAAACCAAAACTTCACTTGAGCAAGTGATGACAGGACTAGATGGCGGAACACCTTCCGATCTGATTGCGATGGATATCAGACATGCGTTGCATTACCTTGGAGAGATCTCTGGAGAGATTAGTACGGATGATTTGTTGGAGAGTATATTTAGTAATTTTTGTATTGGAAAGTAACTTAATAAACGTTAGCCAACTGTCGACTAAGAAAAAGTAAACAATTAGGTAAATCCAATAAATAGAAGAAGGACCATAATGTCTATGCAGCAGCATTGCATGAAATTTATAAAGCAATGCAATACAAACAGTTATTTAAACACTTTGGTTTTAAGCTACCACAGAACGGTTCTAAAGCCCCTAAAGAGCAAATGATGTCAAGAGCTTAAACTCTTCTTCAGTTATTGTAAATAAATCAAAGTCGATATGCTCTACAGCATCTTTAATGTAGAATCTTAGTTTTTAAAAGTTGGAAGTTATGATATAGTTGCAAGTAGGATGATTGTTTTTGTATCCAAAAGCTTGTTCTGTAATTCTTGATAGCTCTTTGGTCTTAGTTGATTTAAGCTCTATGACGCCTATTGCTTTTCCATCTTTAAGGATTGCACCGTCTGTTTTTTTTTGCGCCTTTGAGGTTCTTAAATTCTGTTGTTATATTGAAATCTGGATTGGGGTTTATTGTGTAGTCCAATACTTCATCAAAAAGCTTTTGGATAAAGACGTATTGAAATTGTTCTTCTTTGTCGTTTTTGATGTTTTCAATGATGGTTGCTTTGTGGAAGAAGGCTATAAATTTTTGATATGATGCCTTTACTTTGGCATCGTCTAGCGTCTTTAGGTATTTATTGAGGACTGAGGTTTGGAATAGGGACATATGATTAGTTCAAGTTTAGTTTAAATGTAGATAATTAAACCTAATTGGAGATTTAAGTATTAAACATTATACTCCTAATTAATAGAAAATGAACTCATAAACGACTTTTTCCATTAAATGGAGCAATCAAAAGGTTAATTTCAATTATTAAATAAAAAATTAATATACATTTGTAACAACAGTACCCGTAAGCATACCATAAGAACTGCTTGCGGGTCATTCTTTTTAATAGATTACCCGCTATTGAAACCTCCGAAGACCACATCGCAACAAATCCAGATTCTAGAGGGTAGAGGAATGATTATTTCTGACAAACAAAGTGCCACTCATTTCTTAGAAAACATAAGCTATTATAGACTAAAAGGTTACTGGTGGGATATGCAATCGGATCAAGTTAACCATACATTCAAACCAAATACACACTTTAATGAGGTAATCAAAAGATATACATTTGATCCATCTTAAACTCATCATCTTTGATGCTATAGAAAGGATTGAAATTGCACTGAGGACCAAAATGATTTATCACCTTTCATTAACTAATGGACCGCTTTGGTATCAAGATGGATCTCTTTTTACTGATCAAAACAGACACCAAAGAAATCTAGAAAAATTGATTACTGAATATGGTTATAGTCAAGAAATATTTATCAAAGATCACAAGAGAAATCACCCAAACGATGATCCAGAAGCTTGGAAAATAATGGAAATAGCTTCTATGGGAACATTATCAAAGTTCTATAAAAATCTAAATCACCAGCTTCCTGATAAAGCCATCATAGCAAAAGGTATGGGTCTTAATTTACACAGCGAATTATCAAGTTGGTTAGAGGCGATTGTATACGTCAGAAACATTATTGCGCACCATTCACGACTATGGTGTAGAAACATGGTGAAGAAACCGAAAGTAGATATCAATAATCCTAAGGCTTGGATAAACGATACTTTAACTCCAATTCAAAAAAAACGAGTTTATCCAATAATTTCTGCAATGGTTTACGTTTGCAATATTGTTACACCAAACCACAATATTAAAAACAAGATAAAAGACCTATTCACAAACAATTCCGATTTACCATTACATAAGATTGGATTTATAAATGATTGGGATAAAGAACCTCTATGGTCCTAAAACTATAAATTAACCAACTCTGCACCCTATTTGTACCTTATTTGTACCTCCTATTACTTTATCTATTGACTATCAACATCATACACTTTCTGTATTGGGAAGTGAGGAGCAGAAACAATTAGTTCTTAATAATATTTCATGACAGGAATTGAGAGATATCAAACAGAAATTGGAACAAGCAATTCTCCAAATGATAGACTGATGTTTACATTCGTAAGTAAGGGAAAAATGGATATTGATAAAGTAATTGTTTTTGATAAAATAGATCAAACTATT
>CALFDU010000094.1 GCA_937950315.1 uncultured Saprospiraceae bacterium | reverse complement strand
TATGGGGTTAATTTTGAATTTGGTGTATTGTTGTAAAATATTAGCTTGATTTTGTAGTTTTAATGGAGCACCTTTGATTTAAGAAACGATAATTATGAAAAAGAGTAAATATATAAGCTTTGTGATGGCCTTGTTTATTGGATTTAGCTTGACGACTACTGTGAGCTCATGCAAAACAAAGGAAGGCTGTGGTCTTGAAGATCAATACTCTGCCAAGACCGATAAAAGAACCGGTGAATTATCTAACCAAAGAGGCAATTCAAATTTGTTTGACAAGAAACGAGTTTCTAAGAGTAAAAAGCGAAAAGGATAAATTTCCTTCTAAAATTTCTATCAGACCAGATCTCTCATAAAAATACACTTTTATACCGTTGATGTAATCTTCTTTACACAAATTGCTTTAGTGTTGTAATTCTGTTTTATTTTTAAGAATTACTAACATTAAAAAATCATTATGAACAAGAACTTTTTGATAACAGCACTTCTTGTGTTGTTTGGTGCTTCAGCATTTGGACAATATTTTTCTGCTCCAGTAGAAGTCTTTTCTAAAAAGAAACCCGTTTATCTAACTTTAAAAACGGGTGAAGAAGTAACCGGTACGTTAAAAAAGTACGGCCTGAAAAAAGGCTTGATTGATGAAATTACTATTGAAGTTTCAAAAAAAGATAAACGAGAGTTTAAGCCTGAAGAAATTGCCTTTTTGTATTTGCCTCAAAGTGGCTTGGATAAGGCAATGGATAAAATGTATGATGCTACTCAATGGGAATCAGATGATGTCAACGCTGAATATATTAAAGATGGATATGCATATTTTACTCAAGCAACAGTCCAGTTAAAAAAGAAAAAGATTGAAGCACTTTTACAAGTTGTCAATACTTCTTTTGCCACTCCAGTAAAAATATTTCATGACCCTTGGTCTAGAGAAACAGCATCTGCTTCTATTGGAGGAATCAAAGTAGCAGGAGGACTTGAGAAATCATATTGGGTCCAAGTAGGAGATGACGATTGTTTTAAAATCCAGAAGAAAAATTATCCAGAAGATCTTGAAAGAATTTTCTCAACATGTAGTGATTATAAATCACAAATTCCTGATGGTCCAAAATGGGCTGACTTTCCGGAGTTACTTTTTTCTTACGCGAAGAGTTGTAAGTAAAACAGTATTGTAAAATAAATGATAGGGGGATTGGCAAGAGCTAATCTCCCTTTTTTTATAAGTAGCTGTAATTTTCTGAATCCAAACTTTGAGCGAATAGTTTTCTTATTGAATAAATGAGTAAAAAAATAATTCCTCCTGGAAGAATAGCAAGCCACCATGCGCTGAAGAAATCTCTCGAACTACTGAGCATAGATCCTAGGGTGACGGTCTCAAGCGATAACCCTAGTCCAAGGAAACTTAGTGTGGATTCGATAAGAATGGTGGTCGCCATTGTATAAATAAGATATGTTTTTAGTGGGGTCAGAATATTTGGAATGATGTGTTTTCTAAAGACTTGAAAAGAATTAAGTCCCATTGCTTCTGCCGCAATGACAAATTCTTGATTTTTTACTTTTAAAACTTCTGATCTTGATAATCTTATCAGAGCTGGTATGCGAGAGAAAGTAATCAAGACAATGATATTAAATACACTACGGTCAGAAAATAATGCGAAAACAAAAAGAATTAAAAAGATACCTGGTAGTGATTTTTGAAGGGTAACGTACTTCATAATGAGCCAATCCAATGGCAATGACTTTTTAATACTATTCTTCAATATTTTTTTATCAAAAATGATCAACAAGTAAATCAATATACTTGCAATAAGTAGCACCCATAAGGAAGGTGAATTCCAAAAGTAGAAAAGGCCTAATGCTACAATAAGAATGAGACCAACAATTGAAATAGGCGATAGAAATAGTTTGTCATTTCCTAAGTAACCTCCTAAATAAGCAAAGAATAAACCGATTAGAAGTGATACGAGTCCAGTCAATGTAGCAATGTACAAGCTTAGTTTTATTCCGTTCATTAGACCAAAGGCCACAGATCTTCCTAGGCTATCTGTGCCTAAAATGTAATTTGAATTTTCAAATGGAGCTAGATAAATGTTTTTTATGTCAACCTCGGCAGCCAGACTTTGTGAATCCATGATGACTCCTAGAATTGCAATGAAAATGAATACAAGGATAATAAATCCAGGCAGCGTCATTGCTTTTTTGAACGATATGTTGTTCACTGTATTCATGTAGTCGTAATATTTACTCTTGGATCTAGCTTGGTATATAAAATATCGGATAACCAAAAGCTGATAGAAGTGATAACTCCAATAAGCAAGATGATCGGAAACACTACATTCCAATCAGCCAGTAGTATTGAATTATACAATAGTCGACCAACACCAGGAAGATCAAAAATCACTTCTGCAATTAAAGAACCTGAAAAAGTTGCAGGTATAATATTGGTAAGCATGGTCAGAATAGGGAAGAGTGCATTTTTGAAACCATGGTTTTTTAAAATTTCATTTCTAGGCAATCCCTTTTGCATGGCTGTA
This sequence comes from uncultured Saprospiraceae bacterium, assembly GCA_937950315.1. Taxonomy (GTDB): domain Bacteria; phylum Bacteroidota; class Bacteroidia; order Chitinophagales; family Saprospiraceae; genus JAHDBF01. The sequence continues at coordinate 23,717 of CALFDU010000094.1, read as the reverse complement.
AGAAAGTAGGGCTTGCTCAATTGTAGTTTTAGATTGTCGGCCATCATGCTGCTGATGAATCCAATGGCATGAATGCTTATGCAAATGATTGGAAGTATTAAATGGCTTGAGTTTTGAACTAGCTCAACAAATATCGATTCTCCATTGAAGTTAATAGAATGTACGCTTGGAAATAGATTGGTCCAGTTTCCATAGTTTGAAGTAGTAAGAAACACGATGGCCAAAGTTGCAATCCAAAAGAATGGCATGGTGTAAAAGAAATCCAATATTGTTTGTAGTCTTTCCCAAAAAGGATGTAGACTACTGATTCTTTTGAACCCGATAAAAATGCCTAATGAGTAAGTGAGCAAGATTGAGAAAAATGCCAGCGTCAATGTCCAAGCCAATGCTCTTTTTATCTTAGGTTTCACGAGAGCATTGTTTTGGATGGACCTTAATTCTTTGGATGAAAGAAAATCTTTCATCCAATGGTGGTATTGGTTATTACTTCCATGCCATCTCAATACTGGGTAATAAAAACTCCCTTTATGATCTCCTAGTAAGTTGTTGATTGAAGTTTGTTCTCCACTACTAAGTTGCTGATAATTTCTTTTGGTTTCTCCAGATGCAACAAGGTCTGTCGCAATCTGGGTCATTTCCAAGTTATTGCTACTGGTGTTTTTTAAGTTCAAGAATGTTTCTACATCTTGCCAATCAAATCCTTTTTTGAGTAAAGCTTTTGTAATTCTTTTATCGGCTGGTAAAAGAATTTTACTTGCTTCTGTAGGTAAGTAGTTGGGCTTAATCGAAAAATAAAACAGCTCTTTGTCTAGCCCAAGTTTTTTCGCTTCCTTTTCATACTGTTTGTTGGTGTATGGTTGACTTTCACTTTCCTCTAATTGATACAAGCCCAAACTTTGTTCGACAGGATCTTGAGGAGTGGCAAATCGTAAAAAGAACACAATCACACTTAACACCAATAAAAGTGGAAGTATAAAAAGTAGTTTTTTAAAATGAAGAGCCAACATGCTAATTATTTTTTAGCAGGTTTTATCTTAAATGTATTGGCAAGATAGCCCGGTCTTTTTGCAGTAACCGTCGCTTCAAAATTTTCTCCAACAAATAATTTTTGTGTAGGTGAAAATAAAAATATGACTGGTTGGTTTTCGTAAATATGTCTATGGAATTCTTCGTAAAGATCTTCCCGTTTTTTAGTGTCAGATTCATCTCTGATGAGTGTGATCAGACTGTCAGCGGTTTCAGATTTGTATCCGCTAATATTGCTTCCACGTTCTTTTACATTTTCTGAATGCCATCTTCTGTAAGGGTCAACGGGAATGATGTCTTGTCCTTCAGCCAATGCAGCTAAATCATAGTCGTAGCTGTATAGATTTTCGGATCTCATTCTTCGGATATCCTTGGTGACGATATTGATGTCAATTCCCACTTTCTTAGCTTCTGATTGAAAGACAAGAGCGATTTTTTGACCTAGTTCTCCGCCAGTAATCAATAAATCCAAGGTCAATTCTTCTCTTGTTCCTTGGACCACTTTGTCTATAATGTCATTATTGTTGCTGTCTGTCCATCCACTTGATTGTAATAAAGTTTTGGCCTCTTCTACATCATAGATGTCATTGCTTAGGTTCTCGTCATAGTAAGGTTGACTAGGGTGTAGGGGTCCAGTGAGTTGCGTTCCATACCCAAATTCAATATTCTCAATCAAGCCTTGGACGTCAACCAATTTAGCCAAAGCTTTTCTTACAGATTTATCTTGCAATATTGGGTTTTGGTTGTTGATGGATAGGTAGTAATATCTTGTGGAAGGAGCATTTAAAAATGAAGCTTGAGGAATGTCATTTTTAAGTTCGTTGAAGTTGGCAGCACTTAATCCTTTTACAACATCGAGCGCTCCATCCTTTAATGCAGTAATCGAAGTCATTTCATCTGCAATTATTTTGAAGTTTATGTTGGGAATGTTGGCTTGCAGAAATGGATTTGAGGCATAGTTTTCTCCATAATAATTTTCTACCTTTTTCAGCTTTACGAATTGGTCATTTTCCCATTGAGTCAATTTATATGGTCCGTTTCCTAGGATGTTCGTTGTGTAATGTTTTGGGTCATTAAAGTCTTCTATGAAAGCAGCAAGTGATGCATCCATATTTTCTTCCTCCGTTTGTGCTTTTATTTCTGCAATCGTCAACTTATCAAGTGCCTCAACATTTGCGTAAGCGTGCTTAGGGAGAAGATAGATGGTAGAAACTATTTCCAACTTGAGCATATAATCTTCATCGACATATACTTTTATTTTGTAGGGGTCATTTTCAACTGCACTTATCTCATTGATATAGGCAAGAACGGGTTTCCAAGATTTAGCATTGGTTTGAGGTAAGAGAACGGACTTAATGGTAAAGATGTAATCTTCTGCGGTGATGGATTTTCCATCGTGCCATTGTGCATCTTCGATCAAGTCGATTTCGTAATAGAATTTTCCATTTTCCTCTTTTTGCGCTCTAGGCAAATTTTTAATAAGGATTGGTGTTAACTCCAATGATTCTGGATGGAAGTCTGCTACTGGTGTGTAGATGTATTGGAAGACTTCTCTGCCGATAGAGCGGGCATCGTATACAGGGTTCAGTCTTTCGGGATCTTGGGGCAGTAAAATATTAATGGTATCTGTAGAAGGAATTTCGATCTCGTTTTTGCAAGATAGAAACAAACAGCAAATCAATAGTATTGTTATGAATTTCGACATGATACGCATATTGAGATAAACTTATTATTAAAGATACTAAACAATTTAAAGGCAATAGCATTATACATCTAGATGAAGAAATCAATTGTAATAACAGGCGGTACGGGTCTGATAGGGTCTCGAATATGCCAAATGCTTGATAAATCTGTCTATGATATTAGGATTTATTCAAGAAAGCCTAAGAAAGCACATGATAACATACGTTATTTCAAGTGGGACCCGCTCATAGGTGAAATAGATTTGGAGGGTTTAAAGGGTTGTGATCATATCATTTCATTGGCTGGGGCAGGTATTGCAGACAAAAAATGGACGGATGAGCGAAAAAAACTCATTATTGATAGCAGGGTCAAAGGGAATAACTTACTGGATGAATCATTGGCTGCACTCGATCACCATCCAGCATCTATTGTTGCTGGATCTGCTATTGGTTTTTATGGAAATAGGGGTGAAGAAAGATTGAATGAATTTTCTCCAGCTGGAGAAAGTGAATTTTTAGTTGATAGCACCACAGCTTGGGAAGAGTCTATTTCTAAATTAGATAAACATACCCATCAGCTTACGACAATCAGAATAGGAATTGTTCTTAGTACCAAAGGGGGCGCATTGGAAAAAATGATGATTCCGTTGCGGTTTGGAATCAGTGGATACTTTGGAGATGGTGAGCAATATTATGCATGGATACACCTTGATGATGTTTGTAAAATGTTGATCAAGGGGGTTGAAGATAAAACGTGGAGGGGTGTTTATAATGGAACGGCGCCTGAACCACTTAAGCTCAAAGACATGGCTAGGCAAATTAAAAACATGATGTTCCCTTTGGCTATTGCGGCACCTGTTCCTGAATTTTTATTGAAAATTCCAATGGGTGAAATGACAAGTATGTTGGTCAACAGCACACGTGTTATTCCTGAAAAAGCAATAAATGAAGGTTTTGAATTTTCATTTACTGATGTAAAAGAGGCAGTAATGGATCTAAAGCAACGAAATATTTAAGGCTCAAATATTTCGATTGTTTTGTTGGCTTTGATCATGTCTGTGAACTTGCCTTTGAAACGAGTAGCCCTTACCATATGATTGTCTATCCAATGATAATTTCCCCCTCTTGGTTTGCCCATCAATAATCCGTGGTATTTGAAGTTGTGTTTGTTGAGCCAAGCTTCAGTAACATCTCTGTGTGCTTCCGTTCTTGAAGTGAAAAATGTGATAATATGGCCCTCTTCATACCAATTGTTGATGGTTTCAAGCGCATCTGGGTACAATTCAGCAGTTACCATTCTTTCAGGCTCCTCATTTGGGATATCGTCGCATATGGTTCCGTCAATATCAATCAAAAAGTTTCTTACTTCTTCATCAAGAATTGGGCTTAGTAATTTCCCATCGTCATCTTGAAGCGTCTTCAATTCGTGTTTATTATCGCTCATCTCAAGTTGATTTTTTTACAAAGGTATATTTATTTTTAAAAGGAAATGAATTGAACGGGGTCAAGCGGTGTTCCTTGGTACCAAAGTTCAAAATGTAAATGGGGCCCAGTTGTTTGTTCTCCCGTATTTCCAATAATGGCTATAGCTTCTCCAGCAGTTACATAATCACCTTCATTCTTTAGCAATGCAGAATTATGTTTGTAAACTGAGATAATATTACCAGCATGCTGCACGCTGATGGTATTGCCGGTCTCAAGCGTCCAAGCGGAATTAATAACTACACCATCATTAACGGCAACGATGGGAGAATTTTTGGGAGCAATAATATCAACACCGAGATGGTCTTCTAAAGCGTTGAAATGTGCACTAATACGACCTCTTACCGGTGATACTAGATGCATTAACTTAGATCTTAGTTCTACCAAACCAATTGCATTTTCACTTTTGGTTTTTTTGGTTTCAGTTAGAATGGGTGTATTTGGGGTTGCTGATTGAATATCTAGCACTTGTGGGCTAGCTGCATTGATGGATTCATTGTCTCCATTAAGCATATTGACCAATCCATCTATATACACTGTTTGGTCATGAAGGGTTGTTTCAAGTTCAATTACTTGTTTGTTGAGATTGATAAAAGCACTGCTACTTTCCACGTTGTCAATGCCAAAAATGAAATGTTTGATGGGTTTTATTGAAAAAAGGAGTACACAAAAGAAAAAGACCAATAAAATGAGCCCTAGTATAGAAAGGAGGAATCCTAGGAGTGAGAATTTGAAGGATTTTAGTTCTCTCAGGCTTTTAGGGTCAAAAATGCCAATTCTGTAGGTTGTTTTGAGGTTTTCCCAAAATCCTGGCTTGTCAAAAGCATTATCATTCATAGTATTAATGGCTTGTTGAAGGTATTAATCTGCAAATAGGGTGTAAAATTGGAATAATTAAAATAATTTTGCAGCAAATCAGTTCTAATACATGATATTAATTGGCTGATTTTCTCCCAAAACTTCGCGTTTTAGCGCATAATCACAATAAAATATACCACGTTGAGCATATTAAGGTCTTTTATCGCCCTATTGGTTACCACTTTCATTTTTTCTAGCTGTGTCACAGAAAAGAAAAAATCGGATATAAGTTCTACGAAGCGCTTTTACCATAACACGACTGCCTATTACAATGCATTTTTTAATGCAGAGGAATTGATGGCTGCAAGTGTGTTGAATATGCAGGGAGCTCATGTAGACAATTACAATCAAATATTGAGTGTCTACGACTACACCAATCTACAGAATCCTAAGCTTGAGGCAAACAACCTAGATGTTGCCATCGAAAAGGTTTCTAAATCTGCTTCTCTGCATAGACAAAGTCATTGGGTGGATGACTGTTATGTGATGATCGGGAAGGCTCAATTTTATAAACAAGATTACGAGACTGCAGAAGAAACGCTTTTGTTCTTTGAAGAAGAGTTTGATCCTAAAAACCCATACGGGAAAAATTACGATCCAAGCAAAAATGCTTCAAAAGCTCAGAAAGAGAAACAAAGAAAGAAAGATCAGAAAGCAAAAAAGGAAGAGAAAAAAGAAAAGGCTGACGAAAGAGAAAAGTCAGAAAAGGAAAAAAAGAAGATAAGAGAAGCGGAAAAGAAAGCGAGGGAAAAAGCAAGAAAAGCTGAATTGAAAGCCAGGAAGAAAAATGGAAGATCTTCTACCTCTCGATCAAGCACTTCTAAACCTTCAAGTTCTGAAGTGGCTAAAGCCGCAAAGACTGAGGCAGAAATGAAGGCGGAAGAAAAAAAGCTAAAGGAGGAGCTGAAAGAAAAAGAAAAGGAAGAAGAGGCATTGAAAGATGGTGCTTTTGGTCATACTACGGCTTACTGGAAAGGATTGTATTGGCTTGCTCGTACTTTGATTGAAAGAGAGAACTATTCATCTGCAGATTACTATCTTAATAAGATCAGTGGTTCCAACGCTCAGCAAGAGGTAAGAAAAGACATTCCAGTTGCAAGAGCTCACTTGAACATTAAAAACAAAGAATACAATACTGCATTGAATTTTCTAAATGAAGCCATTGCCGTTTCTGACGATAAGCAAGCCAAAGCAAGGTATGCCTATATAAGAGCTCAGATTTATGAGAGGCTAGGAAACCCAAGTGCGGCGTTTGTAGAATTTGAAAGATGTAAATCATTGAAACCAAATTTTGAAATGGGTTTCTATGCAGATATCAATGAGATTAAACTTTCGCACTCGATTGGAAAGACTTCTTCTGATGCTGCCATCCAAAAAATGGAGAGAATGGCTGCGGAAGACAAGTATCTAGATTTTATGGGTCCTATTTACTTTTCAATTGGCGAAGTGCTTTTGAATGATGGAAAGACGAGCGCGGCCATCGAAGCTTTTAAGAAAGGAACATCCAATGCTGGGGTAAAAGACCCTGATTTGTTTTACAAATTGGCAGATCTACTTTTTGAACAAGAGGATTATATTGCTGCCAAGGAATACTTTGATAAGACCTTGGAATTCATGCCTAAGTCGGATGAAAGATATCCAACTGTGAAAAAATATGCGAGTAGCTTAAAAGACATTTCTTTGACCATTCAACAGGTAGAGTTGCAAGACAGTTTATTGAATTTGGCAGGACTAGACAATGATGAGCTAAGAGAAAGAGCGATTGAAGCGATAAAAAACCAACCAGAAGATGAGCCTTCATCTTCTTCTGTGGTCGATGATCAGAGATCGAGACAAAATGGGCAAGCAGGAAGAAGATACGGCTCAGGACAAAGTAGTTTCTTTGCTTACAATCCTCAAGCAATCAATCAAGGAAGAGTATCATTTGAACGAAAGTGGGGAGAGAGAGTCCTCGAAGATAACTGGAGAAGATCTGCTGTAGGTTCTTCTTACTTTGATGATGAGGATGTTGAGGAAGGTGAAAAAGAAATACCAGAAGAAGCAATCCAAGCATTTATTGATCAATTGCCAACTTCTAAATTGGGAAGGGAAACGGCTTACAGAAAGTTGTCTCAAGCATTGTTTGATTTAGGTTTTATGTATCGTGATCGATTACAAAACTTCAAGAAGTCGGATGTAGCTTTTGTAAGATTAGAAAATGAATTTCCTGAGTATTTGAAATTGGATCAAGCGTTTTTCTATCAATATTTAAACCATGAAGATCTTGGCAATAGAGCAAAGGCTCAGAGGTATATTGATTTATTGAAAGGCAAATTCCCAGATTCTAGATTTACAAAAATCGCTACGGATCCCAATTATGTGAAGGAGCAGTTGGCTGAAGAAAACAAGCTTGAAAATTACTACACAGATACATATAGTTTCTTTGAGAAGAAGGATTATGAGACGGTAATCAATCGCGCAAAAAAGTCAGAAAAAGAATTTGGCGAAAGCAATGAATTTGCTCCTAAGTTTGCTTTGTTGTCCGCCATGAGTGTGGGAAGTACATCCGGTCAAGAAGAGTATATAAAATCTTTGGAGCAGTTAGTTAAAAGATATCCAAATACAGACGAACAGACCAGAGCAAAAGAGATCCTTAGATTCTTGAAAGGAGACGAAGAGGCATTTTCTTCCATTTTGTATGACGAGGAGACATTAAATTTTGAAAAGAGTAAGGATGGTCTGCATTATGTTGTGGTGATTCTTTATGATGCTTCGGGCAAAGATGTCGATGAAACAAAAATTAGTATTTCAGGATTTAATCGACAATTCTTCAAGGCGGATAGACTACAACAAAGTGATATTTCATTGAATAGAGATGCAAATACACATTTGATTCTTATTAGGAAATATACCAACGAAGCAAAAGCAATGGATTATTGGAATACGATTCAGAAAAATGAATCTAGTTTCATTTCAAATGGAGTGAATTATGAAGTATATCCAGTCACTCAGAATAATTATAGAGAAATAATAAAGCAAAAATCAATCAATGCATATCGTGCATTTTTTGAGCAAGAGTATTGATCTTTGATTTTTTGTGAATGTGTAGAGGTATAAAAAAAGCCGATTCAAATATTTGAATCGGCTTTTTTTATTTCTTTGTCCAGCTTATGCTGTTAACACCTCTTTGTATAAAATGGCTGTTTTGTATTCTTTTCTCATCGTGTGTCTGATGACATCAAAGGCAGTTACTACACCTTTCAATTCGTTTCTTAAATTGACAACTGGTAAAGTTTTGAATCTTTTGTCCATGAACAATTCTGCAGCGGTGCCTACTTTGTCTTTCGGCATTATTTTAATGATGTTTTTATTCATGATTTCTCCCACTTTGATTCGATCATTTTTTTCTGATGAATCAGTATTTTTCCATAGATCGTGTGTGGTAATCATTCCAACCAATTGGCCATTTTTAACAATTGGAATTTGTTGAACATTATTTTTAATCATCATTTGTGAAAGTTCCCATACTGTGTTGTCGGGAGAGGCGACAACGGGATTTGTTGTCATGATTCTTCGTACTTCTTGGTTCAGCATATTTGTGAGTTTTATGATGTGAGTAAATCTTTCCTCTGCTCCATTCCTAAACTGCCTAAAATATTCTCTTATAAGATAAGGTTAATTTTCAAGAAAATCCAGTCTTGATGTAATCTTGTAAGTGATGCGTAGCCGGTTTGTTGTGTCTTTATCTTTTTAAGTAGATATTCAATTTATGGATATTCTATATTGAGCGGATTGCTATCTTAGCTTTTGATGAGTTACTTTAAGAATAAGAAAGTCTGGATAACAGGGGCAAGTGCTGGAATCGGCAAAGCCTTGGCAATTGCCTTTGCAGATCAAGGAGCTCGATTGATACTATCGAGCCGAAAGGCAGAAGCATTGATTTCTGTGAAGAGAGATTGTGGAGTATCACCGGATGTTCAGATATTGACTTTGGATTTGGAAGACCATGATGGTCTTCAGACAATCTTTGAGCAGAATGAAATGATGCTAAAGGATGTGGATATCCTGATCAACAATGGAGGGATATCACAACGTTCAACGGTGTCGGAAACCGATTTTAAGGTATATAAGAAGTTGATGGATGTTAATTTCTTAGGGGCAGCTCAGTTATCAAGGATGTTATTGCCTTATTTTCTTCAGCGAGGAGAGGGTCATTTTGTTGCAATGAGCAGTGTTGCGGGGAAGTTTGGTGTACCATATCGATCTGGATATTCTGCCTCAAAAATGGCTTTGCATGGTTTTTTTGATGCTTTACGAGCGGAAGTTGCTAAGACAAATATTAAAGTTTCAATTATTTGCCCGGGATTTGTAAAAACAGATATTTCCAAGAATGCGATCACTGGGGACGGTAAAACGTACAAAAAGATGGATGAAGCACAGGAAAAAGGGATGGATGTTAACGTTTTAGCGAAAGAAATATTAAAAGCGTTAGAAAAACATAAAGCAGAGGCCTATTTTGGGGGGTTTAAGGAAACTAAATTGGCTATATTTGTGTCTAAATTATTTCCTAACCGATTTAGGAAAATCATTGCTAAAGCAAAAGTAAAGTAGAATCTAATCAACTATGGATATTTTTGAAAGAATAAAGAAGGATATGGGACCTCTAGGCAGATATGCTGATGTGGCCGAAGGTTATTATATATTCCCAAAACTTGAAGGTGAACTAAGTAACCGAATGATGTTCAAAGGCCGCGAGGTAATCGTATGGTCCATCAATAATTACTTAGGTCTAGGAAACCACCCTGATGTAAGGAAAGCAGATACTCAAGCAACTGAAGATTGGGGGTTGGCTTATCCGATGGGATCAAGAATGATGTCTGGTAATACACAACATCATGATGACCTAGAAAAGGAATTGGCTGAATTTGAAAATAAGGAAGCGGCAGTATTGGTAAACTTTGGATATCAAGGAATCATGTCTGCCATTGATTCTTTATTATCGAGAAGAGATGTAGTTGTATATGATGCAGGATGCCACGCATGTATTGTGGATGGTGTAAGAATGCATTCAGGTAAAAGATTGGTTTTTCAACACAACGATATTGAAAGTTTGGAAAAGCAATTGGCAACGGCTACTAAAATTGCTGAAGAGCAAAAAGGAGGAATCCTTGTGATCTCAGAAGGAGTTTTCGGAATGCGTGGAGATCAAGGAAAGTTAAGAGAAATAGTTGCTCTAAAAGAAAAATATTCTTTCAGACTTTTGGTTGATGATGCGCATGGTTTTGGAACCTTGGGTGAGACTGGTTCTGGAGCAGGAGAGGAGCAAGGAGTGCAGGATGATATCGATTTATACTTTGCAACATTTGCGAAAGCGATGGGAAGTGTAGGTGCATTCTTGGCAGGTGACAAAGACACTATTCAATTTATAAAATACAATATGAGATCTCAGATCTTTGCTAAATCATTGGCGATGCCTATCGTGCAAGGAGCAAAGAAAAGATTGCATATGCTTAAAACAATGCCAGAGTTTAAAAACAAACTTTGGGCAAATGTGAGGCAACTGCAGTCGGGTCTTAAAGAAGCTGGATTTGATATCGGAAATACCAATTCATGTGTATCTCCAGTGTATATGAAAGGTTCAGTGGAAGAGGCGATGAAGTTGGTTTATGACCTAAGAGAAAACCACAGAATTTTCTGTTCGATCGTTGTTTATCCAGTAGTACCTAAAGGAATCATCTTGTTGAGATTGATCCCAACTGCAGTACATACATCTGAAGATATCGTAGAAACGATTGAGGCATTCAAAGCAGTACAAGTGAAGCTTAAGGCGGGTGCTTACGAAGGAGAAAAGGTAAGCTAAACAGGTCGATGAAAGAACCTATTATTTCTGGCATACAACAGATTGGTATTGGTAATACTTCTGTCTATGATACCTTTGATTGGTATCGTAGAAACTTGGGTATGGATCTTCCAGTTTTTGATGAAGCGGCAGAGGCTGCATTGATGCTTCCTTATACGGAAGGTCAACCAAGAAGTCGACACGCCATTCTTGCTCTGAATATGATGGGTGGCGGTGGTGCCGAGATATGGCAATACACTTCCAAGGTAGGTCAGCCGGCAGCTTTTGATGTCCAACTCGGAGATTTAGGGATTTTTGCTGCCAAGTTTAAGTCTCCCAATGTTAAAAAATCACACGAAGTACTTTCCAAGAATAATACAGTTTCTGCTATCGCAAAAACGCCAGAAGGCAAAGACCATTTTTATCTGAATGATCCTTTTGGAAATCCGATTGAGATTGTCGAATCAGAGAATTGGTTTGGGAAAAGAATTTCTCATTCAGGAGGAGTATATGGCGCGGTGATCGGAGTAAGTGATATTGAAGTTTCCAAAGAATTCTATAAGGATATTCTGGGATTTGATGTGGTGGTTTATGATAAGCAGGGGAAGTTTGATGACTTCGATTTTTTAAATAGTGAGTCGAAAGAATTCCGTCGAGTACTGTTGAGACATTCAAAGGAAAGAAAAGGGCCTTTTAGTAAATTGCTTGGAGCTGGTGAGATCGAATTGGTTCAAGCAATGAGTGAAACGCCAAGGAAAATTTTCCAAGATAGAATGTGGGGAGACTTGGGGTATATTCACCTTTGTTTTGATATCGTGCACATGGATGCATTGCGTGAGAAGTGTAAGAATGCAGGATGTGGTTTCACGGTAGATAGTGGTGACTTTGATATGGGAGAAGCAGCAGGTCACTTTGCATATATTGAAGATCCAGATGGAGCACTGATCGAATTAGTGGAAACGCACAAAGTGCCAATCTTGAAAAAAATCAATTGGTATCTTGATCTTAAAAAACGTCCGGCAGGAAAATCATTGCCAAAGTGGATGTTGAAAGCGATGGGTCTTTCTAGAGTGAAAGATTAATACGCTAAAGCTTCATACACTTATCTGTATCTTGCGACGTACCTTCTAAGTAGGAATGAAAATAATTGAATGGCCACAACGATTCCACCGATAGACCATCCCCAGATCAATCCAACAATCAAAAAGCTTAAGAGTAACCATAAAGGAAATATAAACATTCCAAAGGCTAGCTTGATGGATGAAATAAATGCAATCTGACTGATTTTATTATTTTGAACCCAGTAGAACAACAAGAAAGCTGGAAGGCTAGGTATCAAAAGAATCTTGGAAAGAATATTTGCGAAAGCGTTGGGAGCTTGCTCGTCAAATTGCTGACCACTACCGGCCAATTTTCGAATTTCTTGGAAGTTTAGTTTTTCGTTTTTTCTATTGAAGACCAACTTGGTGTTTTCATAATTGCCATCGTCTTCAGGGATCACAAGGTTTTCTTTGATAGCATCTGACACCGCTACTCTAAATTTGTTTAGATCTCTCGGGCCAGGTTTTTCTCCTTCGGGCATGTAGTCTCTCACCCTGATTGGTTTCCCGTAATTCAGGATCAGTTTTCTAGCCGAACGAGTATGGCTAAAATAATTTAATCCAACGGGTACGACCATGATGTCCTTATCGTGAACCAATTGCGAGTTGAAAGCTATTCTCGAGACACCCTTGGAAACGGGTCTTAAAAAATGTGTGTGGTGGTGGTTCCCTTCTGGAAATATCAAAATTCTTTTGTCTTCCAATAAGAGGTCTTTGATCGTTTCAAAAATTGCTTCATTTTTGGAAAGGGCAGAAAATCCATCTCTGATTCTATAAATAGGAATCATGTTGAAAGAATCAAGAATCCATCTTGTGGCTGGTTTAAAAACATCAGACCTAGTCAGATAGTAAACTGGGAATGGTGAAAGTGTACCTACCAATACTGCATCCAAAAAAGCAGCTTGGTGATTGACAGCATAAATAAATGGAGCATCATCCGCGGGTACGTTCTCCTCTCCGTTGATTTCAACTTTACTGAAATAAAGAAGGGCATTAATTTTGGCAACACCACGCCAGAATATGTACATGAATTTCTTTAACACAAGCCCAAAGTAAATACATTTCTATGTTTTCATTCCCAAAATGGAAAGGAAAATCATATAGTGTATTGTTTTTTTTGTTTTGTATAACAAATGGCCTTATTCTTATCGTTATTATGGTTCAATAGGCAATTCGACAACTTGGAAGTTAAACAATACATTAGGGACAATAAACAGCTGATCAAACGTATCATATTGGCATTGATCGTGATTCCAATCTTTTTGGTTTTGCTTCTTTTCTTCTTGGTTCGATTTCAGATCATAACTGAGCTTCCTACCACTTCAGATATTAAGGCGATTGAGAACCCTGAAGCTTCAGAGTTGTACGCGAGTGATGCCTCATTGATTGCCAAATACTTTATAGAAAACCGAACCAATCTCGAATTTGAAGATTTGAATCCATTTTTTGTTGATGCTTTGATTGCTACAGAGGATGTGAGATTTAGAACGCATAGCGGTGTAGATTTTCGGGCTTTGGCTCGTGTGATGGTGAAGACGATTTTACTACAAGATCGGTCGAGTGGAGGAGGAAGTACTTTGACCCAGCAGGTGGTGAAGAACGTTTTTCCTAGAGAAAAGTTTATGATGTTTTCATCTGTCTGCAATAAATTCAGAGAGATGATTATTGCTCGTAAGATGGAAAAGGTGTACACCAAAGATGAAATTCTTTTATTGTACAGTAATACGGTTTCATTTGGCGAACGCGCATTTGGACTTGAGACGGCATCCAATCGATTTTTCAATAAGCCATCCAAAGATTTATTGCTTGAGGAAGCAGCTACCTTGGTGGGGATGTTGAAAGCGCCCAGTTATTATAGCCCGAGAAGATATCCCGAGCGAGCACAAAGCAGAAGGAATGTGGTCCTCAGTCAAATGTCAAAGTATGATCTTTTGGCAACGAGTATCAAAGATCAATTGTCCCAATTGCCTCTCAAAACAGACTATCAAAAATCGGTACAGAAAAATGAGTTTGCACGGTACTTTAAAAATCAGGTGCGAAAAGAATTTGCTGTGTTGAGCGAGAACTTGAGTAAAGAAGATGGATCCAAATATGATATTTATAAAGATGGATTGAAGGTATATACTTCCTTGGATCTTGACTTGCAGTTGGCGGCAGAGAAGAACATGCGCAAGCACATGGATCAGCTTCAGAGGCAATTTGATAAAAGCTGGGAAGGAGGAAAGAAATTTGGACCAGATACGAGGATCATTGATGAAAACTTAAAGCGACACTCTCTTTATAAGAGCCTGAAGAAGGCTGGCAAGTCTGGCTCTGAGATTTTGACTGAGTTTACTACACCAGAGGAAAGAGAGTACTGGACTTGGGATGGATATGAAACTCGGAAGGGAACAAGGATTGATTCTATCAAACACTACTTGAGTCTTTTGCATACAGGTGTGCTGGCGGTAGAGCCAAAGACTGGATTTGTGAAAGTATGGGTAGGTGGAAATGATTATTCAAGATTTCAATATGATAGAATCACGGAGCCGCGACAAGTTGGTTCTACCTTTAAACCCATTGTGTATTTGACTGCCTTGGAGAATGGTGGCGATCCTTGCAAGCCTTATCCAAACGAACTACGGACATATACCAGTTACAAAGATTGGACGCCTAAAAATTCGAGTGGGGAGTATGGTGGGGAGTTGACGATGGTCCAGGCCTTGATCAATTCGGTGAATACAGTTTCTGTTCAGGTTTTGTTTGAAGCGGGGATTCCTGAAATCGTGAAGCAGGCGAGGAAGATGGGAATTCGCAATGACTTGGCAGAAGTTCCATCGATGGTGTTGGGAACTTCAGATATTTCCTTATTGGAGATGGTGCAAGTGTATGCCTGTCTTGCCAATGAAGGCTTGAAGCCCAATCTTAAATCGATTGTAAAAATTGAGACGAGAGATGGGGAAGTATTGTATGAGGCTGATGGTGCTGAAGTTCAAGAGCGGGTTGCGGAGCCAGGGAATGTAGAGGTACTCAATAGCATTTTGCATCAGGTGAATGTTTCTGGAACAGGTCGCCGCATGTATAATGTGTACGATATCAACCAGTCTATTTCTGGTAAGACGGGAACGACCCAAAATCAATCTGATGGTTGGTATATTGGTTACACACCGGACTTGGTCATAGGCGCTTGGGTTGGAACAGAAGATCGTAGAATTCACTTTAGGTATTTGTCTCAAGGTGCAGGAAGTAATACTGCGCTTCCGCTGGTTGGATCATTGTTTGAATATGCAGATTATCGTAGGATGCTTGGCGCAAATGATTATGCTGAGCTTGGAGAATTGCAGGCCTGCTTGGATGGTCCTCAGAGTGAGGAGGAGTTGTTGTTGATTGAGGCAATCGAAGAAATATTCTTCCCTGATGTAGAGCAACGCAAGTCTCGAGGTCAAACAGGGACTGAAGCCAGGAGGCGTCGAATCGATGATGTCAATAATGAAAAGCGAAAACTGAGAGAAATCTTGGACGAATTGAAAGATCGTCGAAAAAAGAAAAAGAGTAAGAAAAGAGGCTGGTAAAGCTG
The DNA here is from genome assembly GCA_937950315.1 of uncultured Saprospiraceae bacterium. Classification (GTDB taxonomy): domain Bacteria; phylum Bacteroidota; class Bacteroidia; order Chitinophagales; family Saprospiraceae; genus JAHDBF01. The sequence continues at coordinate 8,195 of CALFDU010000094.1, read as the reverse complement.
CGGTATTGGCTTAATCAAAGAAATCAATACGTTAATAAAAAGCCCTTATTCATTGGGTAATGGCCGATTCCGGCATTAATTCATCAAAAAAGTCAAATTATATCTCTATTGGCCACTGATTTGGGCTGTGAAGGCTTATTTTAAATAAAATTTAGAATTTTTTCAGATTTCTGTCACATTTTGGAAGATGGTCAAATTATACTATAGAGCGCAGAATAATTCACCAAATCATTCTGAATTTTGACAAAGCGAATAAATGAATAAACTTTTACTAATATCAAGCTTTTTAATCCTTCTAGCATCTTGCGGAAGAGAGCCGATTGACGAAATGACATTTGGCGAGCCTGTGATTAATCCATCTACTTCTCCAGTAGAAGGTGGTCTTGTGGGGATTATAACAACCACTGGGAATCTTCCGGTAGAGGATGCTATGGTTGGTTTCAACGGACAGCAGACAATGACGGATGAGAATGGAAACTTTTCATTTCCTGAAAGTATGTTGTACAGAGATGGAACGTACGTTACGGTTGAAAAACCAGGGTATCTTTTTGGAAGCAGAAAAATATATGCTTTGGAGGGAGAGATCAATGTAGCAGAAGTGGAGTTGATACCTATGGAGCAAGGGAGCCAAATAAATCAAACAGAAATAAGTTTACTGGATTCAGAAAACCTACAGGTTCAATTTCCTGCAGGAAATTATATGCTTGGCGCAAATGAAATTTATAATGGAGACGTTTATGCTCAGCTAAGCACCATTGATGCAAGCAATCAAAACAACTATATTAAATTACCAGGCGATCTCACGGGGGCGAGTAGCACTTTTGAGATTAAAGCCTTAACCAATCTTGGAGTTTTTCACATCAATCTAACTAGCCAGATCAATGAACAACTACAACTTCCAACTGACTCCAAGGCTCAATTTGAACTGAAATTAACTGAGGCAGATATCATCCCACTGCCATCAGTAGTTTCTGTTTTTTACTTTGACCAGATCAATGGAACTTGGCTTGAAAAAGGTGAGGCAAGTTTGGTCAACGATTATTATATGGGTGAGGTTGATGCTGCGGGCTATTGGATGGTTGGGGAATCATTTCCTTTCGCTGATATAGAAGGGAGTTTACTAATCAACGATTTATCTGATATGAATTTTGATGATACTGAGCTTGAGATTTTTAATCTCGACAGAGGATATCTTAATGAAGTCAGAACGACTAGGTCTGGCAGGTATGCAACGCGTGTACCGCAGGATGTAAATCTTGATCTTGTTGTTTTTTATGATTGTGCGGTGGGAAATCAGATAGAGGAATTGGGTATATTGACAACGCAAGAATTGGTCATTGATGAGATAGAAATTGAGGCGGACATGGAAAATATTTTTATCCAAGGAACGATTACAAATTGTGATGGGGATGTAGAAGATCAGTCTTTTATAAAAATAAGTTTTGAAGACGAGCAGTTTTTGTATCGTGCAGATTCGAACGGTAATTTTGATTATTCTTTTTCAAATTGTTCAGAGGAGACTGTAACCATTATAGCCATCAATGAAAAAGATTCTAAGATCAGTGAACCCTATGAAATTGCTATTACGAATGAAATTGAAGCAGGCGACATTCAGACCTGCAATGATGTGGCAGCCGGTTATGCGATCGATTACTTGAATATGGATTGGCAAAATGCGCTAACCAACAGTGTAAATCATTCATGGACGATAAGTAGAATATCAGGAGCAAATGGCCGTACCATTTTTAGTACGCAAATGATAGATGTGAATACCAATGTCAGTTACCTTAGAGGTGTTTTTGTTATTAATGATAACGAAACATTGGTAGATTACCAATTGACATTTGATACACAATCATTTCATCTGTTTGGTGAATGCCAAGTGGAGGAAGTGGTACAAGATGGAATTACCAGTTTTAGATTTTTTGGAGTAGGAGATGAAATCGAAGAAATAGATCCTAATATATTTCCAGGGGGAATTGATTCAGTAAGTTTTGATTTGGTTTACTACGATTGATACATAATAGATGGACATAAATACATTGGTTAAACGCTTAAAAAAAGGAGATGAATTGGCTTTTCGGGAGCTGGTTTACTCTTTTTCTGCTCGTCTTATGACGATAGCGCGTATCTATGCCCGTTCTGAAGAGGATGCCAAGGATACCTTGCAGGATGCTTTTGTAATAGTGTTTAGAAAAATAAAAGGATTTGAAGGGGATACCGAGGCGCAATTTTATGGCTGGTTGAAAAGAATCATCATCAACATTTCATTAAGTAAGAATCAAAGAAAATATAGAAACCTTGAATCTAGTCTCAATGCATTAGAAATAGATAAGGGTTTTGACGAAGAGATAATTAGTAATATGACACATCAGGAGATCATGGATTTGATATTCAATTTGCCTGATGACTACCGACAGGTATTTGCCTTGTTTGCGATAGAAGGTTATTCACACAAAGAAATCGCAAGTATGTTGAATATTTCTGTTACGAATTCGAGGACGCATTTATATAGATCTAAAAAACTACTGCAAGAGAAAATAAGTTTCTCTAAAAAAATAGTGATTGTATGAAAAAGAAAGTCAAAGACATCTTAAAGGAACATGTTCACCAACATGAATATACAATAAATCCAGAAGAGATTTTTGTAGGAGCATTGGCTGAAATTAAAAAGGAAAAGAAAGATAAGAGGAAGTACCTTTTGTTTTTCCTATTGTTCTTTGGCGTTTCAGTTTTTATGAAATTGTATTTTTCAGATATGGATAACGGTCATTCAATTCACAACCAACTTTCAGATACTTCTATCGAGCAGATTGACGAAGTTTCTGATTATGCTAAAAATGAAGATTTACTTGAGACAACATTGGAAACTCAAGTAAATACTTCAACTCCACCAGAAACGGAAAACGAAAATGAAACTACAACAATAGAGACAGACGAGGTAAATCAATCAGAAGAACCAACGAATAATTCAAGAATACAAGAATTCAGAACGAAGACGAGAACAGAAACAAGCATCAATGAGAAATTGAAAGAGACGAAAGTCATTGATGAATCAAATACTACACAGCCTACATATACGAAAGACTTCAAAACTCCGGTTAAACAAATCATTGAAAGTCCACAGAGATCAGAGAATACATTCATAGCAGCTCAGCCTCATTTGCCTAGAGCGATACATGAGAATCAAGATGAAAATGTTGAAGCAGAAACGAACGAGCGATCAACTAAGATCAATGATGAAGTCAAAGTGCCAATGAATGCTTGGCCAGGTGCTGAAGCAATGCAGTCAATCGATTTGTTGAACCTTTTGACGCCAAATGGTTTTGTGATAGGCGAGAGGGATGTTGATGTGACGGATAAAATGTATCATGGATTGGTAGAAATTAAAAAGATAAAACCAAGATCTAAATTTGCCTTGAGCATCATAGGGTCATATGGATTGTTTGATAAAACGACCATCGCTAAAGATGCCGCCCAAGTTATCACACAAGATTTGTTTGAGGAGAAACCTCTTGAAATATTGTCATCAAGCTTCTTGTTGTCTTATACTTTGTCAAATTCAATAAGCCTGAGTAGTGGAATAAAATGGCAACAAATTAATGAAGAGTTTGCTTGGAATGGAAATTACAATGTGAATGAACTAGGAGATATCATCAATGAGGTTCCGGGTGCGGAGAGTCTGGTTGGTGTGCCATATTCACAGGAAGTGGAACATACCATTGTTGATTATACCAAACGTCAATTGGTCAGTGTGCCGGTTCTGATCGGGTATAGCAAAAGATTCAATGCATTTTCTATAGGAGCAAATGCTGGGCCTTCATTGAATGTGTATTCAAAATCAGAAGGACGAACACTGAATGAACTGAATTTACCAGTGACGATTGAGAGCCTATCACCTACTTACGGATTGGGTGTAGAGGGCAATGTTGAGTTGGGTTATGCTATAGCTAAGCGGACAGATTTGTTGTTGAATCTATCGTTCCAACATTTGGAATCTGAAGATATTTTATCAGAAATTAATTTCAATAGTTTGTCTTTGGGTTTGGGATTCAGAAAAGGTTTGTAAAAGAAAACAGCATACAACATGTGATTGGAATCTGTCACATTGTGAAATAAAACAAAATTATAAATAGAGGTGAGAAGGACCTCTAGCTAACTTTTAAAAATAGATTATGAAAAAGACGATTTTTCTATTTCTGGGCTTGCTATTGTCGGTAAGTATCTATTCCCAAGAAATAAAATCTTATGTAATTAGTTCTACGGGTGCTTCCATTATGGGAGGAGGTGGGTCTTTGTATCTCTCGATCGGAGAACCGATGAATACGGAAATATCGGGAGGAGAAATAATGATTGCTCAAGGATTTTTGCAAGTAAGTATTTCTGAGACTACTTCTACCGAAAATGTTCTCAATGAATTGATTCGTGTTTTTCCAAATCCTACGGCTTCTGATTTGGTGATTGAGATGCCAGAGATGAATGGAAACTATCAATATCAGTTGTTCAACAGTCTGGGAGCGGGTGTCGAGACCAAGGAAATAAATACCATCCGCACAAAGGTTGATTTACAAGACTTGGGTGCGGGTACTTATTTTTTGAAAGTGATTAAGGGTTCGGAAAGTTCGAAGACTTTGAGAATTGTAAAACTATAAATCGAAGATTATGAAGAGAATAATATATACGACGTTATTGGTGTTCATGATTGTAGGTATCGGTCTTGCACAAGATGCGATTAGGTATCAAGGGGTGGCTCTGAATGATGCTGGAGCTCCGTTGGCCGATCAAGAAATTGCGGTTCTTTTTTCAGTTTTAAAAGATGATCCGAGTGGTTTGTTTAGTTACATCGAAAGACATGAGGTAACCACAAGTGGTTCAGGTTCATTTGAACTAAAGATAGGTGAGGGAGAGGCGATTGCTTTGAGTTATGATGATATTTTGTGGAGTCTAGGTAGTTATTTTTTGGAAGTAGCTATTGATCTTGACGGAGGCTCTGATTATCAAATTGTAGGTACAACAGAACTTTTAACTGTACCATACGCGCAATATGCACAACGTGCTGCGCATGGTCCAATCGGCGATCGTGGTCCTGATGGTGCAGAAGGTGCTCCTGGTATACAGGGAATGCCAGGTGAAAATGGAATTCATTGCTGGGATACCAATGGCAATGGAATCAACGATCTTTCAGAAGATATCAATGGGGATGGAATTTTCTCAGCATTTGATTGTCAAGGCGCAACGGGACCGATAGGACCAACTGGACCAACAGGCGCAACTGGTCCGGCAGGCCCAATTGGGCCACCAGGATTTGATGCTCCTTCAGGAGGGTTACCAGGACCAGATGGTCCCAAAGGTCCTACTGGACCACCAGGAATTAGTTTGGGTGAGACAGGGCCAGAAGGACCGCCAGGACCTAGAGGTCTAACTGGAGCAGAAGGGGCACAAGGAATAATAGGACCTGAAGGTCTTCCCGGTGGAACAGAAGGTCCCGTAGGAGAAGAGGGGCCGCAAGGTCCTCCAGGAGATCCAAATGGCCCAATGGGAGACATGGGTGATCAAGGACCGCAAGGCCCTCCTGGCGCTGATGGAGCTCAAGGTGACAAGGGAGATAGAGGTATTGATGGATTGGGCATTCAAGAAATGCTGACAGTGGTACCAAGTAACCCAATGATTCATGAAATTTATTTGGATTCAGGAGCGAATAGGGATGATGGCCTTCCGGGTTTTAGATATTATGACGGTGCTGAGTGGATAGATCTTTATTAAAACTAGAAACGAAAAAATGAAAAATCTAAAAAATATATTGTTGCTGTTTTGTCTTATGATGGGAATGAATGTTTGTTCGTTGTACGCACAGCCTGAGGCATTTAGTTACCAAGGAATTGCTGTCGATAATGGTGGACAGGTGCTTTCCAACACAACGATTGGATTGCAGTTTTCGATCATCAACGACGGTAATGTTTTGTTGGTGGAAACGCATACAACTACGACCACTGGAATTGGGCATTTTGCGGCCAATGTAGGAATGGGAAATAATGTATCGGGTGATTTTGGAACCATTGACTGGTCAGGCGGATCTTATTTTTTACGGGTTCAGATGGATGAAAATGGAGGAACAAATTATTCATTTGATAGTGAAGTGGAATTACTTGCTGTACCCTATGCATTGGTGGTAGAAACCTCAGGAATGGATGTGCCGGCAGGCCCAATGGGACCGGCAGGAATGGATGGAGCGGACGGTGCACCTGGAGCAAATGGGATTTTTGGGTTTAACGGAATTAACTGTTGGGATACCAATGGAAATGGCATCAATGATTTAGGAGAAGATTCAAATGGTGATGGAGTATTTAATGCACTAGATTGTGAAGGGCCATCAGGTCCGACGGGTGCAACAGGTGCAACAGGAGCTACAGGTCCTTCAGGGCCGATAGGTCCTGCTGGTGCAGCAGGTGGACCCACTGGTCAACAAGGCCCAATAGGTGATCAAGGACCTCAAGGAAATTTCTTTGGAGATCAAGGACCGGTCGGTCCTATAGGTTTAACTGGTGAAACAGGACCAACAGGTCCTGCAGGACCCAAGGGACCGACAGGTCCAGTTGGTCCAACGTCAAATGAAATTGGTATGACTGGACCAATGGGACCTATTGGTCCTGGTGGGGGACCAGTTGGACCTGTAGGTCCACCAGGTGAGCAAGGGCCTGCGGGTTTACCAGGCTTGCCAGGAGAAGAAGGTGAGCCAGGATTTTCTTTTGCTGAATTGGCTGAATTGTCCAGTGAAGAACCTGATACAAGTACTGGTATCAATTTATATGTAGATGACGGTACGAATAGGGAAGACGGCCTTCCAGGATTGAGATTTTTTGATGGAGCCAATTGGATAGACCTTTAAAACGAACAATATGAAAAGCATGAGATTTAATATTTTAATAGTATTTGCCATTTGTATTTGTACAGTTGCTAATGCACAAGTGCCTCAGGCATTTAGTTATCAAGCCATAGCAATGGATGCTAGTGGTGCATTGGTAACCAATAGTCCCATCGGGATTCAGATTTCAATTTTAGAGGGAAGTGTGGCTGGTCCTGCGCGGTATGTTGAAACACATGAGGTGATGAGTACAGACTTGGGACATATTAATCTTGAGGTAGGTAGAGGAAACTCCACTGGCTCGATGGGCGATGTTTTGTTTCAAGATGGAGATCACTTTTTGAATATAAGTATGGATGTAAATGGTGGGACTGATTATACCTTGGTGGGGACAGTGCAATTGCTTTCTGTGCCTTTTGCCCTATATGGTCAGGTGGATTTATCTGGAGAGAAGGGGCCGGTTGGTCCAGCTGGAGTAAATGGGGCGAATGGATTACCAGGGTCAGATGGATTGTTTGGAAGCAGTGGTATTTCTTGTTGGGATACCAATGGGAATGGTATTGCAGATCCTTCCGAGGATTCAAATTCTGATGGTCTTTTTGACATAAACGATTGTAGAGGACCGGTAGGTTTTACGGGAGCAATAGGAGCAACAGGACCTTCAGGACCTTCGGGACCTACAGGGCTAACAGGACCTATCAATGGATTACAAGGTCCTCCCGGAGATCCGGGACCCATGGGCGAACCTGGATTACCTGGTGGACCTGTAGGATTGGAAGGAGAGCAAGGTCCAATCGGGTTGACAGGTGCTACTGGAGCTATGGGACCACCAGGACCAATGGGAGATCAAGGTCCAAGTGGAGGAATACAAGGTGCTACAGGACCGGAAGGACCACCGGGTCCAGACAAGGGAGATAAAGGACCAACAGGACCAGCAGGACCTGCGGGTGCATCATCGGCTACAGGACCACAAGGACCAAAAGGAGAAGATGGACAAAATGGTTTGGTAAGAATGGAAATGACATCACAGCCTCCAACGGGGGATTCAACTTTTTACCTTGATGATGGAACAAATCGATCAGATGGGAGACCTGGATTTAGAATTAAGCTAAGCTTGGGAGGATGGGTTGACTTATAAAGAGAAGTTGGTGAATTTAGTACGAAGAAGGGGTCAAGATATAATCTTGACCCCTTCGCTTTCTAAAACCTATATCAATTACTTAACTAACGAAACTCAATTAATCTTAATAAATCCTGCTGTATTGCCTTTTGTTTGTCTTTGGCATACCAAGCATGGAGAGGGACGCTGTAAGATCCACCTTCTGCGAGAATA
>CALFDU010000093.1 GCA_937950315.1 uncultured Saprospiraceae bacterium | reverse complement strand
ATCAGAAAAAAATGGCAGAAAGCTCGTTTTGGATGGGCAAAAGTTTACAACCAATTGTATATTCATTTTGAAAACAGAATTTCTTAAACCAGATCTTTGTTCTTGGATTCTTTCTCATACACAAAATTTTGGCTGACCTCCTTTCTAACTCTCAACCCTCCATAGATTGACCATTTTTTTCTATATCCTCTTTTTGGGGTAAAGTCTTTTATTTGATTTCCATCAAATATTAAGATTATTCCGTGTCTACCCATTATTATAGTTTCAATAAGCATCAATAAATGATTTTGATCTAGCTTCTTCTCATATAATTTGTGAAGTTATTTCTCGACTTCGATTATATTTGTAACCATCAGACCAACACTTCCGTCCTTTTTACTCAATTGCATTACTTTGTCAGTAAATATTCGCTTAAATTCTTCTTGTCTTTCCTTGCTTAGCGTTCTCAATTTTGGGCCAATAGGTGTTGAGTAAGCGAAAGTTAGGGCATTAACTGTTTCTCCTTTTAAATACATTTTCTGTTCTTGTTTGGAAACTTTAATGTTGGAAAAGCCGATGTCTTTAAACGATTCCAACAAGTCTTTTTGTGGTAGAAAATCAAACGGAACTCGCATCAATTGAGAGACACTATTTAGATTTAATATCTCTAGTGTTTTACAAATGGCTCCAAAAATTTCACATTCTGAAACTGGGCACCAAGTTGAAAGGACCGCTTTCCCATTTGGTTTTAACACTCTAAAAATTTCTTTTGCTACTACCTTTTTGTTTGGGAAGAATTGAAAGCCTTGTTGGCATAGAACCCTGTCCATAGAGTTGTCAGGAATATTTAATTCTTCAGCTGACCCTAGTATGAATTTAATATGATTTGCCCATTTGGAACATTTTGATTTTGCCAATTCAATCATCTCTTTATTGATATCCAGAGCAATTACTTTTCCATTAGGAATTACATTCTGAGCAAGCTCTTTGGTTACAACACCGGTGCCACAAGCTAAGTCCAAAACATAATTTCCTGACCACGGTAGGTTTTCTTTAATTAGGCTTTTAGCCCACGGTTCGAATAATGTTGGAACAAGTATTGAATCATAAGCTTTTGCTACTGAATCGTCTCCAAAGTTGAATTCTTCTATTTCGGGCATATTTTATTAATTGTTTTCTTTCAATTTTTATTTTGTATTACTTCTTAATCTCTTGTAATTCAATCACTACATGGTTGTTTAGCTACCAGTCGACAAATACCTTATTGCTTTTACTCTCACTTACAAAGTACTTATTTTTCATCTCCTTTTAAAACAAAGCCGACCAAAGCCTTGATTAAAGTGTCGAAGTTTTTCTTGAAGAATGCTACCTAAATTTTATTAAGTAAATGATCAAAGTTTACCTATAGAGTGGGTTAGGAATGTTGGAAAGATGAGTGGGTTTAATTCCCTGATTGACATTTAATCAAAACATCAATTTTTCTATTTTATGAAATTTTATCAAAGAGATCTGTGTTAAATTTTCAATGGTCGCGGCCGTGATTCGTTATAGTCTATCTATTCTAAATTCAAAATTAAGCTTGATTGAATTTTATCGATCTTTTCTTTATCGATTTCGTATTCCTGAGCCTTTCTTTTCCAATTAGAAAGTGCGGAAATTACCTCTTCTATAATTCTTGTTGGATTTTTTATTGTATTGTCATTAGCGATTTTGAGTAAGTCGTTTTTGTTTATTTCTTTACGTTTTCCATTTATGGACATTTGATGCATATTTGTATTTCTGCCAGGCAATGGGTTGAAGCTGTAAGTGATATCATAGGCAGGTGATATTTTCCATTCTCCATTTTGAGGTAGAATAAATGATGTGTTTTTTGTGTGATCATCCTGATTTCTTCCAATCACATTAAATATCATTCTTCGATACATTTGTTCCAATTGATCATTTCCTAGTTTCAGTTTCCGCATAACTTGGAATAGTTGTTCATAAGATGTAGATCCAATATTATTGAAATCAAAATGCGCAATTCCAGTTAATGTTTGCATGTGTATTTTTTGACCATTTACTCGATCAAATCTTTTAGTCATGAAATGATCTCTTCCATTTTCTGTAAGTAATTTACATTCTGACATCTCAATTCCACATTCTTGTGCCAATAGATGGTATACATATTCGATTTTGCCGTAGCCTTGTGGTTCTCCTAATTCGTTATCTTGTATCCCATCAAATTTTAGTAACCAATGTTCATAGTCTTTGTCTAGATCCAAATTGCCAGATACAATTCTTCCACTATTTTTATTTATTGCGATAACGGCCTTTGGTCTCATTCCTCCAGCTGATGTGCCGACTGTTATTATTTGTTCAAGTACTTTGGTTTTATTGTCGTTAAACGATGTATCCAAAGATTCTTTTTTTGCCATTATTTCGGATGCAATTTCTACTAGTTCGGCTAGTTGAATCTCCTCGATTTCTTTGCTTTTTGGTTTTATTGAAGGTTCAAATTCAAGAGCTCCCATGGCCTTGCTTCCGACATAACATAATCTCTCGATTGGAGTGAAGTCATTTGGTGATCGACCATTTCTGCTTAACCATAAATTGATCAATGTATTTCCAAATTTATCTGGCAGCGAATCGGAAAGTAGTCCAGGCAATTTTTTAAAAGTTTCCGGATTGAGATTTGGAAAAGAGTATATACGCTTACCCATTATCGCAGTTTCCAAAGGCATCATTAAAGGTGCTAGGTCTATTTCTTCTTTAATAAATTCTTTACTGTACTCAAATATTCCAACTTGTCTATCATTGTCCCAAATAGCCGCACCAACGTCCTTGTCCCATATTTTTATAGTTACTTCTGCCATTCTTTATTTTTTTGTTGATGCTCTTTTCTTCTTTGTCTTATTTTTTAATCTGATCATTTCAATTGGACTGACTTCTTGTTCGGGAATTAAAAGCTCTATGTTTTCAAGTACTTTTAAACCTCTCATAATTTCAATAAGAGAAGATAGGTTTACTCCCAAACCTCTTTCTATTTTGCTGATAGAGACACGACTAAGGCCTGTTCTTTTGGCAAGATCACTTTGAGAGATATTGTATTGCAGCCTTACATTTTTAAGCCTTTCACCTATTTCGGCCTCAATCCTTGTGTTTGTCATCGAATACCAATCCATAACGTATATATTAGTTTACATTAAGTGATTATCATTAACTTAATGATAATTTATGTTTACATTAATAAATATAACGTATTTTCACCTTAATGTCAATATAAGTTTACATAGAGTAGAAAAATAATAGATAATGATAAGATATATTTACATTATGCTTGACTTATTATATCTAGCCAAACCTGATAACTCCATTCAATTGCTCATTGATTGTCTACGTAAATTATTTTAAGCTAATGATCAAAGTTTACCAATAGGTTATACTTTGAATATTGATAATAAGCAGAGTTGTAATTCAATAATTGACCTCTTCATAAAAATCAACTTAATAAATCCTCCAATGCATCATCCAATGCTGGAAATTTGAACTCGTAACCTAATAACTCAAGTTTTTTTGACTTTACATATCTGCCATATATTGCCAATTCAGGATCTGTTCTAAATATTAGCTTCGCGCCAATTCTTGTGATAAATTCTGGAGCAGGAATTCCAAAAGGAAACTTCATTTTCCTTCTTAAGCTTTTCATGAATGCTTTATTCGAAACAGGGTTGGGAGAGCTGGCAACAATGATACCTTCGTATGTAGGATTAATGATTGCTTGATGGATGATTTCATTCATGTCAAATTCGTGTATCCAACTCATTCCTTGTTTGCCAGTTCCTACAGTGCCACCAAGTCCAAGGTTTACTATTCGTTTCAGACTTGTTAAAGCTCCACCATTTTTTCCTATAACAAAACTTGTTCTTAAAATGACACCCTTTACATCATTCGGTTTGTTTTTCTGAAATGTTTCTTCCCATGCTTTGCCTACAGTTGGCGCTAACCCATAGCCAGTAGAAGATTCTTCGCTATGTATCTCAAAAGGTGGATCACCATAAATATGGGCTGTTGACATTTGAACCCAAATACGTGGATATTTATTTGTTTTTGAAAATGCTTTACCTATGGCCTTGGTTGAATCAACCCTTGATTTTAAAATCAAATCACAATTGTCAGGTGTTTTAATACAATCAACGGATTTGCCCGCCAGATTTACAACCGCAAAAGAATTTTCAAATAGGTCTATCCATTCACCAACCGAATTTGCATCCCACTGACAAAACTTAAATCCTAAATCTTTTGTGGGTTTATTTCTACCAATCAGGATTGGAGTAAAATTGTTTTGAGCCAAGTGTTTGGCCAGACTGCAACCAATAAAACCAGTACCTCCAAATATTAATATCTGTTTCATGCATTGGGTTTTATTTACAACAAGAATTGGTTGCTTTAGTTTGCTGGTAAGTGAGAATAGATTCAAACAATTTGTTAATGTGTTTTACTCTAAACAAGTTAGTCGATGATAAGCTATTGGTTGATTTTGACGATAAAAGTTTTACTCACACATAGAGTAAAGTTGTTTTTCATTTCCTGTTTAAACATAACATAATGTCCCGTTGATTAATTTGCTGAAATTTATCTTTATGGAAGCTTTTGAGATATATAACTAAAATTGTGAAAAGTTATTAAATGAGTGGGTAGGGCATGTCGCTAAGATCGGCTGGGTGTGATTTAAAGAACTGCCTTATGTCAGGCCCAAACGTATGGTAATGGGAAGTATGTACTACAAGTTTTGAAACCCATGTCCATCTGTGGTTTAATGGGGCTTCTTCTTTTCAATTAATTTTTTTTGCAACTAAAAAATAACTTGATGCCCCTTGGAATATCTTTTCAGTATCAATAATTTGGAAATGACCGTTTGTCATTAATTCATCAATATCTGAACTTTTAATCCTTCTAATTGGAACTGGGATAATTCCAATTTTACACAATACTTGGACTAGTCGAATTTGCAAACCAATTAAAAAAGGCAGCTTATCTTTTAAGCAAGGAGTAATCGATATAAACAATCCATCAGGTTTTAATAATTCATTTATCCTTTGTATAGCATTCTCTGGATTAGGAATAGTATGTAACATATTAAAAGCCAGAACCCTGTCAAAATATCCTTTTTTTAATTTTTCGTCAAAAATATCTCCTTCAGCAAATGTTGCATTTTCGATATTTTTTTCAACTGCTTTTCCTTTGGAAATTTCAATCATTTTTGAGGAAATATCGATGGCATAAATTTCTTTAACATCGCTAGCAATTTCACAAGCTGTAGTACCTGTTCCACAACCATAATCTAAAACAACGTTTGAGCTTTCAAGATACTTTTTAGTATTTTCCCTCGACTTGTGATGGATGTATTCAAAACGCTCTTCTGTTTTGTCGTAATTTTTTGAAGCGTTATCCCAAAAATTTTTCGTTTTACTCATATTGCTTGATTTCTTTTTTTTAGGAAGCATTATTTGCGAATATCAAAAACTTCTAATCACTTTATGTTGATGAATAGATTGTCTGCATCTATTTTTGAAGTTATGCTCTCACTTACAAAATGCTTAGTTTATAATTCCTTATAAAATCGAAATCAATAAACCAATCATTATAGTGCTCAATTTTTTCTTGACGCCATCTCTAATTAATCATATTTTTCATTTTGCTAACATAAAATATTTTTGAAGGCTAGATTTTGGATATTGATCGAAGCTAAGTATCTACCAAGCTTTGTTAACCATTTAATAGACCAACCATTTGCTTTTTCCGATATATTTTAATTCATTTTATATACACATTTCAGGAAAAGTCATAGTAGTGGATTTTTTCTTTTTTAATGGGTAGAACGATGCTGCGACATGTTGCGTCTCTGTAACGAAGGACGCAATTAGGCTACTATCATTACTTACTGTCGATTATTCTTTTAACCTTGGTTCAAATTTAAAATCCTCAACACTTGAGATTTTTATTTCATGGAATTGTTTATGATTTGGATTCAGCAAATAATTATATTCCATTTTAATAATAGCGGAAAGAACTTTAAGTATTGGAAATTTTGATTCTTCTATCCATGCGTCACCAATTTTTTGGCTTTCTACTCGATAGGCTACAGGCATTCTTATTCATAACCGTTATTGTCAATTCACGAATAATTTTAAGGGGCGGGCTTACTCCTCGCTTTCGCCTGCAAGAATCAGGACGGCAGTATGCTGTATTGTCAAGGTCTTTTTATCATTCTTTTATATCCGTTTGGTTCAGATAAATACTCAATAAATGCCGAAATAATTACAGAAAATTAGTCGAAATGAAAATTTGACAGACCTAACTGAAAAAATGACACCAATTTTAAGCTGGCACATAGATTGATGAAACAAAGTTGAAATTTCATTTTATAACTTTTTAAAAATTAAGTCATGTTACCAGTAAAATCTAACTTGCTTCCAACTGCCTCTAGTTTTTTTGAAGACGATTGGAGCAAAATTTTCGATTGGAGAAATCGAAATTTCACTCATCGCAATTCAATATTGCCATATGTCAATATTGAAGATCAAGATGATCATATCCTGATTAATTTGGCAGCTCCTGGAATGAATAAGGAAGACTTTAGTGTTGAATTAAAGAACAATATTCTTTCGATCTCCGGGGAATCTCAAGTTGATTCTGAAAACGAAAGCAAAAACTTCTCATTAAGAGAATTTAACTACAGTCGTTTTAAGAGAAGCTTCAACCTGAGCAACTCTTTTGTTGACAGCCAGAAAATTGAAGCCCATTACAAAAATGGAATTTTAACTATTCAGTTATCAAAAAAAGAGGAAGCTAAAGTAAAGCCTCCAAGGCAGATTGCTGTCAAATAGGGCCCAGATTTCAAAACAAGTTTTTTCTTTAATTAATTTTCTAACGATTAAAATTTTTAACGATGAAAAGAAGTATTATCTTTTCGGGCTTGATTGCGTTAATTGTGAGTTTATCAAGTTACGGAGCTTTAAATTATTTTGAAAAAGATGCTAAATCTATTACGATTGAGCACGTGAATAAAATTCCTTCGCAAAAAGCCGTATTTTCCTTGGATTCTGATGGTAACCCTGTGCCATTGGATTTTAATGAAACAGCGAATAATGTTCTAGATGGCGTAGTACACATTAAGTCCACCCAATTGTTTCCCAAATCAAGTTCTAATTATCAAATGAGAACGATACCAGACCCTTTTAAGGACTTTTTTGGAGATCAGTTTAAACAGGAATTCTTTTTTCCGAACAATGGAAGAAACTGGAATCAGAAAAGTCCAACCAAAGTCGGCTCTGGATCAGGGGTAATAATTAGTAAAGATGGATACATAATTACTAATAATCACGTCATTGATAATTCAGATGATATTGAAATCACTTTACATGATAATAGGACATATAAAGCCATTGTTGTAGGAGCTGATCCTTCTACAGATTTAGCTCTACTCAAGATTAAGGAAGATGACCTTCCTACGGTTCCTTTTGTTAATTCTGATAAGGTAAAAATTGGTCAATGGGTAATGGCGGTGGGAAATCCAATGGGTCTGAATTCTACAGTTACAGCAGGGATAATCAGTGCGAAGGGAAGGAATATCAATATACTAAAGGATAAGTATGCTGTAGAAAATTTTATCCAAACCGATGCTGCAATTAATCCTGGAAATAGTGGAGGAGCACTTGTCAATCTAGATGGTGGCTTAGTAGGTATTAATACGGCCATCGCTAGTCCCACAGGTAGCTTCTCTGGTTACGGTTTTGCTATACCTGCCAATATAGTGCAGAAAGTAATTACAGATCTCATGGAATACGGCACAGTACAAAGGGGAGTTCTAGGAGTAATGATAAAAACTGTTGACAGTAAACTTTCTGAAGACAAAGCTCTAGATGTAATAAAAGGAGTTTATGTAGATAGTCTTGTTAATAAAAGTGCTGCAGCAGCTGCAGGGATAAAAGTAGGGGACGTTATTTTGAAAATAAATGAGTTAGAAGTTTCTTCTTCTCCAGAATTACAAGGAGCCATTGCTCAATATCGTCCAGGTGAAACTGTAAACGTTTTAATTAATAGAAATGGAAAAGAGAAGTCGTTTAAAGTCAAACTCAACAATCGAGATGGCCATTCAGAAGAGCTAAATAAGGAGGCAGGTAAACTGCTCAAAATATTAGGTGCAAAAATGAACGATGTTCCTGATGAGATGAAGAAGGATCTCAATATTAAATCTGGTGTTCTTGTGGATAAAATATTGCCTGGGAAAATAAGGAAGCAAACACAAATGAGAGATGGCTTCATTATTACTCATATTGACAAAAAAGCAGTTCATGACATGGAAGACCTTCTCAAAAAAATTGAAGACCAAGAAGGAGGTCTTATGCTTGAAGGTATCTATAAAGATATTCCAGGTGAGTATTACTACGCAATAGGATTGTAAAGCATTGGAAATTTAGAGTAGTATCGTTATTAAATTGGATTGATTAATAGCCAGCGGCACATAAATGGTGCTGCTGGCTTTTAAAGCTGGAAGCTTATTGATATTATTTTTTGTTAACTCAAAACGTACAATCGATGAGAAGAAATGTCTATCACTTATCATTTAAAAAAATCGAAGTAAATACCTTATGCATAATTTCAGTTATTGCATTGACAGTTCTTACAGGAATTGCATTTTTTCCTGCACTTGATAATAATTTTGTAAACTGGGATGACCAATTCTACATCACTGATAATCCATTTATACTAAATCCATCTTGGAATTCATTTGGATCCTTAGTAAACAAAGTTGTTTCTTTAAATTATCATCCTTTGACAATGATTAGCCTTTGGATAAATGCTAAATTCTCGGGAGTCGATTCTGCTACACCATTTATAGCGACTAATTTATTAATCCATATTCTTAATTCTTTATTGGTTTATCTCTTAGCTTTTCAATTGTCAGATAGGAGATGGATAGTTGCATTTATAACTTCTTTTATATTCGCTCTACACCCAATGCATGTAGAATCTGTGGTTTGGGTATCGGAGAGAAAAGATGTCCTCTATTCATTCTTTTTACTATTAGGACTTTTGAGTTACCAGAGGTACGTGAAGACATTAAGCCTTAGTTTTTTTTTCATCACCTTCAGCTTATTTATTCTCGCATGTCTCTCAAAGGCGATGGCGGTAGTAATGGTTCCTGCTTTAATGCTTATAGATATTTTATCTTTGAGAAACTTTAATGAGGTGAAACCCTTCTTAGAAAAGTTACCATTCGTTTTCATTGCGCTAATTACTGGATGGATCGCAGTGGATGTACAAGCAGGAGGTGATTTCTACGGTCTATTAGAGCAGATAGAATCAAAAAAGGCTTTAAGTAATGACTTAAGTATTATAGATCGAATCACCAATGCATCATTTGCAAATAGTTTTTATCTCAAACAATTTTTATTGCCAATAGAGCATTCGCCATTTTATCCTTACAGCATGATGGAGGCTTATAATCTTAAACTTTCTCATTTAATCTCTTTAGGTTCAGTTTTAGTATTTAATTTAGCAGCCTTTCGGCGAAAGTGGAATATTGTATTTGGGTTAGGTTTTTACTTTTCTACAATTCTTTTTGTTCTGCAATTCATCCCTGTTGGATCTGCTGTTGTCGCAGAGCGATACACATATCTACCATATATCGGGCTAGCATTTATAGTAGGCTTGGGGGTGAATAAAATTTTTCAAATAGGGAATCGATGGATACCTGTTTTGTTATTGACTACAATGGCTTTGACTCTTTCATTATTGACTAGAGCTCAATCTGAGGTTTGGGAAAATCATTCCACCTTGTTTAGTCAAGCAGTAAAAAAATACCCAGATAATGCCTTCATAAGAAAAAGTCTTGCCAGTAGTTATTGGGCAGATGGAAAACTAGATAGTGCCATTTATCATATTGAGTACGCGATTAATTCCCTCGGTCTGGCAACAAGTTCTGCATTTGAATTACTTGGTAATTGTTATACAGATAAAGGTAATCAAACACAAGCACTTGCATTTTTAAATGAAGCCGTTGAATTAGATAGTTCAAATATTACTGGAAGATATCACAGAGCATTACAATTGATAGAAATAGATCCAATACGAGCTATTGCGGATTTTAATTTCTGTGAAGAATCCAGCAATGCCTATGTGCAAAATTTAATTTATGCTCCTAGAGGAAGAGCTTATGGTTTAATTGGAAGTTATGACTTGGCTTTAAAAGATCTGACTAGGGCAATTGAATTATTCCCCGATGATGTCAATGGGTATTTAGACCGAGCAATAACATACGAACTCTTAGGAGAGATAAAATCGGCACTTTTAGACTATAGTATAGTACTTGAACTTGATCCGAATGATCTACATGTGGCTAAAAAAATCGAAATTTTAAAAAATAATTTATCAAATTAAACTGAATAATTATGACAAATACTTCAATACAAAATGAGGAAATAATCCTAATGTCAGTTAAAGATGGAAAATACCATGTTAAAATTAAAAACGTCGACATACCCATTACATTGAATGAATACTTATACAAGAAGTGGACTAACCAAAATAGTAATATGGATTTGGACTAATTTTTAGTAAACAATCCTTGGCTTTAAAATATCAAATACAAGCAAAGCCATTTAAGTAGCTTTGCTTTTTACCTCCTTTTTTTATTCTTCCGAATGTATTCTCAAAATATATCATAGGTCAAATTTTATAACTAATTAATAGGGGTAGAGGGTGGAAGAATATTGAGGCATTGCAAAAAAAGAAATGTGCCTGTAAGACTCTTTGCTTTTTTGAGATTGGCATTTTTTTCTTTCTTTTAGGTAACGATTATGTGATAAGTGAAGTACCCAGCAGGGTATGCCATCATGGTCGCTTGTGTGTACCTAGGATGCACCACTATTAAAGATGGTATTTATATTTTAAAGAGTGGAAGTCCCTTATACGCCAGTATATTCAACTGGAAGTATTAATAAGTCGCAAAGGTGTTAGGGTGACCTGAGAGCTGAAGGAAGGGAGACAGCAAAAGTCAGTTCTTATGAACTGTGTTATTGTATCTGGCATGATTGGAAAAAGCCTGAACGGAAACGCAAAAATCATATCAGATTAGGGATTAAGAATCGGCATGGTTATGCATGGAGTAGAACAAGGATGGGAGGATGGGCAGTAGCTCAAAGTCCAATCCTCGGTACAACAATAAAGGTGTCCTAGCTAAAACTTAGAGGCTATGTGTCAATGATTGAATACTTCACAAAAGTCAAATTTTCGATTTAATGAACCGCCGTATACGAGACCCGTACGTACAGTGGTGTGAGAGGCGCACCGTGGGCTTTATTGCTCACGGCCGTCTACTCGATTATCAGCTTGCTATCTTTTTTTAACAATAAATTCCATTCAAATACTCCTTACAATATTATCTCAAGTAATTCAAAATTTGAATGTCTTGAAAAGTATTAATTCCATTTTTAAAATTCTCTATAAAATAAAATCTCTTATTATCTTTTTTCACAGTTTTAGCAATTTCCTTTGCTAAAGGATATTTAGTCGCTTTAGTTGCTGTACAAATAATAAAATCTAATTCATTTAACTCATTCTGATCTCGAGGATCAACAACAGTAGGCCAAGGTATTTTTAGGCCACCTTTATTATTAATGCATGGTTTTTCATTACTTCTTTTAAATTTTCGTGGGTCTACACTTCCTCTTATGTTTATCTGTTTTTCCCATAAAGCATTTATCAAAGCTTTTTCTTTCAAATGCGCATTTCGGGGGTTAAACAAAATTCCTAAAGCACACCAAACATCTTCCGTTCCTCTTTCTTTAGAAACAAAATGACCTTTCATTCCTTCAGCTATTGAAATGGCTTTTGCCTCTTCTTCAATTTCAGGAAAATTCTTTATTTTCTTACTTTTAAATGGTATTATAAATGCCGTTCCATTTTTAGATTTAATGCAGTTATTAGAAAGAACCATCGTATAGATGTTAGAGTTAGATAGCCTTCCATATCTAATGGGAACACTAACTCTTACTTTTTCTTCTTGTGCTAAATGCTTATTGCGCCACTTTCTGCGAATATTGTCCTTAGCCTCGAGATTTAAATGATCCTGCCAAAGCAACGAGCCTATAAGCAAAGCCCCACCTTTTAAATTCATCTTTTCACTCATTTTAATACTTTAAACCAGTTTTGCCTTAAATGAAAATAGCAAGATTATAATACTTTGTGTATTTTCCGTCTGAATGAATGCTAATTCCCTATTATTAGGTATGATTTTTGAATTACCCTATTGTTAAATAATAGCAAATTGACTAAATATTCAAAAACAATATCGGAAATTCTTAAGCCTTCTCCATTGAATGGACTAAAAGTCGTGGATTTGTTTGCAGGTTGTGGTGGCTTATCTCTTGGATTTGAGGCGGTAGGGTTTGAAACACTCGGATATGAAATGTGTAATCACGCATCAAAATCATATGAAAACAACCTAAATGGAAGTTGTATCAATCAGGAAATAAATGAGGAAACAAATTATTCTGCTGCTGACATTTTGATTGCCGGACCACCTTGCCAACCTTATAGTGTAGCTGGAAAACAAGAGGGAAAAAAAGATGGAAGAAATGGGTTTCCTGCATTTCTAAAAGCAATACAGGACTTACAGCCAAATGTTTGTATTTTCGAAAATGTTCGTGGACTTGTTTACAAGAACAAAAATTATTTTAATAAAATTATTGGGAGTATTAAAAAGGCTGGATATTCAGTAAATTATAAAGTATTAAACGCAAATGAATATGGTATTCCTCAAAATAGGCAAAGAATATTTGTAATTGGCTTACGAGACACCAGTAAAGAATTTCAATTCCCTGAAAAACTTACGAAAACGGTCGCGGTTCAAAATGCAATAGGAAGAATTAGAACCAAATTTCCAAAAGATTCAGTACTTCTAAATTCAAATATGGATCGATACATTTTAAAATATGAGATTGCTTCTAATTGTGTAAATCCTCGAGATTTACATTTTGAAAAGCCATCAAGAACATTGACTTGTAGGAATTTATCTGGAAATACAGGAGACATGATAAGAATTAAACTTAAGGATGGTCAAAGACGGACTTTGTCTGTGAGGGAAGCTGCTACATTACAAAGCTTTCCTTCATGGTTTAAATTCACAGGATCAAAAACTAATAAACTTAAACAGGTAGGAAATGCAGTTCCACCACTTCTAAGTTATTTTATAGCAAATTCGATTAGGCAACAAGCTTTTGGATTACCTCTGATTAATAAACATATTGATTCGGAATTAGTATAAATTTACACTATGGCCATTGTAAAAATTGTAGAAATCCCTGTGTCAAAATTACATTTTGATCCAGAGAACCCAAGACTACCTACTTCATTAGCTTTCGCTACAGAAGTTGAAGTTATAAATTGGATGTTGAAAGACGCTTCAATAATAGAGTTAATGGGGTCAATAGGTGAAAAAGGGTTTTTTCCTGCAGAACCGTTATTAGTTGTTGAGGATTCGGAAAATCCTAAGAATTATTTTGTTGTTGAAGGTAATCGTAGATTATCTGCAGCAAAATTGCTGTTGAACCCAGAAAAGGCAACAAAAAGAGCTTCAGCTGTAGCAACAATACAAGATCAGGCTAAAAATAAACCTGAGAAATTGCCTGCCATTATATACCCCAAACGAGAGGACATACTAGACTATTTAGGCTTTAAGCATATTACAGGAGTTAAATCTTGGACTCCATTAGCTAAGGCTAAATATTTAAATAGCTTACAAAGTAACTACACCGGTCTATCTATTCTTCAAAAACATCAAGCATTAGCCAGAGCTATTGGAAGCAGGTCAGATTATGTTCAGCAATTATTAACTGGCCTTTCTCTATTTAATGCAATTCAAGAAAAAGACTATTTCGACATTCCTGGATTAAATGAAGAGGCAATTGAATTTGGTGTTTACTATAACGCTTTAAGATGGTCAAATATCAACAAATTTCTTGGTGTAAATTCATCAAATGAAAATCCGGTCAGTGATTTAAAATTTAATAATCTAAAAGAATTTGTTTCATGGGTTTCGGAAAAAAATGCTCAAAACAAGACTAGATTGGGAGAATCAAGAAACTTAACAAATCTTAATAAAATATTGGGTTCTACAAAAGCACTTGATGTGTTTAGATCCGGAAAATCAATCACAGAATCAATCTTATATACTGAAGAACCGGACAAGGTTTTTGTTGATTCGGTTTCTGATGCACTTTCGAATATTACAACCGCCAATAACTATTTGCACATGGTATCAAAAATAGAACAATTAGTAATTGACAATTTAAAAGAAATTAAAAAGTTGGCAGCAAATCAAATTGTTCTTTCTGAATCAAGACTAAATGAAGAAGATTAATTTATACTATGGACAAAAAAGTATATACTGATCAGCTTCAGAAAAAGCCATCTCATAGTAAATATAAAAATCATTATTGGGCTGATTACATAGAAATGTTATGCATTGCAAATGTTGATGGTGAAATTTCAAAGTCAGACCTAGTTGATCGATTAAGTGAGAGGGAAAGAGATTTACATGAGGGTACTAGTAGTGATTTTGAAGAAATAATTGATTTAGAAAATGAATCTGATAGTCAACCAACTCAAAGGTGTAGAATAGATGAAAAATGGACAGATAGAGTTGATTCTTGGTTTCAGGTATTACAATTTCGTCATGCAACTTATAAAGAGAATTATCCATTTAAATTAGAAAGTGATGAAATTGTATTCTCATTTAACAATCAAAATGGTCACCAAAAGCATTATTTGTATTTCCTTTTTTGCTCTAACTTATATCTATTTGATAGAGTAACTTCAAATATTCTTTCTTCTTCATTTGAAGTAATATGCCTTCAAGTTTTAAAGAATATGCTACCTCAATCAGCGGTAGTAAAATTATTCGGATCTAATCAATTAAATGAAGATCCTAAATATGGAAAACAAGTTAATTGTTTAAATAAGATTAAAAATTTAGCAGATGATTTAAACGAGAGGATTGGAAAGGATGTTAATGAGGAAGGTTACCCAGCAACAAACTTTGGTGATGACGGATTAGATTTAGTTGCTTGGATCCCTTCTGGTGACAACCAGCCAAGCAAAATCATATACTTTGGTCAATGCGCTTGTACTTCTGACTGGATATCTAAACAAAGCTCTTCTAGTTATGAAGCATGGAGTAATAAGATAAGCCTAACAAACTATCCAACAAATATGGTTTTCATCCCATTCTGCTATCGAAATTATAATGGAGAATGGTTTAAGCTTTCAGACATCAGAAAGAGTTTTTTACTTGATCGGCTAAGACTTATTAATTATTTAGATTCCACTAATGATTTAGAACAAGAAATCAATGCTTTATTAGACTCTGTGATTAGTTGTAAAGAACCAATTTTTTAGCTTGCTGATAACTTGTTAATACCTCTTACACCCTTCAACTAGTCGTTGATTATCAGTTATTCAGCGACTATCTCAAAAGTTTACCTGTCCCTTACAAAGTACCCATTTCCTATCTTATTTTAAAACATAGGTGACTAAACCGTCGATTAAGGTGTTGAAGTTTTTATTGATGGGTTTTCTCGAACCATCATGTCTTGGTTAAACGAAGAAAATATCCAGATGTAACTCACATGATGGAAGATAAAGGTTGCTAAGATGAAATAACTATCATTCAATGATTAACATGATTTTACTCCTCTTATATAAGTTGCTCAATGAATTTGAAAAAAATTCCCATAGTCTTTTTCAATGGGTTTTGTACTGATGGAAAAATTAAAATTGCTGTTCAATTCTGGCTTTGTGAAATAACTTTTTATATCCTCAAATTCTCTCACAATAATATTGAATTTTAAATTTTTATGTGCTGTTATAAATTCCAATTCTCCCGTTAATTATTCCCTATCATCCCCTCTCAGACATATTTTTATCCCACCTTTTTTTATTTTTGAGCAAAATATATTGAATGATTTTTAGAGTGATTTTGTGTGGGATATTCTTATTCTCTTTTCTCAGCAGTGGAATAGGGCAGGTGGGCGAATTGAAACCCGATATGATCCGGGGTGTGTGCTGGGTAGCAGGTGACTCTATTACGGATCATAATATGGATCACGTAGTAGAAAATCATATCAACTGGATATCACAGACTCCTTTTGGTTGGATGGATGGACATGACAATGCTGAGGTGCGATACAGTGGCTCCAGTAGAAATTGGGGAGGGTCGGATGTAGGATTGATACACACAACTAAGCTGGCGCACAAGCAAGGCATCAAGGTCATGCTAAAACCTCACATCTGGATCAGCAATGCAGATGGTTTTTGGAGATCTGATATAGCGATGAAGTCTGACGAGGAATGGGATGCGTGGTTTTGCTCTTATTCTGACTTTATGATGCATTACGCCAGAGTGGCGGAAGAAGGGAATATGGATGCCCTGTGCATAGGGGCAGAGCTTTATCTCACCACCACCAAGTATCCTGAAAAGTGGATCGAACTGATTCAAAAAGTAAGAGAGGTATACAAAGGCAAAGTAACCTACGCTGCCAATTTCTACAAAGAATATGAAGAAGTTACCTTTTGGGGACATCTTGATGCCATAGGGATTCAAGGATACTTCCCGCTGGGCAAAAAAGAAAACCCAACCAAAAATATGTTGCTCGATGCTTGGAAACCACATGTTGCTGCGATGAAAGCCGTAACCGAAAAATATGGCAAGCCGATCATCTTCACCGAGATTGGATATCGGAATACCACCGATGCGGCGATAGAACCATGGCTTTGGCCTCGTCAATTGGATGATTCTGTCGTGCAGTCGGATGAAATTCAGGCAGTCTGCCTTGACGCCATGTTTGAAAGCCTTTGGAATGAACCCTGGTTTGATGGTGTTTACATCTGGAAATGGTTCCGTGGTTCCTATAGAGATAGCCAAGAAGAATTCTACAAAAGGATGGAGGAAAGACGCAAAGAAGCAGTCGCTTCTGGACGACGTAGAATGTCACATATCGGATTTTCACCGCAAAATAGGATAGGAGAAGAAGTAATGAAAAGTTGGTTTGAAAAAAGCGTCAGGAGATAGCATTGAAGTTTTACAGTCGTTCTGGGCTCCAAAAAAAATCTTCTTGTCAATGCAATAAGCGCATACTCGCCCCGTTTTAAGACAAACGACTAACTTAATTTCAAACTTTTAGAATGCGCTTTATTTTTGCATCAGCTTTCCTATTTTTATTGCTAGCCAACATGTCAGCTCAAACATCAGATTCTAATCCCAACTCAAGCCTGGGTCCCGATTTTAAATTTGGAATAAATCTCGGTTTGAACTATTCCAATGCCTTTGTAGTTGAAGAACTTCCTCCTAATGCAATACTTTCTAATGGTTTGGGATTTAGGTTAGAAGTGATGGGCGAATACAAAATTTCCAAACGACTTTACATTTCACCCACCGCTGGTTTTTCATTCAACAATGTCGTATTGTACGATAGTGCCAATGGCGAACTCGATGAGTTTTTGATTTTTCCGATCAGCTTGGATATGGCCACACACTTTGTGATCAAGCCAAGTCTCAAAAAGAACAGAGCCTATTTTTATGCAGGTCCAGCCATCAAATTACCGGTGGAAGCAGAAAGCCCTAATTCGGAAGTGATGGGCAGTACATGGACGCCAGCCATTGACCTGGGTATTGGATTTGATATCGATCTTGGTTATTTTCATTTGGCTCCAGAGATCAGATATTCAATAGGACTAAACAAAGTAAGTGAACAGCCTCCTGCAAGCCCGATCTATTTCCACAATGTCTCAATTATCTTTAATTTTTTCGGATAGCATCTCTGGGAGCAACTAGCCTGTGTTTTAATTTTTCACAAAATTTTCCTGCGCTTTTATTTCCCCCTTCTGAAGTATGAATAATCGGTAGGTGCCTGGACTCAATGTGGATATATCCAAGCTTGTATTGGGGCTGTTTATATTGGTCATATTTTTAACCAATCTTCCTTGCATGTCATAAATTTGAATCGCAACATTTCGTAAATCTTCATCGATGCTTAATCGGATCTGATTGCTTGATGGATTCGGTGTTATTTGTAATTTGATTAGCTCAAGGTCATCTATGCTACTGATGGTTTGCCATTCCTGTGCTCCGATATCATATCCTTCACCAACTGGGCGTATGTTTTGATCGAGGTCAATAGCTACCAAATTGCCTAGATCGCTTCCTTGGTCTATGGTCTCCGGATTGGCCGATGCTAATCGTAAGTTGCCGTTGTTGGTGTCGACAAACCAATTTGCTGCGGCAGAAGTATAGTTGGTTTCAGTATTGGCCGTTCCGCCATTTCTTGAGGTGATGGCTTTATTGCAAAGATTGTTTTTCACTTCAACATTCATTGTGCTTTCAAATCTGAATTCTATGGCATTTGGATATGCTACGTATATGGTATTGTTGTACACTTGGGTATTGGGCGAACTTTCAAGACCGATGCCGACATCATTGTAAATACCTTGCCCATCATTGTAGATCATATTGTTTTTGATAATACCTCCATCGTTCTCGGGCGGGTTGTTGCCAAGACCAAAACCTATCCCTCTATCGCAATTGTATATGACATTCCTTTCGATGGTATTGTTACGGGAATTTCGCCAAAAATGAATAGCATGTTCTGCAACTGCTGTATGTGGACTAGAGATATCTCTAAATATATTATCCCGCACAATCCATCCATCTCCTTTATGAATGTCCAGTCCTCCAATATACCAGTTGGGCCCAATTCCATCCGTGTACTCAAACAAAGAACATTGAACGATGGCATTGTCAATACTTTCCGCAGTAGTTGATCCTTTGATCATTTGTTCATAAGTATCTTGTATCCGCACATTGTGCACCATGAGATCGTGTCCACTTACTTGAATTCCGTGATTGCCCACATCTCTTATGGTAAGATCTGCAATGGTTACATTGTTTCCAGCGATGAGAAAACCATTTTCAGTAGAGCTGGTAGCCACCATGCCTTGTCCAGAAATGATGACAGCATCTCTATTTCCGGACTTACTTCTGAATACAATATTGTCCGCCGTGATATATGGAAATGAAGCTGTTGATGCAATCGGATAACTGCCATCCTCGATGAGTATGGTCATATTGCCGCCTCCATTATTTGCTTGACTGATGGCACTTCTCAGTTCGGCGACCGTAGCAACTTCTAGTATATCACCCACGATAAGTTGACAAGCTTGTACTGTATTGCTTTGCACCTGCTCCACCTTGCAATTACAATCTTGCGCAAGGATATTGTTAGGAAGACAATGGATGAAAAACAGTATGAAAGTAAATCCTACGAAAGACTTTTGTGAGAATAACAGAAATGTGTTTTTTGAGGTATTCATAGCTTGGGTTTTAAGCTAGGATGACGTTGTAAAGATTTAAAGATAGTCAACAGAAGTTTAGAAAAAGAATCTTGATTAGATTTTCAATATTTGCCGAAAGGCTTATTGTGGTCTCCGAGGAATGGCTTCTAGTCCGATTGAGTCTCTTCTTCTGTCTATTTCAGCTCGCTCGACCTCTATCATCTGAGAATAATCTTGTGTCGGCATTTCGTAGTAATAGGGTGCAACATAATTGATGCCTCTGGCGATTCTTCGGTCGGTGAATCCTGCATAATTTCTTGCGTTGATAAAGCCTTTTTCATATCCTTCTCTGAAGATGGGTAAAAAGTCTTTGTTTCCTTTTCCTGGCTCCAATCGCAACATCAATAGACGTGCATTTTGTGCGGAGATCGTGCCAATTATTTTTTCACTTGGATAACCGTATCTGCGATACATGTCCAAAAATTGTTTTTTAAAGATGGAATCGTGCTCTTCCTTATGTGTCCAATCTGCAATATCTCTATATCGTTTGTCCTTAGCAAATAAAGAATCGATGCCGTTTTTATAGTCGTAGTTAAAATGTTTGTCATGGATTTCTTTTTCCTTGGCAATGAGATCTTTGATGGCATCATCACAGTTTTTTATTTTTTGGATGTTGCTGGTCATTGCCCCATATTCCTTTCCATTTTCCATTGCCAGTTTTAAGTATTTATGGGTATTGGCACAATCATTCGCCTCTGCTGCCTTTTGTGCAAACGTATAATAATACCTAGACAATGCATACGGAACTTGCTTAGATAGGTCATCATAAAAATCCATGGCTTCTCGCAGTTGGCCTTTGGACAAAAGTACCTTTACATGATTACAGCCTCTATAAAACTCTGGATAACTAATCGTTTTCTGCGTGTTTGCTGCATCTCCACCACATGAGTTTATAGTCAGGGTTATAAATATAGCAGCAAGGATGATGTACAAAAATCTTTTCATAAAAGCATGGTGATTGAAGGACAAAAATACATTTTATTTTATTCCTTCGAGCTTATTTTTTGATGTTGGCGGACATGCCTTCATAAAAAAGAGCGATATGATTATCTCTTTTTTGGCTGCATGATTCTTTTAATGTACGCTTTAAGCATGGTGTCATCCTCTATGTCATATTTCTCTATCGTGATGACTGTTGTTGGTATAAATTTAGGTCTATGTGCTGCCAAGAAGTCCAAGACATATTGAGAAATTTCTTCGGGACTTAGTGCTCTTGTTGCATATAAATCATAGGACACCACAGGTATATTTTCTTTGTAATTGTAGAATGTTCCGATGACTTTATTCTGACCACTGAATTTTGCAAGCACCCAGTTGGCTTTGTAGTTGTCAATATATCCTTGGTAAGATAACGTATCGTTGACCACAATCGGTTCGCCCAATACCTTCGATGATTCTATTTTGTTTCCATCTACATCAAAGCTAAAATGGGATTTGCTGATGTCCAATACAAGCGACTCTCTCGTCGTCCATGCTTGGTAGGATATCAGGATGGTGTCTTGGTGTATGTACAGATAATCACTCATTGATTTTATGTAATGATCAATTTTGCTATGAAATTGATCTTGCCCCCAAGTCGTTGCACTTACAAAAACAAAAACGAGCAAAACTAAAATTCTTTTCATTGGATGGTCTTTTTTTAATACTAACCTTTTCCTAGTAGGGGTTTGTCTTTGATGCTGTGGTAGGTCAATGCCATTTCAATGCATTCCTTCAGTTCCTTACTCGCACCTCATCGTCAAATGAAAACAAAATAGCTCTGGTTTTTTCATATTTGAATTTGTCCCCATACACCTCCATGAATGTCTGAACCAATTTGCTGGTACATTTAAAATACATCGCATACTGATCTGGTGATTTTTCTTTCCAGTCAATCCTGATCGTGCTTCCTTTTTTGGCAAGATAACTTGGTTCTCCCCACTTGAGTGTTTCTTCCAGTTGATCAACTTGCTCATGCTCTTTGGCCGTCTCAATGATAAGCTTGCGCAAATGTTTGATTTTCTTTTTCACATGTTGCGGGTACTCCTTGAATTTTTCTGTGACTCGGTGATCTTTGTTGAATGAAAGCATAATGATTGAATCTTTGTTGATTAAAGTTACATATTTTCTTACAGGAATTTTTGCACCTTTTTTCTCATCAATGGTACCACGTCTTTTTCAAACCATTGATTTTTCTTCAACCAAATATTGTTCCTAGGAGAGGGGTGGGGAAGCGGGAGAAATTCTGGAAGATATTCTTCGTAATGAAGCACTGTTTCGGTAAGCGTCTTCTTTCTGTCGGAACCCAAATAATACGTTTGTGCATACATGCCTATCAGCAGCGTAAGTTCAATGTTTTTTATTTTTTCAAATAACTTGCCGTGCCACATAGGTGCGCACTCTTTTCTTGGAGGGAGATCTCCGGTTTTACCTTTACCAGGGTAACAAAATCCCATAGGAATGATGGCAACAATCTTTGGATCGTAGAAAACAGTTTCATCAATCCCAAGCCATTCTCTGAGACGCACACCACTTGGGTCATCCCATGGCACAGAAGATTTGTGAACCCTGATTCCAGGCGCTTGACCGATGATCGCAATCTTACTGTTTTTGTGCGCGGTCAATACTGGATTGACTCCATCGATAAGATGAGGACTGCATATGTCACAAGCACGAATCTGAGTAAGCAGTTCTTTCATAATATCGAAGATATATTATTTTGTCGGCTTATGATAGATTAAGCAAGATTATGGGATTCATCAGTGATCTATAGAGATTGACTTAATTGTGGTTTACTCGGAGTAAATCCGATTTTAATAAATTATTTTATGTGTGACTAATTTTTGAATTTCGAGATTGAAGAGAGCCTATTTTTTTAGCTTGCGCAAATATCTTTCACAAGCATGGTCGCTTTTAAAAACCAACACCTCTTTTCCTGACTTTGCTGCGTCAATCTTTCTTAAGATTCCTTTCCTCCTTGTAAGATTGAATATAGCTACATAGTGTAAAAAATCCCAATCAAAGCGTTCTTTGCAGCCTTTAGGCATGTCAGGTCTCACTTGCCCATGATATTTTATAATCCTCTTTATTACACGCCAAAGACATACGATCGTTGATCGATCCAAAAAGACAATTGTATCTGCTTCTTTTATTCGGATATCCAGTGTTCCTCCATAATTGCCATCTATAATCCAATGGGTCTTGTTGGCAAGTTTCTGCACAATCAATTCCCATGCTGGCTTGTCCATTTCGGTCCAGTTGGGTTTCCAATAATATTGATCGAGATGATATATAGGGAGTTGTGTTATACCTGCAAGTTTACTAGAGAATGTGGATTTTCCAGAACCACAACAGCCTATCACCATCACTTTTTTCATCCTTGCTTGATCTATCTTATCGATGTTATTTTAGAAATAGAATTTTTTCTGATTGTGCGCCATGTTGCGTGCGCAATGTGGCAAAATACGACCCTATTGGAAATGGAAAATCAAGGTGGATGAGTTCATGAGCAAAAACAATTTTTTCATAAACCTTGGAGCCATCGATGGCATACAAAATCAATGTGCCACTCCCAGTAAATTCCTGAGTTTTAATCGATAGCTGATCATTGTTTTGGTTCACAGTAAATAACGGTGCTTGATCTATGTTACTGATATTTTCATTGCTCGTAAGTGTGATACAATCCAATTCGGCAGAACCGCCAAAACTTAAAGTAAAGGAATTTAGGTTTGAAGAAAAGTCGTTGATTAAAAGTATATATTGATCTCCTGGTTGCACCTGCAAGGGTGCCAAAAAATTATTGTCTCCGTCGCTGCAACCAGGTAATTCTTCTGTGTCTGTTTCACCGAAAGCCAAACCAGTCGAACCTTGGCATGGTTCGTTTGAACTAACAGGAGCACCTGCCGTTTCGCCTGAGGCCATACATCTGATGATCTCTTTGGTTTCACAGTCTCCATTGGTCAATTGGTACACGGCGAAGTCAAGATCATTTAAATCTTCCGCTGGAGTTATTTCAAAAACCAAATCACCTCCCGTAATTGGATTTATTGCAATCCAAGTTGACGAAAATTCCATGATTAAGCATGTAGAAGTTACCCCATCATCACTATCTCCAGTTCCTTCAAAAACCTCGATGGTGAATGGTGAATCTCCACATAGTTGGAGTGCGTCATCACAATCTTTGTGCATCTGACCAAAAGATGAAAAACAAAAGCAAGAAATTAGTAGAACGAGTACAGGTTTTAAATTCATCTTGAAAGTTATTAGGTGATGCTATATTTGATTAAGTAAATAATGAATAATCAAATTTAAACAAAACATTGGGTTCTTTTACAAGCAGACCTGTATGGCTCATTACTTTTAACTTTGTACAAGAAGATACGCACTTATATATCTAAAAAGGGATTTATACTTATGAAGATATTGTTTGGATATCTTTAAGCCACATTTGCGCAAGCGAAAAAAAGAGCACAAATAAACTTCTGTGCTCTTTGTACTTATCTAACTTACTTACAAACCAATAATTATATCTATTTCATTTATTCGATGATCACCGATTTGCTTTGAACATCGGCAGCGATAAATGTACCCACTGCTCCATTGTTGATATTGGAGGGTACATTTGCGGGAGCGCCATCAAATAAACCACCTCGGAAAACGGTTTCCAATAATACCGCATTCAGATTGTCAAAGACTTCTTCCGTGATTGAAAACTGTTCAAAAGTAATCGTGTCTCCTTCCTCAGCTGGAAAGCTGAAAAATTGTGCGTCGCCGATATAACTTCCGTTCACTGCTGTGTCATCGGTAAAAAACCATTCTTGAATTCCTTCCGTGTAATACTCTCCATTGATCAACATTTTAAAAATGTAAAAATCTCCCGGTTCACTAGGCTCTTGAAAATAAGCAATGACAAAATGGTTGTCCAGTGGACCTTCTTCCTCTTCAAATGGATCTTCTTCTGGTTCAAAGGAAACAACTTTGATTGAATCCAAAGTGGCCACCGGCGGAAGGATAGAAGTTCCTGTATACGTTTCTCCTTCGTAATCAATCTGCAAAGTGTAAGTCTTGTTTACCTCTCCGGCAAAACTGTCAGAAGTATAATATTTACCAGGCTCGTCCTCGGTGAGAATTTTTGTGGTCGTGCCATCGCTGATAGATACAATGGCTTCTTGGGCACGATCAGGAATTCCTTCTTGGAAAAAATCGGTGGTCAAGCTTAGGTCTACCAAGTGCGCTTTCGATTCTGTTGTGATCATGGCATCCACCACCAGTCTCACATTTTCGTCGGTATTTAAGTCCAACTCAATCCTTTCGGTACAGGCACTGAGTGCGATGGAAATAAAAAGGGCTATATATATAATGTTTTTCATTGTCTAAAATTTAAAATTCCAAGTTACGGATGGAAGAATAGGGAAGATGTATGTCTGCTCTGCAATCTGCTGATTGCTGTTGTCTGGATCTTCTGTGAAGTTGATCGAATAAGCGTTGTGTCGATTATAAATGTTGTAAATCGATACATTCAAATCCCAGAATAATTTTCTGTTCAGCTTTTCTTTGTTCCTTAAAGTGAAGCCGATATCTGCTCTATGGTAATCTGGCATTCTTGCGGCATTCCTGTCGGAGTAAACTGGAACAGATATTCCTTGGTATTGGTATTTGCCTGTAGGCAAGGTAATAGCTCGGCCCGTCGCATACACCCAGTTTCCTGAAAAGCTGATTCGATTGTTGAGTTCGTAAGAGAGCACCAATGATGCATCATGCGTTTTATCCCAAGTCGCATTGTACCATTCCCCATTGTTGATTTCTGCAATCTGTCTTTCGCTTTTGGCTAGCGTGTAGCTTACCCATCCAGTCAGCTTGCCTGTGTTTTTTCTTACGAGTAGTTCCGCGCCATAAGCTCTTGCATCTCCGACCCGCAGTTCTCCTTCTATAAACTGATTCAATAACAATGAAGCATGGTCCTTGAAGTCAATGGCATTTTGGATATCCTTGTAATACACTTCCACAGATCCTTCGTACATGTTGTCCTTGAAGTTTTGGAAGTAACCAATGGCATATTGATCCGCCAGTTGCGGTTTTACATTGGTCGATGACGGAAACCACACGTCAAGTGGAGAACTCGAAATCCCATTGGATGCCAGGTGAATGTATTGCGCCATTCGGTTGTAACTTGCTTTGATCGAACTGTTTTCACCCAAAGTATATTTAAGTCCTAGTCTTGGTTCGAGATTGGCGAAGGTATTGTAAATCTCTCCTTTGTCGTAGAGGGTCGTATCGCTTACAACGAAATTCTCGTCGTAGGAATAGACATTGGTTCCACCTGTATTGGCAAACATCGAAAGTCTGAGTCCGTAGATGGCTGAGAACTTGTCCGTAAACTTCTGTTCATTGCTCAAGTAGACGGCTCCTTCTAGTGTTGTCTTGTCATCAAGATCAAGTCCTGTGAAAATGGATTCTCCTATTGGAATAATCTTACCAGGTTCAAAATCATGACTGGTCAATTGTGCGCCAAACTTGATTGAATTGCTGGAGTTGAGAAAATAGTTGAAATCCAATTTTCCTGAATAATCTTCGATGCCAGAATCCCATGTGAAGCCCAGACCATCATCTGAGTTGCTTCCTAGGCTGTAATCATATTTGCTATAGATGAAAGTCAGGTTTGAAAACAATTTGCTATTGTACACGTGATTCCATCTTGCCGTTCCGGTCTTGTTTCCCCAAGAGATCTGTGCTCCAGAAAATTTGAATACATCATCTCCAAAATATCCCGAAAGATAAATTCTGTCGTTGTCTCCAATTTTATAATTGGCCTTGGCATTCAGATCGTAAAAGAAAACTTTGTTGTTGCGAATGGATGTATCTCTGGCAAATCGTAAGAACTGATCGGCATAGGTCCTTCTCCCTGAAACCAAAAAAGAGCTTTCGTTTTTTTGAATAGGTCCTTCGATGGTGACTCTTGATGAAATACTGCCAATGCCACCCGTTACTCCAAATTTCTTCTTGTTTCCATCGTTCATTCTGATATCGAGTACAGATGAAAGTCTTCCACCATATTCAGAAGGAATTCCTCCTTTGTATACTTCTACATTTTTAATCGCATCCGGATTGAATACTGAAAAGAATCCAAGAAAATGAGCAGCGTTATACACAGTAGCTTCATCAAGTAAGATTAAATTTTGATCCACAGATCCACCTCTTACATTAAAACCAGATTGGCCTTCTCCTGTTGCTGAGATCCCTGGGAGTAATTGGATCGCTTTGATCACGTCTACTTCCCCGAATACAGCTGGAATACTTTTTATTTTTTGAATTGACATTTTTTCTTTGCTCATCTCCACACTTTCAACATTCTTATTGGCCTTTTCTGCGGTGATTACCACATCTGCCAAGACAGCTCCTTCTTCTTGGAGTTCGATATCTAGTTTGATGTCTTGCGTAAGGTCGATTTGCTTCTCGAAAGAAGCAAAACCAACATAGGAGGATTTTAGTGTATAGCTTCCTTCTGGGATGCTGATGGAGTAAAAGCCGTATGCATTTGTGACGGTCCCGACGGAGAGTTCGTCGATCAAAATGCTCGCCCCGATAAGGGATTCACCGCTGCTACCATCTGAGATGGTTCCGCTTATGGTAAATTCTGACTGTGAGTAACTTACTGTGATGTTTAGCAAGCCAAGTAGGAGTATGGTAATAATTTTCTGCACGTATTGAGTGTTTTAATCTACTATAGGTATAGCAAAGATGAGAATTGGTTGCATGGAAATGCCAATTACTTTTGCTTATTCGATGAATCCTGCTTTTTAGCCGATTTTCTGTCAGCTGATAGATGATTACACCAATTATTGAATTGTTTCAGAAGATTTGCTTCCTTATGGAACTTTACTAGCTCAAATTTTGCTTATAGTTACTGGAACGAGCTTGAACAATAAGCTCATTAATCAAAAAATAAAAACAACAAATGTCAAATCTAATCAATCAGGTACATCAACATTTAAATGACAATGTAATCATCCAACTTTCTAAACAAATCGGTGCGCAGGATCCAAATATGGTCAAAAAAGCAGCGGGAGGAGTTACAGAACTACTTGTAGAAGCTATGTCAAGAAGTGCACAGCAGCAGAATACAGGGGGAGGTCTTATGGGTGCATTGAAAAAAGACCACGATGGTGGAATTTTGGGAAATCTAATGGGAGTGCTCTCAGGTCAAGCCCAAGTTAACAATCAAAGTACGACCAACGGTACAGGAATCGTTAATCACCTTTTGGGTAACAGACAGTTGGAGGCAGCGCAGATGATCGGTCAGTTGAGTGGTCTTGATATTTTTAAATCAGGGGTATTGATGCAATTGATTGCACCCGTAGTAATGGGAGTAGCAGGTCAGGCGCAGAAATCAAATGGTCTTGATCTTGGTGGATTGGCAAAAGTATTGCTTGGTGGAGCACAAGGTGGACAGCAGAGAGGAGGAGCTTCAGGTGTTTTCGGTAAATTGTTGGATATGGATGGTGATGGAAATATGATGGACGATCTATTGAACATCGGAATGAAGATTCTTACCAAGTAAGCATCAAGAAAATTTAAAGCATAAAAAAGGCAAATCAACGTAGCGTGATTTGCCTTTTTCAATTTTACTGAATACAGTAATTGGAAACAAAATG
Source organism: uncultured Saprospiraceae bacterium (assembly GCA_937950315.1). GTDB lineage: Bacteria > Bacteroidota > Bacteroidia > Chitinophagales > Saprospiraceae > JAHDBF01. The sequence continues at coordinate 29,293 of CALFDU010000093.1, read as the reverse complement.
AATTTCTTAAAAAGCAAAAAGGCATCTCCAAGATTGGAAATGCCTTCTTTAGCTAGCTAGCTATTATATTCTTTCAAAAAACCGTTTAGTCAGGTAATAAATTGGCTTTGTACAAAATGTACGTAAGAATTGCAGCTGCTGCTAGAACGCCGCCGGTTAAAGCGACCCATTGTAATGCATCGTTTTCCATAATAAAAAGGTTTTGAATTATTCTAAAAATTCTAAATTGGCACTTTGCCAAGCATTTATACTATTAAGACTCTTCAAAATACAAAAACGCTGCACCAAGCTTAAAAAATATTTGATTTTTTTATCAAAAATTAGGATTTTAATCCCAGTCAACCATTTTTACACCACAATTAGGCGAAAAAACAATGAATTATTTTGATTTTTTACCCTTAAGCCAAACAATAATAATGTGTAAATAAATTAAGAATAGATGTTAAAAAGCTGTGAATTACCTCAATTTCCATGTACACCAGTATCTATTCCTTTATCTTTGATATGAATCAAATACAATCCGTGAAGAAGCTATATATTACTATTATCTCTATGTTGGTGATTTTCTCAGGCGCAAGTGCCCAAGAAATCACTGGTTTGATTACTACCATAGATGGCGTGCCTCTCGTGGGTGCCAATGTAGTATGGGAAGGAACGAGTATAGGAACAACTACAGATGTAGATGGCTTGTTTGCCATTTCTGATGAAGGAATTGAAAACAGAACCCTGACCTTTTCATTCGTTGGTTTTAAAGCGGAGAAAATAAATGTAGGAACACTCAAGCATTGGGAAATCATGCTCATCGAAGACAACACCATCAATGGGGTTCAGATCAGCACCAAGGCCAACGCGACCAGATACGCCGATGATGCTGCTAAAATCGAAATCATCGGTACTAGAGAGATTGAACGAGCAGCCTGCTGCAGTCTCGCCGGCTGCTTCTCGACCAACTCCAATGTCGTAGCTGCCACAACCAACATCATCACCGATGCCAAGGAACTTCAAATCTTAGGTTTGTCTGGTGTCTATAATCAAATACTTTTTGATGACCTGCCACTCATCTCAGGTTCTTCCTACCAATATGGGACCGGATCCTATCCTGGGACCCTGATCCAAGCCATTTATGTTTCCAAAGGATCCAATTCAGTATTGCAAGGAGCTCAAAGTATCAGTGGACAAATCAATATCATACCACATGCTGCAGACGAAACAGATAAATTGTACTTGAATGCTTTCGCCGATTCTTTTGGCGGTTCGCAATACAATATCAATCATGCGATCAACAAAGAGAAATGGAATAATTTCACTGCACTGCATTTGACCACACCTGCTAATATCAGAGACAAAGATGGTGATGGTTTTAGAGATATCGTACGCACCAATAGAGTAAGTGCCTACAATAAAATCACTTACCAAGATCCGTCCAACGATAAGTTTAAAGCGCAACTCGCTTTGAGATTTTGGAAAGAAAAAAGAGAAGGCGGTCAATTGGATTATAATGCTGCACAACATTTGGGAAGCACAGAAATATATGGTCAGCATGTTGACCTGATTCACGGCGATCAATCTTTAAAATTGAATTATAGCTTGACGGATGATGTCTCCTTGACTTTTCAATCTTCTTTATTCATCAATGAGCAAGATAATTATTTTGGTATCAAGCGATACCAGTCGGAGCAGTTGAATTGGACAAGCAATCTCTTTATGGATTACTTCTATGGAGACAATGACAACAACTTGAAAGTAGGAGTGAGTTACATCAACAACACCTTACAAGAAGATATTTCCTTGGTGGAAGAAAGTGATTTGTTTACCTACGCAGGCGAGTACAACCAAGATTACGTATTACCTGGTGCATATTTAGAGCACTCATTGTATTACAATGACCTTACCTTGATCACTGGGATAAGAGCTGATCACTATCAAGACATCGGACTGAAATTTGTGCCGCGACTTTTGGTGAGGTATGAATTGAGCGAAAGCTCTGATCTTAGATTTTCGGTAGGAAAAGGAATCAGAATTCCGCATGTATTTTCTGAGCGCATCAATCTACTTGCAGGAAATAGAGATGTAATCTTTGAAGAAGCGTTACTTCCAGAAGAAGCGATCAACACGGGAATCAACTACGTCCACAGTTTCTTTTTGGACAAAGTAGATATTACTCTATCAGCAGATTTGTATCATACGGTATTCCAAAACCAAATCTTCCCTGATTACGATCGAGAGGTAAGTACTGCATTCATCAACAACTTTTCTGGCCGTAGCGTTTCCAATAGCCTGAACCTTGAAAGTAAGTTTACCTTCTCCGAGCAATATGATCTTAAGTTGTCTTACAACTACTTAGACATTTACCAAGAGCAAATCGGAGTCGATCAAGAAATCAATAAATTCTATCTACCGTTCATTCCAAAGCACAAAGTGCTGATGAACAACTCTTTTACTACAGCCAATGATTTGTGGCAATTTGACGTAACCTATAAATGGTTTTCGGAGCAGCGTCTTCCAGACACACAGAATTATCCCGAAGAATTTAGATTGGAGTCTAACTCTCAGTCATACAGTAATATCAACATGCAGATTACCAAGCGTTGGACACAGTTTGAAATCTACGGTGGTATTGAAAATATATTTGATTTCAGACAAGAGTTTCCGATTCTTGCTTCCGATGATCCATTCGGAAGATACTTTGATCCTTCTTTCAGTTGGGGTCCGACCAAAGGTCGCGAACTGTATATTGGGCTGCGATACAAGTTGGCTCAGTAGAAGAGCGTAAGTGTTAAATCCAAAAAACCTTTCTTGTAAAACAAGAAAGGTTTTTTTATTACTTCTAACACCGTATTGGTGATGATAGAATCATCATGATTCTATTCTCTATATTTTGAATCTTAAGGATTCTTTCTTTTGTATTTTTTCCAGATAGCTCTGAATGCTTTCGCCATATCTTTTGAAGTCTTTGCATTGTATCGGATGACATCTTTGTTGTCTTCCATTGCTGGAGCACAGCAAGCAATACAATCTCCTTTTCCTTTGGCATCGTATATGGCTGTTTCGGTTACAAATGGTAAGAAGTCACAACTTGCCACAATGCAGAAATTTGCTTCTACCTCTGCGTCTGTCAATTTGTATTTTTTCTGATACTTGGCAATGTTTTTTGTAATCTCCGTAGTAGCAGGAACGATGTATCTGTACTTTGTTTTCTGTTCTAAGTTTACGCTTACCAGTTCGCCAAAATCTTTAACATCAATATCATAGTGCAGCGACGGGCTGATTACCCATACGTCCTTGGCTTTGTCTTCCAATTTAATTAGTTGCTTCAATGTCATTTTAGTCATGTTTTATGTATGATGGACAAATTTAATATGAATTCGTGACTCTTAGGTCTTTTTAACAAATTTTGTCAGGATGACAATATGTTGATCGTTTACTTTGCCTTCAATGTGTTCCGGATTGTCTTGCACCAAAGAGATTCTTCTGACTGCTGTTCCTCTCTTTGCCACAAAGTTAGCACCTTTGACATTCAAGTCTTGTATCAATACAACAGAGTCTCCTGCCTTAAGTACATTCCCATTGCTGTCCTTGTGTACAACAGAATTGTCTGCGAGTCCAGCCTGTGCCCACTCAAGATTGGCTTCGTCCAGATACATCATGTTCAACAAGTCGGTAGACCAATCTTCTTTCATTGACGACAATAATTTGTAAGCCATCACTTGCACGGCGGGCACTTCACTCCACATACTGTCGTTGAGACATCTCCAGTGATTGGCATCGAGATTGTCCATTTGTTCAGTCTGAGATAAACAAGTAGGGCAGATGGCAATGGTTACATCGATGTCATCTCCATTTTTTGGAGGAACAGTATAGCTGTCCAGTTCCGCTTTGTTGCTACACAATTCACATTGCCCATTGGCTCTTTCTTCTAGTGCTAGTCTTAAACCCATTTTGTCTGTTTATGTGGTGAAGATACATTTTTGTGTCGACTGAATATATCGTCAAAAAAAAACCAAGTAAGTGTTTAACTTATGGTTGATTAAGTTAGAATTCTTTTATTCGACTATTGTTGTTCAGATAATTTGAAGATTCTGTTTAATAGTGACATATTTAGAGGTACAATTGGTTATACGATCAACTTTAATAATAAAAATATTGTGATGAAAAATTTTAATCTATTCCTTTTGGTTTTTTGTTTTTTTAGTGCGCCATTGATAGGGCAAGGGTTTGGAGGTAGTCAAGATTCTGTTAAATTAAAAAAACGATTTGTAGTAAAAGATGCAGTTTCTTTGGTGGGATACAACACCTACTTTTCAGAAGGGAATGGCTTGGATTTGCCTGACGAAATTAATTTTATGGACCAACGAATAGGACGATCAATTCAATGGGGATCAGGTTTGGTAGATTTTCGTTTGGGCCTCAACGGAAAAGACAAGGTGCAGAAATTGGGCTTGATGGCAGGAGTACGATGGAATCTTTCTTACTATCGATTGGAAAGAAGAGATTTTCAATTTTCAGAGGGATTGCTCGCTAGTACAGATAATATTGAAGAAGCAATTATACCGGTAGACAAGGAAATCAGAAAACATAGAATATTGGGTAACTATATCTCTATCCCTTTGATGTTGGATCTGGATGCCAATCCTGGTTCGAAGTTGAAAGGACTGAGATTGTCTGTTGGTTATGTGTATAGTATTTTGCTGACTGGAAGCTATAAATTGAAATACGAAGACAAAGAAAAAATTAGATTCAGAGACGACTTTAACTTGAATCCACTTCTTGGAAAATTTGAAGCACGCGTAGGCTATGGTCCTATTCGCTTTTACATCCAGTACGGATTGGATGGTCTGTTTGATCAGGGTGGTCCTAATGTGATTCCACTCAGTTTTGGTTTGGTCACTGGTGGATAAAATTCATTGATCAATATTATCAACACCAATGGTTTTGAATTGGCTTGTATTTTTACCTTTGGGTAGAAATACAGCATCTTGCCATTAACCCATTCATATAGATTAGATATAAGTATCCTGCGTGCTCTCGCGGTCATACTTGTCGTGTTGTATCATCTTGATTATTCTTTGTTTCAAGGCGGTTTTTTAGGCGTTGATATTTTCTTTGTTATATCTGGTTATTTGATATCAAGGAATATCTTGGCAGATGTCCAACAATGTAAGTTTGACTTAGCAACCTTTTATGTCAAGCGGATAAGGAGGTTGTTTCCTGCTTTGGTTGTCACGATCTTCTTGACACTGATAGCCGCCTATTTTTTTCTCGCTTCCGCAAATATGCCACGATTGGGTAAGGTTGCTGGTAGTGCGATCATATCGCTTTCCAATTTTTTCTTTTTAGGGGAGCAGGGATACTTTGATGCAGATGTTACGCTAAAGCCCTTGCTACATACCTGGTCTTTAGGAGTCGAAGAGCAGTTTTATCTTCTATGGCCATTGTTGCTTTTACTGCTATCAAAAATAGGAAGAAAAGTAATGTTGACGGTTGCGATAGTGGTGGGCTTGTTGTCATTGGTTGCAGCAGAATTTTATCATACCGCCAACCCCAATATGGTTTTTTATATGTTGCCCTTTCGGTTGTTCGAATTCATCTGTGGATTTTTGGCGGTATTCATGCAATCAGCTTTAGGAGATGGAAATAAGAAATTACAATTGCTTTCTTATTTAGGAATAGGCTTGATGATTGGTTCGGCGCATCTATTGGATTCATCCGTGTCCATGCCGGGATTGTTTTCGATGGTTCCTTGCTTGGGAGTTATGCTGGTTTTGGTTTTTCCATTGCACATAAAAGAGACCCACACGGCTGCATTGTTGGAGTCAATTGGTAAATCCTCTTATTCAATTTATTTGGTGCATTGGCCATTGATCGTATTTTGCAAATTGGTAAAGATTGATGACCTCGTGCTTTCAGAGCAGATTGCTTTATTTGCCTTGAGCGTACTACTCGGAATCTTGATGTGGAAATTTGTCGAACAAAAATTTAGGTACAAAGAACAAGAAATTCGATGGTTGCCATTTAAAGTGGCGATGCCAGTATTGACTTTGTTGGTATTATCTATGGGGTATTTTTATACGATCCAAAAAGATAAAGAGGAAGCGGGAATTTCTGAAATTGCCATACTGAAGGAAGAAAACATCGAGGATGAAATGAAGCGTTATTGGCAAGACGCCAGTCCTGATAGTCCTATTTTGGAGGGTGACGATAGTGAGGTAATTGTGATGGGGAATTCACATGCTGTAGACTTGATTTATGCTTTCAAATTGAATGGATTTACATCGACCATAGTTTCTATGCCAACGACACATTTGTGTTATCATTTTGGAGCCACTGCCGTACTTCCAAAAAACGAAAAGAAGTGTGTAAAGATGTCTAACAATTTTATCAACCGAAAGGAGTGGAAGACTGCAGATGCCATTTTTTTACACGACCATTGGCCTGTGGAAGATTTGGTAGGGCTTAAAAGATTTTTGCTGGAGTTGAAGAAGAAGACGGATGCGCCCATATACGTTTTTGGTCCTAAGATGGTTTTTAAAAGTACGATCCCGCAGTTGGTGAAAGGAAGTGGATCTGATGATCCCGAAGTAATAAATAATTTTGCAGTGAGGTATTCAGACTTGGAGAAGCGGCTTGTGTACGATAAAAAATTGCTAGACCTATTTTTGAAATCCCAATTGAACAGTATTGGGATCCATTATATTTCTTTATTGGGCGATGCTGGCATCAAGAAAATCATGTCAGAAGAAACCCTAGAATATTATTACTTTGACAAGTCTCATCTGACCGAAACAGGGGCAAGCAAGCTGGGAAGTCTTATCAAGCAAGAGCATCCGGCCTTGTTTGAGATCAAAAATAGCTTTGGCAAACGTTGATCAAGTTTTTCGCATTCTATCATGAAAATCCAGAAAATATCTGGGTTCATAGGCAAACACCATTCTTAAAATAATACATTTGTAATCTTGTGTAATACAGCGCAATTTCGTGCGTTTTGTATTGGAATCAAGCAATCAGGAAAAGAAAATTTACTCATATGCAGATGGTTGACCTCAAGGGGCAATATTTAAAGATTAAGGATGAGATCGATGCTGCTATGGCAGAGGTTGTGGATAGCTGCTATTTTGTGGGTGCTCCCATCATTCGTGAGTTTGAAAAAAACCTTGCAGAGTACTTGGGTGTGAAGCACGTGATCGCTTGCGCAAATGGTACTGATGCTCTTCAAGTGGCATTGATGGCACTTAACTTGCAGCCGGGGGATGAAGTGATTGTTCCGAGTTTTACCTACGTGGCAACAGCAGAAGTCATTGGGTTGATGGGATTGAAACCGGTGATGGTCGATTCCAATCTGGATGATTTCAATGTGACGGCAGACTTGATCAGACCTTATCTTACAGAAAAAACAAAAGCGATGGTGCCCGTTCATTTGTTTGGGCAATGTTGTGATATGGATGGTATTATGAAGCTGGCAAGAGAACATAATATATATGTGATAGAGGACAACGCTCAAGCAATTGGTTCGGCTTATACTTTTCCAAATGGAGATATTCAGTCGGGAGGTACGATTGGGCATATCGGAACGACCTCATTTTTTCCTTCCAAAAATCTCGGTTGTTATGGCGACGGTGGAGCCATCTTTACCAACGATGATGCGTTGAATGAGAAAATAAGAATGATTGCCAATCATGGTCAGAGTAAGAAATATTACCATGAGGTAATTGGGTGTAACTCAAGATTGGATAGTCTGCAAGCGGCGGTGTTGAATGTGAAATTGAACTACCTGGATCAATATGCAGAAAGTAGGGCAGCTGCTGCCAATTATTATAGTGTGCAATTGGCTGATGTGAAGGAATTGATAACACCATCGATCAATGCATTTAGTACCCATGTTTTTCATCAATATACATTGAGAATTTTGGATGGTCGTCGTGATGCATTGCAGCAACATTTGCGCAAGCGAGAAATTCCTACTGGTATATATTATCCTGTTCCATTGTACAAACAAAACGCTTATAAAGAGTATGTGGAGGATGGATTTACCTTGCCTGTGGTGGAGCAATTGAGTCAAGAGGTGATTTCGCTTCCGATGCACACGGAGTTGACGGAGGAGATTCAGGATACGATCATCGCAGCCATCAAAGAATTCTTTCAGTAAAGTGTATCTTTGGATATAATGAACAAATAAATGTCATCAGATTCTAAAAAATATTATGCTCACGAAACGGCGATCATTGATGCCGGGGCTCAGATTGGTGAAGGGTCAAAAGTGTGGCATTTTTGTCATGTAATGCCTGAAGCGAAAATTGGGGAGGGATGTAATCTAGGGCAGAATGTTTTTGTGGCAAACCATGTGGTGCTCGGAAACAATGTGAAAGTGCAAAACAACGTGTCGATCTACGAAGGTGTGTTTTGTGAAGATGATGTCTTTCTTGGTCCATCTATGGTCTTTACCAATGTGTACAATCCTAGGAGTGGAGTAGTGCGAAAAAACGAGTATAGAAAAACAACGGTACGAAAGGGGGCGACCATTGGGGCCAATGCAACCATAGTATGTGGTGTGACCTTGGGTCAATATTGTTTTATTGGTGCAGGTTCAGTAGTGAAAGAGGATGTGCCTAATTATGCGATGATTGTCGGAGTGCCGGGTGTACAAAAAGGATGGATGAGTGAGTATGGCGAACGATTGGATTTTTCTAACGCTGATTATTTTACTTGTCCATATACGGGAAGTAAATATGAATTGAAAAACGGAAGCGTAAATAAAATATGAAGAACTTTGCCTTGATCGGTGCGGCTGGATATATTGCACCACGACACATGCAAGCCATCAAAGACACCAACAATACTTTGGTGACGGCGCTCGATCCAAATGATAGTGTCGGGATCATAGATCGGTATTTTCCTCAAGCTTCGTTTTTTACTTCATTTGAAAGATTTGATAGACATGTTGATAAGCGCAGACGTGGTGGTGAAAAAATAGATTACTTTTCTGTATGTTCACCCAATTATCTTCATGATGCACATTGTAGATTTGGTCTGCGTTCGGATGCAGATGTAATCTGCGAAAAACCACTTGTGTTAAATCCTTGGAATATCGATGCCTTATCCGCAATTGAAAAAGAAACCGGGCGCAAAATCTACAACATACTTCAATTAAGAGAGCACACTTCAATATTGGCGTTGAAGGAAAAAATTGAAAAAGCTCCTGTCGATGAAGTTTTTGATATTGATCTCACTTATTTAACATCAAGAGGTGCTTGGTATCATGTCTCTTGGAAAGGCGATGAAGAAAAATCTGGAGGCATAGCCACCAATATTGGCGTACATTTCTTTGATATGCTCACATGGATTTTTGGAGAGGTAAAGAACAATACCATACATGTGCACGAGCATGACAAGGCTGCAGGTTTCCTTCAACTAAAGAGAGCAAATGTACGATGGTTCCTTAGTGTCGATTTCAATGCAATTCCTGAACGAGTGAAAGCAGAAGGTAAAACTACCTATCGTAGCATCACAGTCAACGGTGAGGAAATTGAGTTTTCTTCAGGCTTTACTGATCTTCATACACGGTGTTACGAAAACATTTTGAAGGGAGAAGGGCATCTCAGTGATGCGGTGAGGCCTGCCATTCAGATTGTGCACGATATTCGTAATGGGTCCGTCATTGGATTGAAGGGAGAATATCATCCATTCTTAAAATAATAGCGCATACTTTCAAATCGTCAAAAAATTTCTAGTGGTTTTCATGGATTTTTTGATCTTTTTTGTAACGGTTGCTGAACAGCTGAATAAAAATTGTTATATATTACAAATGTCTAAGGACATGGTTTTCATTTATTTGGGTTCCATATCTTAATGACTAAAAGTTTTTAAGTAATTAAGAACGATGATAAACAATAAATAAATCAGTTTTTTTTGCTCTTGAATTTTGTTTTGGAAATCGATTAATTAAAGGTGTTTAAGAAATATCGACTCAAAGTAAAATTTTAAGAGTATGTATACTTGATTAGTAGTTTGAATCGGACCCGCATTTGGTTGCAGTCCGATTCATTTTTTTTGTGACAGAATGAAAGAAAATGATCAACCTTGTTAATGGTGGAAAAATGTGATACGATATGTTTTTTTGCATTTTGACCCCCTCTTTTATATACTCAAGGTTTAAAATAACGGGAAACGCTAGGGGTATTCCATGATATTTGATCTAACTTATTGATAATCTGTGTCCAGACCTTTACAAAGTAATTGTTTCACCTTAACTTTACTTTAGATACATTTTGAATCTCGATCAAATGAAGTTTTTACTTAAATTAAATTCGTGATCCTTACATGTTCTTTACCTTTCTAATCAGGTCTACATTTTAGTTGTTGCTCAAGAATACATGTTGTATTCTATGTCAAGTATATTATGTCTTTTGACATTTTACAATTACCCAATTTCATATTGGATGAAACGATCAATTGTGGTACCCTATGGCTTGTTTCTTTCGATTTAAGATTTTGAAAACCAATGAAGAAGTTATTTAGTTCATTTTACAATTGATGATACTATTCATGAGATAGTAATCCATTTTTCTTTTGCATAAAGATGCAAAAACCTGATTAAGGAGTCGAAGCAGTGTATATTGCTTCGACTCTTATTTTTTATATAAATTGCAATACAGTGATTTCTATTTTCTAATTTGTGGAAAATTGGAAATAATGAGATTTACCATTGTATTTTTTATGGCTTTGTTGACTTGTACCATTTCAGTGGGCCAAGCATCCATAACTCCAGAAGATTTGCTTCAGAAAAGCATAGAATATCACGATCCTAAAGGGAAACTATTCTCCTCTCCTCTTACCCTTGACCTAATCGAAACGAGACCCAATGGTGTCGATCGAAAGACTAGTTTGCACTGTCATATTTCGCAAGAGAGATTTACAAGTAGTCAAATAAAGGAAGATGTTTCCATCGTAAGCAGTTATGACAAAGGCGAAGTTTCATTCAAGGTAAATGGAAGTTCTGATGTATCTGAAGAAGATATAAAAACCCATCGGCTGAATGAAAAACGATTTTTAATGATGCGCAGTTATTATCAATATCTGTGGTTGTTGCCTGGCAAGTTGCTCGATGAAGGCACACATCTAGATCCAGTGGTTCAAGAAGCAGACTTTTTTGGTAAAGCTTCTTTGCAAATGAAAGTAACGTATGATCCTGCAGTGGGAAATGACATTTGGTATTTTTATTTTCATCCAGAGACTTATGCTTTAATCGGTTACCGATTTTATCATGATGAGGCGGCCAATGATGGGGAATATATTTTACTAGAAGGTGAGACCAGTGGTGGAAATATCAGATTGCCCAAACAAAGAAAATGGTATATGCACAAGGATGATAAGTATCTAGGAGCAGATATATTGGATAAGCTTACCGTTGGTAAGTAGATTGATGAATGTCAAGATAGGGTGGATTAAATATGTAATCCACATTCTCTTGTTTGACATACTTTGGTCGGGTCAAAATATCTGGTTTCATTGGGAAGTCCATGGAGTTTTAGGTAATTCAAAATCTCTTCATCATCCCAATAGTGAAATGGACTAACCTTTAATATTCCATTCTGACTAAAACTAAGAATGTCAAGACTGTCTCTAAACTTTGTTTGACCTTTTCTAAGATTGGTAAACCACACATCCGGCTGGTGTTCATTCAATGCACGACGGAATGGTTCTAGTTTTACCAACTCAGTAAAGGTTTTGTGTCTTGGATCCTCGATGGAAGGAATACCTTTGATGAGAAAGTTATCCAAAGTTGCACCCGGTCGTGGTGTATAGATTTTTAAATTCAAATCCAAACGCTCTCTCAAACTTTCTGCAAATAGGTTGGTGAAAGAAGTATTAAAACCAGAGTCACACCAAATGACTTTGATGTCTGGTTTGGCCTGATTGACTAGGTGCGTTAATGATGCCGAGAAAGGACCAAAATTGGTTGTTAGGATTGGTTTTTTGGAGATAGACAGAGCGAATGAAACGATCGATTCAGGAGTTTTGTGTCTAAGAACTTTATTGATTTCATCAATATTTTCCTTTGTCACTTTCTTATGTTCAGTTTCTAAAGTTGCTTGTGTTTGCACTATTATTGGCTGTTTATCAGTAAATATTATTACCCTATGGGCTAACTAGAGTTTGCGAACTTATTCACTTTTTGTGAAATATCAAAGCATTTAATGATATTAGTCTATGGATTTAGTAGGGTAATGATATTTTTGATGGATTTTGGCCGATTTAGGTAACTTTTGACAGGAAATCAAGGCATGCGTGAGTTTGGTTGAAAAGCAAGCGGTTTTATATTGAGCTTGAACTGATTACCTTTTTAAGACAAAGTCCTCTAAGGTTTTGTGTTTGAGTGTATCGAGGGTGGTATCTCTGATTTCCTTCATGAGGTGATTGACGTAGCAGGTTTCTTCGCTATTGCAGTCTCTACATTTTTCGTAGAAATTGAGGCTGACACATGGGACCAAGGCGATAGGGCCTTCCAATAATCGATATATTTCGGTCATTTTGACTTCTTTGGCTTCTTTACGCAGGTAATAGCCACCGCCTTTCCCTTTTTTTGATCCAAGGATGCCTGCTTTCTTAAGGCTGAGTAGAATGCTTTCAAGGAATTTTTGTGAAATGTTTTCACTTTGAGCTATGGATGAAATCTGGACTGGTAGATCGCTTTCTTGGTTGGCAAGATAACCAAGCGCCTTGAGTCCATATTTCGTTTTCTTTGAAATCATACCTCAAAATATGATTTTTAGGATTGCGGCGTATGGCTTGCAGGCGTTTTTTATCCGTATTGTATATTATAATAGGAAAAATGATCAAAGGTTTTATTTCCTTTCGCCAAAATACTTCGATCAATCCCGTTAAGAAAAAGTACACGAATCTATGGATTGAATGATAGGGAGCTATCTTAGGTACTCTGCACTTTGCCTTGAGCAACGGTATCATGCTCATGCATTTTTCTCACTCCCAATATTCCGAGTACTCCAATCGGAAGAAAAAACACCCATTGAGGAACCAACAGCCCGTAATAAAATCCTGCTGCGAGGAAAGGAATACAAAATGATAAGTTGAGATAAGCGGAGCAGTGAAGCAGGTCATAACTATGCGCATATTTTTTCCCCAATCCCGCTGAGATGAAGACATACGATGTTGCCAAGAGTACAATAGTAACCATATGCCAAGCCCCAAGTAATTGCGAAGTTTTTTCAAGCGGTAGAGCAGAGTGCATCATCGGATCCACCAAATCTATTTGTCCTCCTATGAGGTGAAGAAAAAAAGTGGTGAGATTGATGAGACCTGCGATAAGTAGATAATTATTTCTCGTGTTCATGGTCAATAGTTTATAAACTGCTTTAATTCCTTTTTTACTTCTTTCACGTAATCCGGGCTTTGGGTTTTATACCGCAACATTTCGTGATAACCAATCAGGTACTTGTAAAACAATACCGCCTTGGCTTGCGCATCTGACTTGGAGAATTTCATTTCCAGTAAAATATTTTTGGTGTATGCTATTCTTTGATGATCAATGTCATCAATCAACTTTTGCATTTTTTTATCCTTCTTGGCATACCGCTTCAAAAAGAAAATAAAATCCAAGTACGGCTCCTTCTTAAATGCCAACTTCACCAATGTATCAAATTTCCCCTTCGCTGATGTTTGCACGTCGGTGGCTTCTATTATTTGTACCGTATCACTCGATACCCAATAAGAAACAATCTCATCAATAAATTCCTTTTTGGTTTTAAAGTGCCAATAAAAACTAGATTTATTCACCTTGAGTTTCTTCGCCATATTTTCAATGACAATCCCCGATATCCCCTGTTCAGCAAATAACTTATACCCCAATTTTATCCAGTCTTCCTTTGTCGCTATTATTTTCGGCATTATTAGACGTTTGCGTTTAGAACCCAAATGTACCAAATAATTTTATTAAACGCAATCGTCTAATAAAAATCCCAGAAATTCACAATCCCACAATCCCACAATCCCACAAATCCTAAAATCCCCCCAATCCTAAAAATCCTAGTTCCCAATCCTAAAATCCCTCTATCCTAAAAATCCTAGTTGGTTCCTACAATCCTACAATCCTACAATCCCCCAAATCCCCAAAAATCCTAGTTGGCTCCCACAATCCTAAAATCCCTCTATCCTAAAAATCCTAGTTATAAGTTACCCTTGACACAATCTGTCACTCTTATTAACTACCTTTGTTACAAACAAACAAATGAGCCAATTACCTAGACTTATTTCAATCCTGACGGTGCTCAAATCAAAGCGACTGATTACGGCTACCGAAATGGCAAAGAAATTTGACGTAAGTCTAAGGACGATTTACAGAGACATCCGCAAACTTGAGGAAGCAGGAGTGCCTGTGATCACCGTGGAGGGGAGAGGATACTCAATCATGGATGGTTATACTGTCTCACCAGTGCAGTTTCAGCAAGAAGAAGTGAATGCCTTGATAACGGCTGAGAAGATCATCGCCAAGACCAAGAACAAATCCTTGATCAAAGAATTTGGTAATGCGCTTGTGAAAATCAAATCGACTTTCAAGAGCAATATGCAGACAAAAATCGAATTGCTAGATGCAAAAATGCATGTGTTTTCAACGTCGAAACAAAAGCTTGAAAGTAACTCGCTTTCCGCCATTCAATTGGCGATCACGAATTTCTATATGATAAAAATCAAGTACCAAAAGTTGAATAGCGATGAACAGAGCGAAAGAGAAATTGAACCAGCGGCTGTGTATAGTATTGATGACAAGTGGATTGTGATTGCATGGTGTCACTTAAGAAACGATTACCGAAATTTTCGTCTCGATAGGATCTTAGATTTTAGAGTATTGAATCGACAATTTGAAGATCGAAAATTTGACCTAAGGAAATATTTTATGGATTGCCCTGATGAGCGTATGCGTTATTAATGGACTAGAAATAAATCATTTATTTAAAATTAAATATAACAACAATGACAACACAAGAAATTGCCAACAAGCTAGTCGACCTTTATAAAAAAGGCGAATTTGAAACGATTTACAAGGAATTATATTCACCAGCTTGCATGAGTATTGAACCTAAAGGTGCAGAGATGGAAGTTTGTAACGGTCTTGAAGAAATGGCTGCCAAAGGGAAAAAATGGAATGAGTCCATGGAAGAATTTCACGGTTCGACGGTAGGGGAACCGATCGTTAGCGACAATCATTTTTCAATGACGTTGATGATGGATGCAACCTTCAAGGGTAGAGGCCGAGAAAAGATGAATGAATTGTGTGTATATGAAGTCAAGGATGGAAAGATTGTCAAAGAACAGTTTTTCTATACAATGTAGATCTAAGGAAAGATATTTGTTGAAAAGCCGCCTACGGAGTAAGCGGCTTTTTTTCTTATTTTAAGTTTGTTGTATGTGGTTGGTATTCAAATAAAAACAGTTAATGATTGATCGTTAATTTATCTAGTTCACCTTCATTCATTTCGATTGATGCATTATTGAACAGCTCTATGATCAATGAATTTTCAGACTTTCCAATGATCTTAAGATTGTTTACAACCAAAGGGTCATAGATTTCCAATAAATTCTGTGAATTGCCAATGCTTTGATTTTCCAATGTTACATTATTTCCATTCGCTGTGAAAGTCAATGGCTTATCTATGACAATCGTAGGTGTCGCCAATAATACCTTTTGGTTTTGCAATGAAAGATCGAAAGTGATGACGTCATTTGAAAACGAACATGCTACAGCTTCTCGAAGAGATCCGGATCCAAAAGGGGAAGTCGATGTTACATTCAAACAGAATGGATAATTGGAAACTTCAACTTCTCCTAAAAGTTGGAACCCATGAAGAAATTGTCCATCATTGATGGTGTTGCTTGTGATTACATATTCACCTAATGTGCTTCCTCCAAAATTGGCATTTTGGATGACTGATCCACCCCATGAAATAGTCTCTGCCTCCAAAGTCTGTCCAAAAGCAATGGTGGTAAATAAAATGTTGATAAAAATTAAAATAGGATTCTTCATCTTATGGAATGTTGAAATTATCAGTAACAACAGCGAATCCTCCCGAATTGACTCCAATGCCTGAAGTTGTATTCTGAACAGTATTGTTTCTTACAAATAAGTAAACGGAGTTTGTATTATTGTCAATGGCTGAAATACCTCGTGAAAATGAATTTCCGTCTATGAAAACCATTGAATCAAATGTGCTATTAGAATAGGTTCCATTCAAAACAATCGAATAGTCACCGGCAGAACTCCAAAAATGATTGTCTGAAATTCTCATTTTATGTTCAGCTTGGGATGAGTTTCTGTTGACCTCTACAATGGTGTTTTTGCCTGTAAATAATCCTTCAAAAGTATTTCCTTCTATAATACCAAAATTCTGGTCATTTCTAATTTCAACATATACATCGTCGCACACATTATTGGTAAACATTCCTGTATTAAAAAATTCAGAATCATTGATGGTGCAATTATGAATATTTTCTGCATTATAACTGTTTGATTCTCCTATTGTTGAATCTTCAATGAGGCAATTTGACATACTCTGTACACGGGCGATGGTGGAGTTGTCAACGTCACAACCTGAAATACTTAAGATCCAATTATTGACCGATGGTGTCGTGGCTGTACAATTTAAAAACCTTCCTCCAACAATATTGCACTCATCGGGAAACTCAATGTTTCCACTAAAATCACAATTCACAAAAGTTATTTTGAAGCCACTGATTTCTATATTTGAAAAACTGACATTTGATACGGTTGTGTTGTCACCAAAATCTACGGTACTGCCATTGGTGCTCGACATGGCTCCTCCAGAAACAAGCAAGCCATCTCTATTGAAACTAAAATAGTTGGACGTAAGGACCAATGGCTCTTGTATGTTGATCATGTTGAAGTCACTAATAGGTTCCGTTTGGAAATTGCTATTGTCGATTGCAATAACGGTTCCTGCGCCACCCGGCGGATTATTCCAATTCGCAATATCTGCATTTGTAATGCCACCCGCTGGAGATGCATCGAAAATTGGATCTATCTCATCTGCTTTGAATGCAGACTGAATTTCTACAGTTGAGAGTGAGGTGTAATTGGCGCCGCCATCCACATCAACTTCAATTTCTAAAAAGTGTAAGCCGGTCCTCGGCACAGAAGCATAACTGCCGATGGTTGAAACACCATCCCCAATAACCAAATTCAGCCGTCCAAAGTCGTCAGTAACCACACTTTGGGTCTCCTGATAAGAAATCGTGCCATTTGGTGTATTTAAATGAATGGAAGCTCGTACACCCACAGTAGATGACGACAATGGTTCGCCAAAATCATCAAAAACTATGGCTTGGTAATTCATCTGCCCATACATTGCTTGGCAGAAAATCACCATCAAAAAGGAATAATAATATTTTTTCATTTTACTTAATTTAATTTGAGCAAGGATCAATTTCAATCAGAATGTCTGATCCCAGTTGAGCATGAAATCCATTTTCAAGAGTTATTTCATTGGATCTAAACTCGGTCACTTGACCGTTTACTACATTTAGATTGCCTGAAGTAATTATCGAATTTGAAGACTGATACACGGGGTCACTAATATTGGTAAGAACCAAATCTGTTGCGCAATCTCCTTGCACAATTTTGATGTTGTCAATAGCAATATCACTTCTGAATGAACTTCCGGTTGTTGCCGTTATTTTAATTACCATGTTTCCAGTGGAGTAGGGTGATAGACTCGTTGAAAAACTTTGCCACGCATTTCCTTGGTTGCCATTGATTTGTGGCATGAGGTTGGCAAAGCTTGAGCCTCCATTGGTGGAGATATCTACCCTGAGTGAACCTATGTTGCTACCGAACATATGATAATCAAAAGAAAATTGTGGTGAACTTAAAGAGGATATGTCATAACATGCCGATTCCAAAACATAATCAAAATTGTAATTACCACCAGATGCTTCTGTATATAAATACTGTTTGTTGGAACTTGCAGCACTTGGTCCTGTATTCCCTGTCTGAGTCCCACCTTCGTACAGCGTCCAGTTGCGATCATCATTGCTTTCTTGAACCCATGAACCTAAACCAGCTTCAAAATCCATTTGGAGTTCGTCATCAATCAGATACGGCGCCTCGCAAGTGCCATTGCTTACAAACTGAGTTCTGTTACCGAGGAGATCATAGGTGTATGTAATCGTAGTTCCATTGCCGTAATCTACCTCTGTAAGACGGTTGAGGTCGTCGTAGGTGTAGGATTGTGCTAAGCAATTATTTAACCCTAAAAAGATAATGATATTAATTATATAAATATTTTTCATACTACCAGACATTATTTAAGATTCGCCACCTAAGTTCATTTAATATATTGTTTGTTTTTTGCATCACTGTTGTATGCTTCTTTTGCGCACTTTTAATAGTTCCATCTACAATTGAATCAACATAAGCACCAATTACTTGAGATTGATCGTAAATAAACTGATGCATTCTTTCTCCGTGACCAATTAAATCAGCCCATTCTTCTCCATTAATTAAGGCCTTAGTAAAATAGCTTCCTGCATAGGCACCTGATCCAACTAAAAATGCGGCAGATGAGGAAGCTCCAATAAAAGCAGTCCCAATAGCAGTTATCGTATAAGAGGCTATATTTTGTCCTGCTTCTTCAAATAATAAATGACCTACTTTATTGAAATCTCCATTAGATAGATGAAATGCTAATTCAGTTACTAAAAATGATTGCGAAACACCTTGAATTTCTTTAACTCCAATTTTGTCAAGATAATCAATTGTATTCCTCATTATTGCTACTATTTCGTCTTCTGAAAGAGCAACATTTCCTGTTGGGTCAGTGAAAGTAATTGGGTTATTTTCAGCATAAGTATAAAGGTTTTCGTGCCACACTGGATCCTCACTTAAAAATACACCAGTGTCAGCATCATACTGTCTCGCTCTCATGTAATAATGATGTCCTCCTTCGTGCATTACCCCTAACTTTCCAACATATTTAAACGGATTCTCATTCGCTTCTTGGTATTGAATCATTTTTCCATATGGCAAGTATTGGTATTTATGGGTGACAACTTGACTTGAATTTGTCATGGCAATAATACTTCCTCTGAAATCTCCGTGGTAGTAGTGAATATCATTGTTGTTGTTGGCACTCACTCGAGCGCATAGACCTATTCCATGAATGTAATAATATAGTGCATTGCCAGAGCCATCATATTCTACAACAATGTTTCCTATACCTTGTACGTCCCAAGCATATTGTCTCACATCTCCTGCTCGATCCGCTTCTCTCATGAGCTTCATTCCATCATATACATAATCAAGATTACCATTGCTTGTAATCATTCCACCAATATCCCAATTGAGCTGACGTCCATTCTTGTCGGTTTGCTCACCATTGTTGTTGTGCTCAAAATCGTTTCCAGCATAGTTGAGCATTTCGTTCTCCCCATTATAAGTGCCAGTATACGAGATGTCTGCAAGATGGGGAGCATCGAATGGTTCTGTACTACTCAGGCCAATATGGTTGCCCAGTGCGTCTAATGTAAAATCGTAATTGCAGATGATGGTTCCATTTGATTTTTTTGTCTCTAAACCAATCATTCTACCAGCAGCATCATAGCTATAATCAGTGCTTACTCCATTGGGGAAAGTGATTTGCTGTAATCTTCCATCATCAAGGTATGAGTACTGAATGGTTCTTGACCCATTGTTAAACTTGACTTGCGTCAAACGATTGTTATCGTCATGGACATAATCGACATCATAATTTCCTGGATAGGCTATTTCTGTAATATTGCTATTTTGGTCATAAGAATAGGAGACGACCCTTCCGTAGATATCATTGCAAGAGGTCAATCTATCTATTGCATCATAATTAAATGTTGTGGTGCCGTTCTTAACGATGGTCTTAATGTTTGACCGCGTATCATATGTGTAACTTGCATAACCATCATCGATGGTTCTCCCTTGAACATCATAATCAAAATTCAATACCTGTCCGTTTGGCCTAGTAAATTGTTCTAGTAAATTATCCTCGCGATAGGTGTAAGATTTTGTATCATTTCCAAAGGTCATTGTTTCAACAAGGTCTCTATCATTGTAGGTAAAGCTTGTGACTTGATTCAAGGCATTGGTGATACTTGTTAAATTGTCGTTGTCATCGAAGCCATAATTAGTGGAAACATTCCCTCCTGAGGAAACCCTTTCCATTTCTGTGATTTGATTATGTAGATCATAGCTGTAGTTGGTGATTTGATTAAGGGCGTTCTCAATCTGCACAAGCCTACTTAGGTTGTCATATGAATATGATGTATTAATCCCCAATGGTAAATTTACCGCTGTCCGATTTCCATGATTGTCATAACTGAATGATGTGGTAATATTCGCTGGATTGGATACAGATGTCAACAATCCCGATCCATTAAAATTGTAATCTGTTTCAAATCCAAGGTTGTCAAATATCTTATTTAGGTTCCCGTTTGAATCATAGGTAAAAGTGGAAGTATTGCCTTTGGGGTCCGTGTAACTCGTAATGTCGTTCAGAGAATTGTATGTAAATGAGTGGGAAATATTCAAAGGCTGATTGACTTGTGTTAAGTTCCCATTGTTGTCATAAACAAAACTGGAATTTTGACCATTATCATTTACGGAAGCAGGAAGTTTGTCATTGTTGTAACCGATGTTGGTACTTGAAGTATTGCTTTCAAAGTATTCTACATAACCATCTTCATCAAATTGATTGAGTACAGAAATTCCATTTGATGGATCGGTTAGGGTAGTTTGGTAAGCACTTGAGGATGAGTAATTTTCATCCACTTCTATGTCAAAATTGTTTGAAACTCCAGGAAACAAAACAGATTGTAATTTTCGATTGGCATTGTAGCTGACATTGATTGAATTGTTTTCTGGTAAGGTGATGGTTTCCAAATAATGTTGAAGTTGACCGGATCCATAATCATAGCTAGTAATATTGCCTTTAGGATTTGTGTATGAGACAAGATCTCCATTTGAATTAACTGTAAAATAGATATTTCGATTTCCTGTTACTTCTCTTACACGATTTAAGATGGTTGTTCCATTTTGGTAAAAAAAGTTAAGCTCTCTTCCTTGATCATCTCTCACCCAATTGGTACGGTATTGAATACCATTACTTGTTGAAACAGATTGGACTTGAATGTCAATATAATTGCCATTTCTATCTTCAATTTTATCCAAATACCACTCGTCTCCATATTTTCTGTAGGTGTATTCAATTTGATTTTTCTTTTTGACTGTAATAAATATGCCTGATTCAGTCATGGTGTCAAAGACTCCTTTTGATTCTGCATTTAAACTACTTCGATCATATTGATGAATGGAACCATCAGGCCAAAAGACATACAATTTTTCGGTAATTCCATCTGAAGCATCTTGAGATATGATATAAGAATTGTAAGAATGAGACCAACCTTCCCCAAGAGGACATATTTTTCTAAGGTCCGATGGAATTTCTAACAAGTAATTATTGTACAAGTGGGTGAATTCCAAAAGTAAGTTGGTAGCAGGAAGTGAAAAACTAGTACGGCTATATTGATCAAAATATCCTTCACTCATACCTACATTTCTGGCAAGATTATCCAGGATAAAATTACCGGGAACAAAGTAATCACCATTTATTAAACTTTCATTGGGTTTGGGATAGCAGTTTAGGTCACAATCTGTTGGACAACCAGCCACTGTTCCAATAATTCTACTGAGCATAATGAAGGCATCGATTCTCAACACATCGTCAGTCGCATCAGGATAATTACCAGAAATAATTCCTAAGTCTTTTGCCGTTTTTAAATACTCATATGCATCGTCCCCAAAAACTTGTCCTTCAATGGTGCCTCCGTTAGAATAACTTATATTAATATCGAAGGTTTCCAATAGTACTTTTAAAGCATATCTCCTTTGAATATTGTTTCCTGGATAAAAATTTGTGAAAACTCTATCAAAGGGACTTATGCCATCACCATACTCTAAATAAGACAAAGCCTTAGCATACTTGTGGTAGCCAGTTCCAGAATCTTGTAAATCGGCAAACGGAACTGGAAAAATTTCAGCGATGGAGTAGTCATCATTCTGATTGACAGCGAGAAAAGCCACCTTTGCTAGATCTTCTCTAATGAGCGTATTGTATGGAAAGATGTTCATATTGTCTTGAATGTAGCCTGCTTCACACAAACATTGTGCTGCTTCAAATTCTTCCGTTCCAGGAGTTAGGTCTGTGAAATTAGAACAAGGACCTGTATTGCCATCGATGACAAAAGGAAGCGGGTTTTGAAATCCATTTGCATCCGTGGTTACATAAGGACCAGCTCCATTCGTTTGATGTTGTAATCTTAGTTGGTAATTTCCAGGTGGGGATGAAATTCCACTGGTACTATGCGTTATTGTGTAGTCGTCCAACTCATCTATCGTCACATATGTAGGAACGTCAAGATCGGCTATGTATCCACCAAACTCATCCAGTAATTGTAGTACAATATTTCCTTCCCAAGGGGACGCACCAACATTGTAGGCAGTTGCAGAAAATGTGGCAGCACTATTTTGCACAACAGGTTGCGGGCTTATACTCATCGCTTGGTCCAATTCTAAATTGGGTGCAACATTGACAACAAATAAAGTTGAGTGATGGGTAGTGTATTGGCCCGAGCTTCCCCAATCGGTTGTGGGTGTACATCCATTGTCATCAACGAATGCATCCCCACCATTGATCGGAGCATTTGAATAAGCGCATAGTACACTGTAATTGGGGGATGGGGGTAAGGTAATTTGGTCATTGCCGGTATTGATAAAATAAGTATCTCCAGCGCCTATGGTATGATTTGTATTGACATAAATGTTTTGGAAAGTACTTCCATTTGAAATAGAAACAACCAAATCTCCAGTCCATGATGAACTACCATAATTTCTGACTTCCATGGTTGCATTTAGGTTTTCACCAAATGGAACAAGTGCGGGTGCATCAATACATTGAGAAAATTCTAATTGAGGATCAAGGTCTTCAAAAATGGAAAAATTATTTTCCTCATCATTCACTTCATTGCAATCAAAATCGGTTTGAAGATAAGTGATGCCTATGTCAACATTTGTAGAATTGATTCCTGACGGTACAGTCCAATTGTAAAGCCCATCGTCGTTGGTTGAATTTGTAATAGTTATCCATGGTCCCTCATTCACTTGATATAAAATTCCGACTTTACAGGATGAACCATTTAAACTTCCAGACCACTGTATTGGCATATTGTCACCTTCGAAGTAAGTGTCTCCTGTATCTGGTTCTGTGATATTTATTGTAGCTCCATCTACACATGAATTGGCAGCACACACCAAAATGGGTCCTGCTTCATAAATAAAACCGGCGGCTTCTATGGTAACATAAAATTCCCTTGTTCCCACTGTAAAGTCAGCAGTATATCCTATGTCAATAGTTGGTCCACCTCCACAACTGGATAAGTTGCAACTTGATTTTATTGGGCCTGTAGGTGAATTTTCTCTAAGATAAAGTACGCCACTTGTACCGAAAACAGGATCAGGGGGTGCACTGCAACCGTTGCCTTGCTCGGTTTTTCTTACTCGAAATTCAATAAAATCATCGTCGATGGGCGTGGGCCATACTCTTGTTCTAATCCCATCTCCTTGAGAATCATAGTTTCCGCAGACATATCCAACGGGATCTTCTACATATTCTATTTGAGCTGTTGATGAATTAATTTGAAGTGAACAAAAAATAATTAAAATACTCTTCAAAAAAGATTTCATAATTGTCATACTTTGGTTCCGTTGGTTTTTTATTGTGGTATGCTTAGAATATTGCAATCAAATATCCTATGATCTAAAATTTGAAAGTAATAAATCTTAGTTCCAATTAATCTGAAACCTGTTGAACCTTAAAAAATTCTTGTTAAACAAACGAATGTGAGAAAGTGAAAATATATTCTTACTTTCGGAAGCCAATTCCTAAAAATGAAAATCCTAATAGTAGAAGATGAAAATCTTGTTGCTAGTGCCTTAGCAAATCAATTGAATGAATTAGATTATTTTGACATTTGTTTTGCGCAAAAATATTCTGAGATTGATGAAATCTTAAAATCAACAGAACTGAATCTGATTTTTATGGATATCGGCTTAAAAGAGAGCAATTTAGATGGTATTCAAATCGCGGAAAAAATATTTGAATCTTATCTCATTCCTATAATTTTCCTGAGTGCCTATTCCGACGATTTCACTCTTTCAAGAATTAAAAAAGTACCATTCGCTAATTATTTGGTTAAGCCTAGTTCGACAAGGCAACTTTATGTCAGCATCAACAACGCAATTGAGTTCAATAAAACCATTTCAAATTCATTCGATGCCTCGGGCATGGAGTGTCCTTTATTGCATAGAGATAACTATTTCTATCTAAAGAGTGGCAACGCATATGTAAAGATAAGCACTGACCAAATTCTATGGATCAAGTCAGTAAGAGGTGGCATTGAGTTTCATTTAATCAATGAAAAAACCAAAATGCTCACTGCGTCGATCACGAGTTTTTTAAGACAATTTCAGCACCAATCATTAATCAGGGTTCACAGATCATATGTGATAAATAAAACAAAAGTCGTCGCAATCCAAGACAAGAATCTCATCATCAGCGATGGGAATTTCAACAAAACAGTACCAGTTGGACAAAGCTATAAACAAATATTTGAGTCCAACTTCAGAACCTTAAAATCAGATTAAAATGAAGCCAATGAGATTGATGACTCTCTTATCTTTGATCTTTTATTGCACATTGGTATGCGGACAGAATCCGCTTATCGATAGTTTGAAAACGATTGTTGAGTCAGATCCTAATAATTGTAAAGAGTATGATAATATTTCTTGGGAATATGTGCGTATTGACTCAGATTCATCGTTGTTCTACAATCAAAAATATTATGATTGCGCCACTGCCAACGGAATAGAGGAAAGAGAATATATTTACTTGACCAGGATTGGGAACAATAAATTAATGAATTCCGAACTTGACTCTGCCATTTATTATTTTAGTTCAGCCAAGTCTAAAATTTCTAAATCAGATTCAATTTATGATGAGAAAATTTTGGGAGTAAAAAACAATCTTGCCAATTCCTATCTGTACAAAGGCGAATTTGAATTAGCAAAAAAAGGATTTAAGGAATGTCTTTTAATCTCTGAACAAAAACGAGATACAGCTTCAATTGCCAAATTCTATATCAATATAGGAGCCACTTATCAAGTGGAAGGTATATTAGATTCTGCATCACAATATATGATTGCGGCACTCAAGGTAAATGAGGAAGCCAATTTGTCAAGCTATAATTCATTTATTTACAACAACCTTTGTTCAATGTTTAGTGATCTTGGAGAGGCTGAAAAGTCCATCCACTATTGTGATTTGCTTATCGAATTATCACCCAATGAAAATCAAATAATCGCTACTGCATATAATACCAAGGCAAGTAGTTTAATTTATTTGAACAAATTGGACGAAGCTTCTAAGCTTTTGGATGAGGCAATTGAAATTACCGATATTCCTATTACCAATTACCACTCATATTTTACATTTAGTATGTTAAATGTCGAAAAAGGAAAATATTCAGAAGCGATCGGCAATTTGTTGGAAGCGAAAAAAATAGTTTCAACAACAGAGTTAAATTTTGAACTGGCGTCTGTTGAAGCAAAACTGGCAGAATGTTATTACTTAATTGAAGATTTTTCCGCAGCCGAAAGGGCTTCATCCAATGCGATCAATATTTTTGAAAAAATAGATTCTAAATCCAAGTTGTATTTACAAGCCATCCAAGTAAATAATTCAAGTAACATCCGCTTAGGTAGCAAGGTAAATCCAGATTATCATATAAAGGAAAAAATACTTCGTGACTCTTTCAACTCGATTGAGGTACGAAATAATATCAATGAATTAGAACTAAAATATCAAACAGAAAAGAAAGAAGCTCAAAATCAACTTTTGAAAAACGAACAAATAATTAGTCAGAATATCATCGGCAAACAAAGGGCATTTTTAATGGCTGCAGCCATTGGCTTAATTTCAATTTTGTTGTTATTGTGGAATCAATGGAATAGGTTGAAAGAACGAAAGAATCATGTACTACAATTAGAGTCTAAGAACAATTCAATCAACACCTTAAACAAAGAAATCAACCATAGAACCAAAAACCACCTAGCTCTAGCTACGGCTTTGTTGTCTAAATACAAATCAAAAAGCAATAATGACTTGGTGAAGGCAGCGATTGCTGAAAACGAAAATAGTTTAAGAGCATTGATGTTGGTAAACCAAAAATTATCTAATTCCAACAATCAGTTGGACATAGCACTTTATGATTACCTAAAAGATTTATGCGATGATTTGATCTTTAGCCTAAAACTTCATAGCTCTATTAATGATGTAGTTTTAAACTTAAACTGCCCAAATTCAAAAATTGACTCAGATATTTGTCTTAGGATAGGCTTGATCGCCAATGAACTAATAACAAATTCTTTTAAACATTCTGTGGTCCCTGATGGCCCACTTCAATTAAATCTAGATATTGAATTAAAGGAAAATGAGTTCAATTATACTTACTCCGATAATGGTACCAATGCTAAGAAGGTGGTGAATTCGCAACAAGGGCTAAAGCTTGTGGAAGAATTGATAGATCAGCTCAATGGCAAGCATAAGATTGTACTACAAAACAACTTCTTTTTTGAGGCACAATTTTCGGTGAAAGAATTGGTTGCTGTTTGATGGAGGGGAGGTTTTTTTGATGGGGGTTTTTGTGGGTGATTCGCTAGCTGGAAAGTGGGGTTTGATTGGTGTATCAAAAATCAGGAATAACAAATATCTCGTTGTCTAATTCCTTTCTTTCAACTTTATATGCGATATATTCAAGAGTTAAGTCTGATTGATATACAATTACCTTTAGTGGAAGTGACTTAGTTTCTTTGTAAGGCACATTTAAGTGATTGTCATGATGATTTTTAAATGCATTATGGTCTAATCTCAAACTTCGATTATAATAATACTCAAATGAAAATTTTGAATTTGTGATAGTAAGTTTGTCACATCCATATCCAAGAATTGTATCTACATTTGCTTCTCTGTGTAGCTCTATTACTTCTCCTTCCAAATTGTTTTTAATGGATCTTTTCTCAACCAGTTTTGAATCTAAATAGGAATAAATAGTGTCTCTACCATCGTAAATTTCTTTAAACTCTGGAGTGCCATTTGTTTTATTTATATATTTTCCATCTTTTATGTAATAATATAATTCATCGCCAATCTCTTTTGAATTAATTGAATTACCAGTTTCGTCTGTTATTGAAACTTTGTAAGAAATTTTTCCTTCAAAGAAGTCATCAAGATTGTTATTGATGCATTGTCCCAAGGTTGTAAGAAAAATCAAAAAAATGAGCATAATAAGTTTCATTATATATTTTTAAATCTTCGATAGTTTTGATAGCATTATTTATTCCCAAACACGAATTCTTTCTTCTTGATTTTCTCTTTTGGACTATTTAAAAGTTTATTGCCGTTTATTTTAAAGTTGTCCAAAACAGTATCAAATTGAATTTTGTCGAGGACTGCTGAATTGGTTTTTTGTCTTTTTAGAGTGAAATCAAAAATATTTAGCTCATCTTCTGTAAAGTATGAATAGGTCAAATATTCTGTGTCTTCTTTTTTTGTTTCAAAAGTAAAGAGATAGACTAATCAAAATGATTTTGAAAAGGTTCTCCCAATAGAATCAATTTCAAATAATGTAATGTCTAGTGGTATATCTCCAATAAAATTGTACAAAGTATCAAGATGCTGAATTGAATTGATTTTTGCCTCTTCTCCTATTTTGTAAATTGTTGACAATGACAATCTATGAGGAAGCAATTCTTCTTTGGAATACAACCCCTTGTATATGCAATAATCATATAGAATTTGCAACCCAGATCTATTTTCAAATGGATACCAATCAAATACTTCATTTGCTAGATCTGCCGATTGTAAAAGTTCGTGCTCATCAGAATTAGACATATTCATTGTTATGTAATTTGATACTCTTTTTACTGTTGGATTATCAAAATACTTTTTTAAAGTTTCAATTTGATCTTTCCCGTAAGAGTAGCTTGTAGTTACTTTCTCTTTCTCAATGCCGTAAGTAGCAACATTTAGAGGTAAGTCAAAACTTATTTTTATCGTGTCAATTTCCTTCACGGAGAAATCACTTTTCACAATAGAATATACTAGGTTGGCACTTGAAATATCCTCAATGATAGGGGAGCCAACATCCGATTTTTCTTGCAATACAATTTCAATAGTCCTTTTGTGATGATCAATTTTGAATTCTTCAGAAATCCTTGGGTTATCCTTTGTCCAACTGAAAATGACAGAATCTAGGATTCTATAATTACTATTATTGCAGGATAGAATCAACAAGATTAAGCATTGTGATAAAATTATATTTTTCATTTTACTATTTGTTGATTCATAGTCTTGAAGTTGTTCTGTAGTCTGGCCGTGATTTCATTCCATTGTCTTCAAATACACACAACATCACTTCCCAGAATAGAAAGTGTTTTGTTCTGGTAGAGAGTATATTAAACCAGTTGGGTTATTAGGGATCGAAGAATTAAATCTTTATAAGTTAAGGAGGAAAAGCTTTAAGCTTTGTTAGGATCTGTAAAAGTTACTTTTTCAAATAACTCATTAATTGCTTCAATCTTTTTTGCTAATAGTGGCTTGTCCTTAACCTCATTTAAGAGGTTTAAAGACCTTTGTTTATCAGCTTCAGAAGCTTTTATTATGTTTGACT
Organism: uncultured Saprospiraceae bacterium; assembly: GCA_937950315.1. Classification (GTDB taxonomy): domain Bacteria; phylum Bacteroidota; class Bacteroidia; order Chitinophagales; family Saprospiraceae; genus JAHDBF01. The sequence continues at coordinate 460 of CALFDU010000093.1, read as the reverse complement.
TTGTTGTCATCTTGGTACGAAAATACAACTATTTTTGATAAAATAAAACCCCATCATACGCTTTGAAGGGTTGAAATGGCTCAAATAAAGCATATTGAACATCTAACCCATAAAACGAAAATTGTTGAGAATAAGTTTCAAAATTCTTTGATACATAGTGACAATAAACCTTAGTCCTCTTTTCTTCACTTCCGCTGACAAATAAAGCAGAATCAGGGTTTTGGTGAAAAAATAGAGGGATTGTATTTATAACAGTATTGAAAATGATTCTCATATCTCCATTATTGGAATTAGTTTTATCATCAACATCCTGAGTTGATTTATCATAATCTCCAAACCCAAGATTATATGCAGTTTTGACACCAACTCCAGGAATCGAAATAGTTTGATCTATTTTATCAAAAACAATTACTTTATCAATATCCATTTTTCCCTTACTTACGAATGTAAACATCAGTCT
>CALFDU010000092.1 GCA_937950315.1 uncultured Saprospiraceae bacterium | reverse complement strand
AGCGGTCCGGACGAGACTCGAACTCGCGACCTCCTGCGTGACAGGCAGGCATTCTAACCAACTGAACTACCGGACCATTGTCTGTAAGCGTTGCCAAAAGTAAATTTTCAAAATTATATATGCAAGGGTTTGGAAGCTTTTTTCTTAATTATTTCATTTAGACTTAGGCTTACGCAAAATCATTGCTATTTTAGCCCCCGTTATCCCATGTACGTGAGTACTTTAAAACCAATGTCGATCAAAATAAGAAACTATGGTATTTCTCGAATTCGAGCAACCACTAGAAAAACTTTTTGAGCAGTTAGATAAATTCCAACAGATTGAGAATGAAGGAGATATAGATGTTTCCGACAAGATCAAGGAACTTGAAAACAAAATCAAAAACACACGTAAGGAGATTTATTCCAACCTATCCGGATGGCAGAAAGTTCAGCTTTCTAGGCATCCCGAACGTCCTTATACCCTCTATTATATACAGCAGATGACCAAGAAGTTTGTCGAACTTCAAGGAGATCGTTGTTATGGGGATGATAAGGCCATTGTAGGCGGAATAGGCCGTATAAATGGCCAACCCATCGTGTTTATTGGCCAACAAAAGGGCGTAAACACCAAATTGCGTCAGTATAGAAACTTTGGGATGGCCAATCCTGAAGGATATAGAAAAGCTCTTCGTCTTATGAAAATGGCGGAGCGGTTTAATTATCCGGTGGTCTGCCTGATTGATACTCCAGGCGCTTATCCAGGGCTTGAGGCCGAGGAAAGAGGCCAAGCGGAAGCAATTGCAAGGAATTTGTTTGAAATGGCGCAGTTGAAGGTACCTATCGTTTGTTATATTATTGGTGAAGGTGCCAGTGGCGGAGCTTTGGGTATTGGACTCGGAGATAAGGTCTTTATGCTTGAAAACACTTGGTATTCTGTGATTTCTCCAGAATCATGCTCCTCTATTCTGTGGAGAAGTTGGGATTATAAGGAGCAGGCGGCTGAGCAACTGAAATTGACGGCCGATCACATGCTCGATTTTGGTTTGATCGATGATATTATCAGGGAACCATTGGGTGGAGCGCATACCGATCCTGAAAAGATGGCCAAAAGTCTACGGACGCATATCAAGAAGGAACTTGCCGAATTGCAGCAGATGACTCCTGAAGAATTGATCAACAATCGATTAGAGAAATACAGCCAAATGGGTGAATTTGATATTTTGAAGTAAGCCGAAAATGAAGAGCAGATGTGGTTTGGGAATTTAAATAGCAAAATAGACGCTTACAAATATCCACATTCTAGCAGCCGTCATCGTTTTGGGTTTTTGATCGACGAGACGGATTCAAATATCGTTCACTATCTCTCGGAAGTTGAAAAACATCCATTTTTTGCCGGTGATAGTAAAGTCCTTTGTTTTCGCACTCCCGAAATCACGCACAAGTATGATTATTCGTATCTCAAGACCGATCTTCCCTTTAATAAGTGGCCCGTCCAAAAAGACGTCGAAAGTTTTATCTCCCACGAATTTGATTATTTCTTTCCCTTGGTCAGGCAATGGCAGATCCATCAAGAAGTAATTTGCCGTTTGGTAAGAGCCAAAATTACCTTTGTCGACCAAGAAGCGTCAGCAAGAATTCCATGGCATATTTGTTTCAATAAATCCGCGAGCAATCCGATAGAGTTTATAAAATTTGCAAGTACTTTTGTGAGCAAATGATATTATGGATAGTTCGATGTTTATAGGAACAGGGGTTGCCCTGATAACTCCTTTCAAGAAAGACAAGAGTGTTGATTATAACGCTTACGCAAATGTTGTAGAGCATGTCATTGATGGCGGTGTAGATTTTTTAGTGCCATTGGGTTCGACCGGAGAGACGGCAACACTGAATGAAGAAGAGTCAAGGAAGATTCTTGATTTTGTCATTGAAATAAACAAAGGTCGAAAACCGATTGTAGCAGGAAATTTTGGTGGAAAGAATACGATGGAGCTGGTGAAGAAAATCAAAGGCTACAATTTCAAAGGGATCGATGCCATCCTTTCTTCAAGTCCAGAATATGTAAAACCAAATCAAGCGGGTATCTATGCCCATTATATGGCTATGGAAAATGTCAGTGATGTACCCATCATCATATACAATGTCCCAGGCCGTACCAAATCCAATATTGAAGCCGCAACGACGGTCAAGTTGGCCAATGCCAGCAAGAAACTTATCGCGATCAAAGAAGCTACTGGAGATCTCATTCAGACCACGCGCATCATCAAAGATGCACCAGATAATTTCTTGATCCTATCCGGTGATGACGAAGTGACCTTGCCGATGATTTCTGTAGGAGGTCATGGTGTTATTTCCGTGATGGCCAATGTCTACCCAAAGTACTTTTCTCAGATGGCAAAATTTGCCCTTGAGGGAGATATGGAAAAAGCACGTCAAAGAAATCTCGATACCTATGACTTGCACAAGTGGCTGTATATAGAAGGAAATCCTGTTGGGATAAAAACAGCCATGGAACATATAGGGCTGTGTACCAATGAAGTGCGATTGCCACTGCACCAGATGTCGGATGAGAATAAGGCCTTGTTGATTGGGTGTATGGAGGAGACGAAGAATTTTTAGGAACGAACTAGGATTTTTAGGACCCAACTAGGATTTATAGGATAGAAGGATTTTAGGATTGTGATTTTAGGATTTGTAAGATTTTAGGATATGTAAGATTTTAGGATTTTAGGATTTTAGGATTTTAGGATTATAGGATTGTGGGATTGTGGGATTGTGGGATTGTGGGATTGTAGGATTGTAAGATTGCAGGATTATAGGATTATGGGATTTTTTTGAGGTCATTTAGAAATTATGGTTGGTAGAGAAAAATTTAAGGGGAAAAAGTATTTGATTATTCATGCGGATGATGCGGGCTTGTGTCATTCGGAGAATGTGGCGACGATGGAGGCGCTTGAGAAGGGGGTGGTGAATTCTTATAGTATTATGGTGGCGTGTCCTTGGTTTTATGAGATGGCGATTTTTGCGAAGGAGCATCCGGAGTATGATGGAGGGGTGCATTTGACCTTGACGTGTGAGTGGGAGACGTATAAGTTTGGTCCGGTGTTGCCGGTGAGTGAGGTGCCGAGTCTGGTGGATGAGGAAGGGCATTTTTATAGGAAGCGGGAACAGTTGAGAAAATATGCGAAAGTGGAAGAGGTGGAAAAGGAGCTGGAGGCGCAGATAGAGAAGGCTATACGTTTTGGTGTGAAGCCGACGCATATAGACTCGCATATGTATAGTGTCTGTGTGAGTGGTGAAATATTTGATGTTTATCGGAGGTTGGGGAAGAAGTATGGACTTCCGGTTTTGATCAGTGAGGAGTTGATGGAATTTGTGGGCTTGGATCCAGCGGAGCATATTGAGAGGGGAGACCTGGTGGTTGATCAGATTTTTGTGGCGGAGTATGCGCAATTTGAAAATGGGAAGATGGGGGAGTATTATGATGAGGTGATTGGCAATTTGGATTATGGCTTGAATGTGTTGTTGATCCATACGGCTTTTGATGATTTTGAAATGCAAGGAGTTGCTGTAAATCATCCCAATTTTGGAGCGGAGTGGAGGCAGCTTGACTTCGATTATTTTACGAGTGAGAGAGTGAGAGAAAAACTAAAAGAAAATGGGGTGGAGTTGATCAATTGGAGTGATGTGCCTCGGATGGTATAGGTGATGGAGCAGGGAAATTTTGGGAAGAATGGATATTAAAATGAGAAAAACTTGATTCTTAAAGATATTAATCGCAATATTACGATATAATGGGAAAGACCAAGGAAGAATTGTTTACCGTACAGCAGAATCAGTTGGCCAAAATGGCGAAGGCGATTGCACATCCGGCGAGGATTGCGATCTTGGAGCATTTGGCAGAGATTGGTTCTTGTGCGTGTGGCGATCTGGTGGATAAACTCCCATTGTCCCAGTCTACGATTTCTCAGCATCTGAAAGCGATGAAGGAAGCGGGAATCATCAAGGGAGAGATTGAAGGGACCTTTAGGTGTTACTGTATAGATATGGCATCGTGTAGAAGTCTGATGTCTAAGGTGACGGCATTGCTTACCAAGGGGAAGTGCTGTTGAGTTGAGTGCCCATGGTGTTGGGATTTTTTTTGGCTATAGCCATCGTAATATTACGATATGACATATATTATTTAACCATTTAAAATTATCGTTATGAAAAATATCTTGAGTATCGTAGCAGGACTTTTGGGGACTGCGGCTGTTGTAGCTGCATGTTGCCCTCCAGGTTGCTGCGGTGGTGCTTGCTGCTAAGCAAGTGATCATATAAAAAAGGCCCTACACAACTAGCTATTGTGTAGGGCTTGTTTATTTAATTTTGTCAATTTAGAAACCAGTTGCTCCTCCACCTAATCCGGCTACGCCAGCTATTGAAGCCACTATGAATATTATGGCATAGAATGCCAAAATGATGACCATGAAAATGCCCATGAACTTGAACAGGCTCTTTAAGTTTTTGAAACTTTCTATATAAGAGCTTTGGTCTCCAGATGTTCGTGCGACTTTTAAATTTTTTGCGAAGCGGTAGAGGTATCTGCTAGGGAAAAAGTAAATCCCAGCCAGCAATATATATAATACACCAACCAAAGGTCCAGACATCAAACCCATGGGTCCACTGTCGGATAATGAACTCATTGCAGATGTGAATAATACAGCCATAAAAAGTCCTACTATGACCATCAGGGCACAGAAAACGAATCCTATGATGGCTAGGAAGCTTCCCCACTTGGCCGATTCTTTAAAATAGGATTCTAGTTCAGGAGTGATGGCAATTCCTTGGTTGGATCTTTCTGAATCAAGTAATTCGTCGTTCATGATTTTGTTTTTGTTTTGAATCTCTTAAAGCTATTAAAATTTGATGAGAAAAAAAAGTGGTGAAGTATATCTGCCTACAGCCAATGAGTTGGCACTTCACCAAGTCGTTTATTTTGGGATATTCTTGTAACTTGTTTTGATGGTAAGACTAAGAGGGTTCTATATTTTGTTTGGCTTGTTGTTCTTGTTGGCTTCTGCTTGTCAAGAACAGCCGCCGCGTAAACAGTTTCAATATTTGTTTGCCGGGCATACCTATGATTGGGGTCGTCATGGCTATATGGATCCGCAATTTGAAAAGTTGGATTTTTCTTTGGTGGATGGGGTGTGGCATGGAGGTGATATTATCAGTGAAACAACTTTGGAATTGGGTTTTGTAAAGTATGTGGATAGGATTATTGATTTAGAAAATCCATTGACACATATTGCTTTGGGAAATCATGATGCTAGGAACGGAAAAAGAATCCTGAATGAGTTCCGAAATCTGGATTATAGTTATTATTCATCTACGGCAAATGGCTTGTGCTTTCTTATTCTCGATACCACCTTGAGTCCTGCAGAATGCGATCACCTCGATCGGCAATGGCAGCTCATTGAAAATGTAGTCGATACCATATCTCAATCTTCTCATCTCATTGTACTGATGCACGATGGTGTTTGGAATAGGGTTCCCGGCTTGCCCGATCCCGATGTTTATGCCAATGGAAGTCAAGCTTATTGGAATACGAACTGTCAAGACGCGGAGCAGTATTTTAGTAATTCGATGTATCCTAAGTTTGTTGAAGTAGAAAAGCGGGGTGTCGAAGTGGTGTGTCTCATGGGCGATGCAGGATGGAAGAAAGGAATGGCATTTGAGTCTAGCGATGGGATTGATTTTATAGCTTCCGGAATCAACAATACGTATAAGTCAAAGGACAAAAGCTATGGCACAAAAAAGGATCGTGTGGTCGTCTTTTCTCATCGGCCCGATGATAGAAAACTCGATTGGGAATTTGTGGAGATCGATGATGTTGATCAGTATCTGCAATCTAATCGATCGGCTGGCGAATAATCATACCCGAACCCACATTTCCTCGTTTGAGATTTCCTCCAATAATGATTTCTTCATGGCGAATAGAAAGTGATTTGGCTTCAATATCTTGTGAAGCTTTGTATTCAAAAGTATCAACCAGGTTTCCTTGTAGGTCTAGTTTGTATAAAATGATTTTTGTGTTTTGGTCTCCGCTATTGGAAAGTAAATAGATTTGCTGATTGTAAACGATGGCATCAACGGCATAATCCCAAGACGTACCACCGAAAGATTTTTCCCATTGTTTTTTGCCTTGAGCGTCTACCACGATCAACATGGCTTGGAAACTTTTTTGTTCTTCCGTCTGGCAACTTGCGATGATGAAAAACTCATTGTCCGCTTTGGGGATGATTTTGTGTCCCATTGCATGACCTGGGTATTCAAATTGTTTTTCCCAAAGTAGCTCGAGCTCATCGTTGGTTTTGATCAAATAAATTTTTGATTTTTTGACATTGAAATCGTTTCCAGTAAGGTCGTAGAAAGAACTGTAGGATCCCACAGCGAGTAAGCTGTCTTCATCCGTGGCTATGACATCAAATAGGTAATCTTTGTTTGGTCCACCGGCACTCAGGTGTTGCTTTGCTTCTCCGTCCTTTGATATCTTAAATAGGAATCCATTCAAGTCGCCTTTGTTGAAGCCCGTGATTATATAGTCTTCTTGAAATGGAATCATTTGGTAAGCCTCTTCTGTTTTGTTGGGCAAGAAATGGTATTGTTTTTTCTGGGTGGTTTTACCTTTTGGGTTCACAAAGTCCAATCGGATGTCTTTGTCCTCTCCCGGAACATG
>CALFDU010000091.1 GCA_937950315.1 uncultured Saprospiraceae bacterium | reverse complement strand
AATCTTGAGTTGCCATATCTGGAATAGTAAAAAAAGCAGGTGCAGCATTGTCCCAATAAATACCATTGATCATAATGTCCGACACCTTGGTATAAGGATCAAAAATACTTTCATAATCCGTAGGATTCTCAAAGAAATCACTTACAGGCTTAGATACACCATCTTTTCTGCGCACATAATCTAAAGGTGCAAGTTGTGTAAAAACTGCATGATCAAAATGCGACCCCAGAAACTCAGTTTTTGAAACTTCTTTGACACCCATATCTAATAGTACTTTTTTAGCTCCAGAGCCTACTCTACCGGTACCAGTCAAAACAATTTTTACTGGAGGAAATTTTGTGGCTTTATAGATTTCAGTAGCCTCTTTGTAGTCAAAACAATCTTTGAGTCTCTTCAAACTAAAGGATTGTGTACGTTGAGCATAAGTATACAATGCATTGTGTGCTCCGACCATGCCTGCAAAATAACCGAATGCAATTACTCGTTTTCCATCATCATTTGTCAAGACCTCATAATCCATCAAGGTGATTTTGTCATCAATAATTTTTTGCAACAAGGCTTGATTGTAAGGTTGCTTTTTAAATGTGTGAGAAAAGAAAAAATATTTCTTATCGGCAATCAGTTGAGACTTAGGAACCTCTTTTATTCCGATCAGATAATCACAACTTTCCATATCTTCAGAAAGAGCAAGGCCCTGCGACTTATACTCTTCGTCAGAATAACAACGATTGGGTGATGGCTGGATCAAGACCTTGAATTGCCCACTTTCTTCAATGGCTTTTACTTGTTCGGGAATTAAGGCTACTCTTGAATCCGGTGGCACCTTTCCTTCTCTTATTATTCCTAATGTAATCATGAAACATTATCGGTTTGTATTCATCAATTAAAACCAAGACCGCAGCTATCAAGCAGTCTGTTGTTGCAGATTGCAATATAAGGTGAATTTCTCAAGACAAAATATAAGAGGACTTATCTTTTCCCTACACAGTCCTCAATCTGAAGCTAAGTAGGACAGAAGAAATCATTTTTCATATACGTTTTGACAACAGCACATAATATATTGGTTTCAACAAATAGGTTTTAACAACAAATACAGATTCAATCATCTGGAAACGGTCACATCTCCGTATTGACACATCAGCCTACCATCTGTCAATTGTACTTCAATATAATAGACGTACACACCCAACGCAGCGGGTTCATTTTGGAATGTTCCATCCCAGCAAACTTGTTCAATATCGGAAGTAGGTTCTTCCAAACGGTAGACCAATTCACCCCACCGATCGTAAATCAAAAATGCTTCTACATAATCTAAACCTTCCTCCATTTGATAGCAGAAAAAATCATTATCCTCATCTCCGTTTGGAGAAAAAATGTTGGCCATAAAGAAATTTTCTTCTGAGTACAAAGACAAAACTGTATCAATTTCACATCCATATTCATCTCGGAGAGTGATCAAATTAGTCTTAGGCTTCAATACAAATATACTGTCAGCTCTGTAATCACCATCATCCAGTCTATATTCTATCCCAGTATCGTCAGGACTTGATGCGATGATTGCTTTGATCTGATCATTGATACACCTTTGTGCTATAAAAGAAATAGAATCAATTTTAGGTATTTCGATGGCATTCAGATATACGAGTTCGCGTATTCGGCAATCGTTGTCATCGATAATTTCAACCTCGTGTAAACCACTGGCAAGACCATCAAGATATAGTGTCGCCACTTCTTCTTCATCCAAGAAGATATCATGCGGGATCGACTCATCAATCATTGTAATATCAATAATACCATTGTCTTCTTCACAAGAACTGTGTGTAAACGAGAGAGAATCCATCTGGATATAAGGAATGCTCTTAACAGTAGCGTGGGTTGTATCTCGACAATCATCAGCATCCTTCACCACCAAGGTGTTATAATCACCAGCTTGAAGGTTTGTAAAATCAGGATCGCTGACAAAATTGGATCCGTTTTTACTGTACTCCAAAGGAGGAAATCCTCCAGTGGTTTTAAGTTGAATAATTCCATTATCAAAACCACAAGTTGCATCTTCAATTGCTCTCACTTCTAGCACAGGCATTTCATATGCCACTATATCTATTACCTCTTTGGAACTACAACCAAACTCTCCTTCCTTGAATAGTATTTCATAAGTCCCTTCGCCAAGATCTTCCCAAGTGTCCTGTACCCCAAATTCAGATCCTTCAAATGAAAACTCTATTCCTGCTCCATGTGCATCCAACTCAATGCTTCCATTATCGAGACCACAGCTTGCATGTGCAATCAAAATATTATCCAATTCAGGAGGAGGAACATCAAGGACTACCACCTGCTTTGATACAATGCATGACCCAAGCGTAAATTTTAAATCGTAATACCCCGTAGCCAAATCAGTATATTCAAATACATTTTGGAAATCACTGCCATTCAATGAGGTTACTAAATTGCTTACTCCATAATGATCAATCAAAATGGCTCCGTTGGCTTCCCCTTCACAAGTGCTGACCGTTTCAATTCCAACATCCAAATTTTCTACATAAATGGTTAATTCGGTGGTGTCACTTTCACAGCCAAAATTATCTTGGGTTACAAAATGAATGACTCGATCTTGCTCTGCCAACAAATAAAATTCATCAGATTCATAACCGAGTTCGATGGCATATACTTCTCCGATATTTGTTCCAGTGGGCGTATAAATAATCTCTTCACCAAAGCAGGCATTGATGGTCTGTGGTCCATCAAAAAAAGAAGGTTCGAGGTCAGCGAGGCTTGGTATTTGCGGAAGCGTGTCTCTCAATACCAAGGTGCAACCCGTCGAACTAGTTACAGTCACTTCATACTCTGTCCCAGGAATCGGGTTGTCAATATCTAGAAAATCGGTAGTCTCTCCAGTACTCCATTCGTAGGAATCAAAACCTTCTGTTACCACATATCGAGCAAATCCATTGCCCGGACAATAGGATTCTAAATCCAAACGCAAAGGCGAGCAGGTCGCATCGATATACGCATAGCCACCATGTCCACCCAATCCACAATCCGTAGACAAGATTTCAATAGAGATGGTCTGTCCGAGATACGATTCTAATTCGAAACCGGCCGTAGTCCATGGCCGAATTCGCCAATCTGCACAAGATTCAAATCCGTCAATATTTGCCTCAGCCCGCACTTTGTATTCTCCGCAATCAAGGATATTTCCATCTTGGTCTTTGATATTTAATTCAAACCTAGGTTGAACGCTATGATCGTGGCTGGGGTCATTAATAACTATGGCGTATTTAAGAAGAAAAAAAGATACGTCTGCAGTCACGTCAAATGAGAGCACGACTTTGGATGTTCTTGCCCCATTTTGTACATCACCAAGACGCAGGGTGTACCTGCCTGTCCCAGAACCTGTCACCCTTAGTTCATCATTTAAAAAACAAAATTGATTGGCAATCGGATCATAACCATCACTGATGTGCATGATCCGATGCTGCTCATTGGAAATTTCCTGTGCATGGAATTCAATGATTCCATTAGAATGAATGGTACCATGGTAGGCTTCGTAACCACCCAATGTGCCTGATTCAAAATCTGCATCAAAACAATTTTGTGCATCCAAAAAAAATGGCATAACAACAATGCTAAAAATCAGGCACAATAAACGATTGAAGTTGGTCGTGTTTATCATGATTGCTAGTTTATACTAACAATATGAAAACTTTCAAAAGGTCCGAAAAAGTAAAAGATTTAGGAAGTCACTAAGAACACTTGGCAGCTAGATTCAAATAAACTCTTGTCGTTATAATTAACAACAAATAGAATTTAGATTCTATGTATTCTCTAACTTCTCAAATGATAATATGAACACATTGCCCTATTCTTGGGCCTTGTATTCTGCAGAATATTTGACATAGGCATCTGATGTTCCTTGAAGATAGATCTGCGCTTGTTCTGCACTGATGGGCTTTATTTTTTTGGCGGGGATTCCTGCATAGATGAATCCAGATTCAAGGTGACTGCCGGCGGTAACTACGGCACCTGCGGCAACAATGCAACCAGATTCAAGTACAGCATCATCAAGTACGATGGCGCCCATTCCAACCAGAACATTTTCTTTGATATGGCAACCATGGATGATGGCTCGATGACCGATGGATACACCGTCTTCGATGATGGTATCATTTCTGCCATAGGTTCCATGGACCATCGAGCCGTCTTGGATATTTACTCTTTTGCCAATGATGATTTTGTTTACATCTCCTCGTATTACGGTCTGAAACCAAACACTAGATTTGGCACCGATAACAACGTTGCCGGTGATGGTTGCATTTTCAGCAACCCAAGCATTGGGATCAATCTTTGGAGTGTCACCGCCGTACGGTAAAATCAATGGCATACATTATTTCTTTATTCGTTTGCTTCACTAATTGGAGTCAATTCATAACCCACTGATCTTAATAAATTGATAACGCCTTGTGTGCCTGCTAGGTGGCCTGCGCCTACTGCAAAGAAGGTCGGACCTTCCTTCATATAAGAAGACATCAATGGAATCCATTTTTGGTTTCTGTCATTCAATAGAAGATCTTCAAATCCTGCCAATTCGGAATCTTCGGCTTCTATCGAACTTACCATCGATGAGATATCTTGATCAAGGTACATCTTGGTAATTTTTTCAAGTTCAGATTCTTCTCCATCTTTTGCTTCTGAGCCAGCCTTGATTGACTCTACGAGCATAGTCGCTTGATCTGAGTAAGGAATAGAATCAAAAAGGGCTATCTGATCATCCATGGTCTCCAAACCAAAAACTTCTTTTTCCGTATTGTTTGCCAATTCGTAAAACTCCATCTCATAGGACTTGGTCGTTGCGTTGTCTGGATCTTGCATGGAAGCCAAGTCCATATCACCCTCTGCAAAAATTGTCAAAAACATCGGTTTCATTTTTTCCAACATAAACATAGGAAGTCCCATTTCTTTAAAGTGCTCATTGACGATGTCGTAATCTTCATCAGACAATAATTTCTTAAGTGTCATTCCGTCCTTCATCATCACCTTGGTCATCATGCCCATGATATTTCCCATATCAGACATTTCATCAAGGTCGATTTCAAAAACCACTTTTTCACTTTTGTTGAATGACTCCATGGTATTTTTTGGCCAGAAAAAAGATTCAGCATCAATGATATGAATCGTTCCATATAAATAGGATTCCTTTTCAAGTCCGTTTCCAGTTATTTTCCAAAGGAGCGAATTTTCTAGATTGAGATCAACTTGTTCCGAGATAATCTGAGTAGGATTGGCTGGAGCAGCTGGTCGTTGTAAATCTTGTGAATTCTCCGCTACTTTTTTCTGACCACTACAGGCGTTTAAAATTAAGATGGCAGATAGTGACAATAGATAAAATAATTGCTTCATGCTTGTTATTATAGTTTGTGTAGTTGTATAACAGTTCAACAGTGAATATAATTCCTTTGTTTTAAAGGGACGCTTTAAATATTTCATGCATCATGATACCGGCTGCGACTGAAACGTTCAACGACTCCATATTTGCAGGTATTCCCGGTATGGATATGAGTTCGTTACATTGTCTTTGTACGGCATGAGAAATCCCCTTTTCTTCAGATCCCAGAACAATTCCGATGGGTCCAGATAATTCCGCTTGCGCAAATGTTTTTCCTTTCATTGTAGCTCCAAACACCTGCATTCCGGAGTTTTGCATGGTTTCGATGGCCGATATCATTGATTTTTCTCTACATATCAACATTTGCGGAAGCGCGCCCATCGATGCCTTCATGGCAAAAGCATTGAGTCTGGCAGATTCCTTCATCGGGACGACCATTGCATGAAATCCAAACCAATGTGCAGATCGAGCTATCGCCCCAATATTTCTAACATCTTCAACACCGTCTAACAAAATAATTTTTGGTGTATGTCCTTTTTCAAAAATAAAAGGAACGACATCAGCAACATTATGGTACTTAACAAAAGATAATTGGGCGACAATGCCTTGATGATTGGACTTCCTTACCAAGTAATTCAACTTACTCTCTGGAGCAGTGATGAGCGGAATTCCTTGAGCTCGACAAGCGTGCCGAATTTCTTTTTCGTATTCACCTCTAATAGATTGCTCTATCCAAACTTTTTCAAGCTGATGGCCTTTGATCAGGGCTTCTGAGACAGGTTTTCTGCCGACTAAGAACTCGTCTTTGTAATTCTCCAAGATATATTTCAAGTATAATATGATAAAATAATGTCCGCAAACGGATTTTAAGCAAAAATACCTATTTTACGACGCATTGAAATAAGTATATTGAGACTAAAATAAATTAACAAGAATGAAGAAGTTTACCTATCTATTTCTAGCGTTGTTCTTATTCCCAGTAATGGGGCAAGCTCAGCGAGATGTTCAGAAGGATATCGCGCTTAAGTATGTACAAGATAACGCCACAGAAATTGGCCTGAAGGCTGCCGATGTAGAAAATATGATCATAACTGATGTTGTGCATCATAAACACAGTGGAGTAACATCCGTGTATTTCTTACAATCTTATGAAGGAACTCCGATTAAAGGAGCCACTTATAATGTAAATATTACAAAGAACGACGAAGTTGGGTTCAACAGAACACAATTTTTGTCTGATGTAAAATCAAGAGTAAAGCACACTGAAGCAAGTATTTCTGCAGAAGAAGCACTAAATGTTACTGCTGCTGATCTACATGTTGCCCTTACTAAGAGAGCGAGTGTGCTTAAAGAAGTGAGCAAAAAGCATGTAATTTATGAAGGTCTAAATCTTTCTAGAGAAGATATTCCTGTTAAGTTACAATATGTTGCTGACGAAAATGGAGACTTGATTCTTACTTGGAATACAGCTGTATACATGAAAACCAATACCAATAGTTGGGATGTTGATGTAAATGCTGTAACAGGTGAAATCTTCAGTAAGAAAAACATGACACATTACTGTAACTTGGCCAATCTTGATTATTCAAGAGGTGAAGCTACTTCATCATGTAGTCACCCGAGTCACAATCATGCAGCAACAGCTTCAAAAGCAGAAGTAGATGCTGCAGCTGTTTCTGGTTCTTACAGAGTGTATGCAATTCCTGCTGAAAGTCCTAACCACGGTACACATGAATTGGTTGAAAATCCACACTACCCGGAAGCTAGTCCATTTGGATGGCACGATATTCAAGGAAATGGAAACATTCAGACAATCACTAGAGGAAACAATGTTCATGCTTATGCGGATCTAGATGGTAACTTTGCTTCAGCAGGCGATGAGCCGGATGGTGGAGAAGCATTGATTTTTGATTTTGCACACAACACAGATCAAAATGGAGACACCAATATAGATGCAGCGGTAGTAAACTTGTTCTATAGTAACAATATCGTTCATGATATCCTTTACCTATATGGTTTTACTGAAGCTACTGGAAATTTCCAAGCCAACAACTATGGTAATGGTGGGATCGGTGGTGATGAAATCATTGCAAGAGAGGCTGTCCCTGATGATACTGGAGCCGCAATTTGGAATAATGCATCATTCGGAACACCGCCAGATGGTGGAAATGGTGTTATGAGCATGGGAATATGGGAATCAAACTCATCTGTGTTTAGAATTGAGTCACCAGAACAAATCGAAGGACCATACGAAGTGAACACAGCGGGAGACGACTGGGGACACAGCTGGACTTTTGATCAAATTATAGAAGTAGACAGAGAAGTGGCTCTAGCTAGAGATGGTGATCCACAAAGTCCAACTCAAGGATGTGGAGAAATCATAAACACAGACGAAGTAGATGGAAAAATTGTTTTGATAGATAGAGGATTGTGTGAGTTTGGAACAAAAGCATTGAATGCTCAAAACGCTGGAGCAATTGGTGTTATCATCTGTAATGTAGTAGGTGTAAATGGAGGAGACGGAGAAGAGTTGATCGGAATGGCACCAGGAGCAGATGGATTTGACGTAACAATTCCTTCAGTATTCTCATCAAAATCAACTTGTGACAGAATCAAAGCGGCAATTGGTGCTGGTGAAACTGTGACAGTAACAATGAGTACAGAATTAGATACAGGACCAAGTACATTTAACAGTGCATTTGATAATGGTGTTGTTTTCCACGAGTATGGACATGGATTTAACGGAAGATTTTTGGGTGGACCAAATAACGCAGGTGGATTAGGAAATGCAGAGCAAATGGGTGAAGGATGGAGTGATTTCTTCGCTATAGCATTCTCTGCGAGAGATACTGACACAGGTGATATTCCAAGAGGTGTAGGAACCTATTTGCTAGGCCAGTCAACCAATGGTAGAGGAATCAGAACTTTCCCGTACTCTACGGATTTCAACCTTTCACCATATACATATGATGATATTATAGGAACAAACGAAGTACATGCCATTGGGCAAGTTTGGACTGCAATGATCTGGGATGTATTCTGGTATTATGTAGATACTTATGGATTTGACAACGACTGGGCTAATCAAGATTCTGGAAACGGAAGAGCTATGAGAATCATCATGGATGGTGTAGGTTTTGTAGGATCTTCTCCTGGTTTTGTAGATGCAAGGGATGCTATTCTATTTGCCGATGAAGAAAACTTTGACGGCCAACACGTTTGTGATCTATGGCAAATATTCGCCAGAAGAGGCTTGGGATACTTTGCTGATCAGGGAAGTCCAAATGATAGTAATGATGGAGTTGAGGATTTTGAACCTCTTCCGACTTGTATTCAAGAACTGAAAGTAAGAAAGACAATTGGTTCTGTAGTATTACCTGGAGAACAAATGCAGGTAATTTTGGATATTGCAAACCATACACTTCAAGATGAAACAAATGTTGTGGTTACTGACATGCTTGCGGATGGATTATCATATGTAGCTGGATCATCAACTGGTGTTGAACCAACAGTAAACGGAAACATGATTTCGTTTAACATTGGAGATATGGCTACACTGGATGAAGAAAGAATTACCTACGAAGTTGTTGCCGATGCTTCAATCGTATCACCATCATTGTTCTATGATTCAGTAGAAGGATTACAAGGTGGATGGGATATTGAATTTATACAAGGAAACAATATCTTTAACCCTACTTCACTTGAGTCAAACTCACCAGAATTTAGTTGGGGTGTAGAAACGCTTGATGAAGAGACAGAGCAAGCATTGATTTACAAAGGAATTGAAATCGAAGGAGACAATCCAGTATTGAGATTCTGGACTAAGTACAACACAGTACTTGCTGCAGATGGAGGATTTGTAGAACTTTCAAATGACGAAGGTGTAACATGGAATAGACCGGATGATAGATATATTCTAGGAGGACCAAATGCAGAAATGGCATATGGTACTTTTGCAATACCAGCTCTTCAGACCTTTACAGGATTCCAAGAAGAATGGGTAGCTGCATACTTAGATGTTTCAAATTTTGCAGGTCAAAGCATTTGGGTAAGATGGAGATTTGGATCTGATGATACTGCTGTTCAAGGAACAGGATTGAACGCTGATGCAACATCAACTTCATTCTTCCCAGGATGGTATATCGATGATCTTCAGTTATTGGATATCAGAGAATATGACACACAAGTATGTATCAGTTCGGATGCTATTGATGAGTCATGTAATGACGTATTTACTGTATTGGTAGATTCAGAATTAACTACTACAGCAGTAAACGATCTATCAGAAGATGGTTACACCATGAACCTGGTTCCGAATCCGGCGTCAGAAATTGTAACTGTTCAGATTGGTAGTGTGATTTCTGAGTCAGCAGTTCTTGAGTTAAAAACAGTAGATGGAAAAGTTATTTCATCACAGAGAGTAGACATCTTGGACAGCGATACAAGCATCAATATAGATGTAAACACATTGACAGCAGGATTTTACTTTGTATCTCTACAATCTAGAGATAAAGTATTGACTAAAAAGTTGATGGTAAACTAAGAAATAATAGGGCGATTATTATAACAGGGGTTGGTGCGAAAGTGCTGCCCCTGTTTTTTTTTGCTTAGAACTAAGATTTTTGGGACCCGACTAAGATTTTTTGGATTAGGAGGATTTTGAGGGACCAACTAGGGTTTTGGGAATTTAGGATTGGGGAATGGGAATTAAATTATATTTTTAATCATATGAAAATTAGAAGCATTCTAGGTGCTAGTTTACTGGTGATTCTATCTGCATGTCAAACAGATAAATTAAATGGAGAATGGAAAATGGTTGATGTGAAACTGGTGGACGGTATCTTGGGTATAGGCCCAGTGGTGGAAATCAATACTGTGTATCATTTTCATTCGGGAGGCCAATTTTCGATTGACGGAGGACTGCTAGCAATAAAAGGAATTTACACTAGAAAAAATGATACGATTACCATTGAGAAGATTTTTGAAGGGAGGAGAAATAGGATTGAAAAACATGAAATTTTGGAATTGACACGGGACAAACTTGTGTTGGAGGATCTGGAGAATGGGGATGTGAGGGTATTAAGAAGGAACTAGGATTTTTTGGACCCAATAAAGATTTTTGGACCCAACTAAGATTTTTAGGATGTTAGGATGCGTGGGGAGAACTAGGTATGTGGCAATAAAATGATATATTGAGGTGGAACAATTATATTATGAAAAACATTAAACAACTTTTCCGAATACTTTTTTTCATTCTCTTGGTGAGTCAATGCTTTGGACAACAAAAAATATTTGACCTCGAGTCGGAGTTTGGTTGTCAATATAGAAATATTGAACTATCGGCTGATGGCACAAAATTATTAGTAAGTAAAATAACCTCTTCAGGCAGTGTTTTGCAACTCTGGGAATTATCTCGAACAGAATACAAACTGGCAGGAGAAATCCCATTGAATATCCAACCAACTGAAATGATTGTTTCAGAAGATTTTTCGAGAGTGATGCTTGTGTTTGACAACAACAATGTAACAATACTGAGATCGTCAGTTTTAATTTTGGAATTAGATGGATTACAGGCCGTGCAACTTGGCGAGATCATTCAGGAAACAGAAATTGAAGGAAATTATAATTCTATAGATTTTTCTGGTGATGGGAGTACAGTGGTTGTCGCAGATCAAACGCTTGAAACTGGATATCATGCTGTACGGAGATACAATGGTACTGACTGGGAGCCATTGGGGGATTCTATTTTGTTCAATACCCCACCTTCCTTAATTATTGATGTAAAATTATCATATGATGGCAATCGAATGATTAACTATATCAGGCCTGAAATTGATTCGATAGACAGAGTGGTTGTTTACGACTTGATAGATAATAAATGGATTGTAAGTCAAGAAATTTCTAATGCGGGCTCATGTATCCTATCTACGGATCAAGGGAAAACTTTTTATTCCATTAGAGAAAATAAAACATTTCTTGAATACAGGGAGAACAATGGAATATTTGAATTGGCTAGTGATCCGATAGAAATTGTAAGTAGAAATGGAAATTGCAGGGACATAGATATAAGCACCAATGGAGAGCATGTCATCATAGGTACGGTCAAAACAGCAGGTGGAGCCGATGATGGATCCGTTGCGATGCTCTCTAAGGTCGATGGTCAATGGGTGGAAAGACAAAATCTACTTTATCAACTTGAACGCGATGATTACTTTGGCTGGAATGTCGAAATTTCAGATGATGGAAGTCGAGCTTTTATTACTTCTAGTCAAAATGGAGGTGGTGTACTTGGAATTAAAGATTCGAGATTTTCAGGACACGCCCATTTTGTATCTTACATTGATCTTAATGGAAATAAACAATTTGATGAAGACGAAAAAGGATTACCAGATACACAATACAAAATCAATGATGAATGGTATGTGGTATCAGATCAGTTTGGTAAGACAGACATTTATCTAACGGAAGGGCCGTATTCTATAGCTACTTTGCTATCCGATACATTTGAAGAAACAGAAGTAATAGATTTTACTATTTCGTCAGGTCTTTCAGACACAATTTATATTCCGATTGACCTTGTCCCATTCGCTTATGCAAATGCGGTTGACGTACCTTTAAATTTATGCAACAGTAGGCAGGAACTTACATTTTCATTTACAAACCTAGGGCTTGCTGACATTGAATCAGAATTATTATTAGAATACATCATTATCGACAGTCTTACGACCCAAAGTACCGTGCTCCAAGATAGCACCGGCTATTTCAAAGTTGCATCAGAGATCTTGGCATTCGGAGAGGAATACACCTACTCCATTGCTTACAATGTTCCGGGTCCTGAATACATCGGCGAAACAGTAGATCTAAAGATGACGTTTATTGTCAAAGATGTGCAAGGAGCCAACATAGATACAACTATGAAGTTCTCAAATGGCATTCTTCGATGTTCATTTGATCCCAATGACAAAAATGTGAATCCGGTAGGTTTCGGGAACAATGCCTATACAGCAAAAGATCAAGCGCTCTCCTACCGAGTACGTTTTCAAAATACGGGTAATTTCCCAGCGGCCACGGTCGTGATCCAAGATCCAATCAGCACCGACCTTGATCTAAGGACATTAAAGATCATTGACACAAGCCATCCTCTAACGGAAACCTTCTACGAAGAAAATATTGTACACTTCGTTTTTGAGAACATCAATTTACCTGACTCAATCAGCAATGAACCCGAAAGCCATGGGCATGTATTGTTTGAAATTGATCCAATGCCTGATTTACCTGAATCTACCATCATTGAAAATACTGCCTTCATTTTCTTCGACCTGAATGAAGCGATTGTAACCAATACGGTCAGTAATACCATGATTACAGATATGGATCTTGATCAATGGATTCTCGCAGAAGACTGCGACGACAACAATCCAAATATCAATCCAAATGCAGAAGAAATTCCCAACAATGGAATTGATGAAAATTGTGATGGACTCGATGGGCCATCTTCAACCACAGAACTGGCAAATACAAACATAAGGATATATCCCAACCCTGCAACTGATGTAATAAACATCGAAATGGACACACCAATACAATTTGAAGTGGGTATTTATGATGTAAGTGGTCAGTTATTAACTACTTTAAAAAACAAAACAGAAATCAACATTGAGCTACTTGAGGGATTGTATTTTCTGCAAATTGAAGACTTGGCTACAGGTCAAAAAAGAGTAGAGAAAATAGTGATTGGGAAATGATAATGTGGGTGAATAAGAATCATATATATTTACATAATGATTTGACAATACAAACTAAAAACAGACCTACATCCCAATGTTTAAAAATTTAAAATTTTACTTCCTGCTGTATCTGATAATATTAGCTACTGATCTTCTTTCCATATCACTGTCAGGATCTATAAGTAATTTTATCTTAGTATTCTCTTGGATACCTTTCACATTGGTGTTGATTTTTTTCTGCAAAAAGAAATTGAAATCAAGTAAAAATTCTTCGGTCATTTGGGTAACCTTTCAAACACATATCTTTTTCATTCTCTATTGTTTTCTATTTAGTCTTTTGAAAATTATCGGCACTACTATATTTGCCTCACAAAGAGCTGATTTAGTATACCAATTCCTAGCTGGTATTCCAAGAACCATAGCAGAAATATTAACCATTGTTATCCTAACAATCATCCCATTCATAACTTGTCTTATCTATCTAGCAGTGAAGCACAAACAACCACCTAGGGAGAATTTAGACATATTGTAGAAAACCAAAATTCTTATCTCCAAGTGCAACGTTTTACACTGTTTGAGGCTATTCCAATAGAATAAGGCAGCAATGTGTATTATTGTCAGCTTGTTGAAAAACAAGAAATAGTGCAGATATAAGCTCAGACAATCGGATAAAAAATGCGTATCTTATGCATAGATGCTTACAAATCTATTGCATAAGGTCACGGACAAACTTCAGTAGGAAAGGTTTCTATTGATATTGTGCCAAATTCATTTAAGGTTATTTACATCATAATACAAATGAAAAACCATGAAAAAATTCTACTTCTTTTCATCCAATGTATCTTTACAACTTATACTTACAGCCTTATTTCTATCTGTCTTCCTTATAGAAACAAATGCTCAGAATATAGCTTTCCCCGATGATGTACTTAAAGAAATTCTCATTGACATGGGTTATGACACCAATCAAGATGGCATCATACAGCTAAGTGAAGGCATGAACATAACGACCATAGAAAGCACACAAGATGGTCTTAGGTCTTTGCTTGGAATAGAAGAATTGATCAATCTTGAATTTCTAGAAATCAGAATAGCGGATTTGGGATATGTTGATTTAAGTGCAAACACAAAATTACAACATATTGAAATTAGCAGCTGCAAGTTGGATTCAATCAATCTGTCGAATTTAAATCCTATTTTTCTAAATTTAAGAAGCAACAATTTAACAGAAATAGATTTGAGTTCATTCACAAATTTAGAGCGACTAGATTTGATTGCCAATGAAATAGCGAATATAGATCTAAGTGCAAATACTGCACTTCTTGAAATAGATCTCGGTGCATATGAAGCATTGATCCAAGTAGATTTATCTTCTCAACTAAATCTTGAAAGTTTACATATCACATCTGCTGGAATTACTTCATTAGACATAGCACATCTTACCAATTTAACAGAACTTGATCTATATAAGTTAGACATACAACAGATCGATATCAGTACCCTCAATAAATTAATCAAATTGGAATTAGGCCAATGCAATTTAGAAGAGGTGAATATGTCTAATCATCAAGATTTAGAATTGGTAAATATTTCGGTCAACAATATAGCACGAGTAGATTTAACCAATTTGCCAAATTTGGAAACACTTAAAGTGCATTGGAATCCACTAGAAGAATTAGACCTCAGTGGTAATCCAAAATTGGAAGACTTAGAAGCATTCAATATTCCGTGGAAAACATACGAAGAAACCACTTTTCATCCGGATGCCAGATTAGAAGATTTAAACATTGGAGTAAGAAATTTTGAAGAATTTGGAGAAGTAGATTTCTCTCTTCCGATTTACGAAAATCTTATTAATTTACAATTGGATCATGAAACGGATGTCGATTATGATTTCAGTCCATTAAGCTCTTTGCGTAGATTGAATTATAGTGGGCCGATGAAAATCATAGATCTCAATGCTCAAAGTAGATTGATAGAATTGAAATATGGAAGAATGCAGAATGAGTTTCCATTGGAGATAATTTTAATCAATAACGGAACCGACGATGACCGCATCGATATCGCAACACATCAATCCAATTTAAACATCACGAACATCTGTTGCGATGTCAATCAGATTGATAAAATCAATGACTGGGCAGCAGAGAAAGAACTAGAAACTTCCATCACATCCTATTGTGCATTTAATAATTTTGAAAATAAAAGTTCGATATCGGGAGCATTTTTCATTGACCCTACCCTAAGCAGTTGTTCGACTTCTAACAACAATGTGCAGGTCAATCGCCAAAGAATGACTGTGGAGGAGAGTGGCAATATCGTAACTTATATCACGGAACCTTCCGGCGAATATAATTTGGCACTTATCCCAGGATTTTACAACATAACGCCAGAATTCAACAACAATTATTTTATTTCAAATCCAGAAAATGCAAACATCAGCATTCAGAATATGACCACCGACATCATTCAAAATTTTGAACTATCGGCAGCTGGAGAATTTCAAGATTTGAATGTCTCACTGATGCCAATCCTTGAAAGCAGACCAGGATTTAAAAATACCTATTTATTGAAACTAAGCAATGATGGAAGCACATGCAACACTGGCAGTATTCAGGTAGCATACGATCAAGAATTTACAGAATTTATATCTACCCTGCCGACGGCATCCAATGTGGCTCAAGGAGTTGTTACTTTCGATTATGAACTTGTTCCTTTTGAATCCCTTACTTATGAATTAACATTCGAACACAACACGCCCGGAGATGCTTCTCCACTAAATGGTGATGACATATTGAGCTTTACTGTTTCAGATTCAAACGGTGCGTTTGACGAAACACCAGAAGACAATACTTTTGTCCTTCAAGATCTAGTGGTCAACTCCTTTGACCCCAATGACATTGTTTGCCTCGAAGGCAAGCAATTGCACAAAACCAAAGTGGGTGATTTTGTACACTACAGAATAAGATTTGAAAACACGGGAACAGCCAGCGCTATCAATGTTGTAGTCCAAAACAGCATCGACTTAGAAAAATTTGAATTTGAAACCTTAGAAATCATCGAATCGAGCCATTCAGTATTGAGTCGCTTATTAGACGGAGGCTCTGCTGAATTTATTTTTGCAGATATTAATTTGCCTTTTGATGATGCAAACAATGATGGCTACATTCTGTACAAAATCAGAACCAAAGAAACACTTCAAGTAAACGATGAATTTTCAAACCAAGCGGCCATTTATTTTGACTTCAACTTACCGATAATTACAGAAATATATACAACAACCATTTTTGAGGATGTAACAAGTATCAAAGACAATAGAATTTCATCAGACATAAATATATATCCAAACCCAACCACGGATATCCTATACATTGGTTCAGAGGATAATGAGATTGAATTGATTGAGATATACAACTTACAAGGTCAATTAATCTCCACGCATTACGACACAAAACAAGTGGAAGTTTCAAGCCTGAGCAAAGGAACTTACATTCTAAAAATTGCTGATAAACAAGGAAATCTATACAGCAAGAAAATGGCTACCTTTTAGGTTTTAGAATATTCTTGTAATAAAAAACAACCTCGTATACAAAGAAAGGGATTGAACAATGTTCAATCCCTTTCTTTGTATACATGCATCTCATCAATCTCGTACACCAACATTTAGCAGAACTGGATTAATTTCAGTACCTTAAAAACGCAATATGCTTCAATCAGTAAGAAAGCCCATTAGATAATCAAATCAGTATAAACATTTGTCTTGAACGAAACAATCCACTAGCTCCTACGCAAAACAAAAAACCACTTCGTAAATGCATCACAAAACAACCAACGCAATTCCTACCCTTCTTGTAGGATTCATTTTACTTATACTTTTTACAGCGTGTACAGATACCAGGCCCATCAACTTACAAACAGACAAAGGACACTTTAATGAAGATTTAGAATATGGAGTTTCAATGAGACCGCCTCAAAACTTCAAAAAAGCAAAATCCTACGTAGGTTTTCAAGCTCCACGTCAAGCTGGTTCGATCGAACTTGTTATGGAGGATGATTACCAAGAATTGGTGAATAAGTATTCACCAGAAACGATGAAATTAAGAAATTCAAAACTGGATAAACATCAACCTGTCGCTTATGGAGAAAATGAAAACGCGTTCTATGTAGAATATTTTGACAAGCCACAAAAAAGATATCGTCAAGCCTTGGTTATTGCTCAAAATGAAAAGGTGTATCATATAAAATCATTCTATCGAGGCCCGCTAGTAGAATTCCAAACGCAAGAAATAAGAGATGCAATCCTTTCAACCCATATCGGGGAATTCAGAGAAGGCGGCAAACCGTTTTCAAATATATTTCTCGCTGACCTAAATACAGATAAAATTATATACACTAGGGATAACAAGTATCCGACTGAAGAACCTGACTCATTGGTAGTCAGCGTTGAAAATGTTGACAACTTAAAACTCAAGGGCATGGAACCAAAAGCATACATCAAAAAAAGAGTGGCAGAATATGGACCAAAAATAGAATACGTTTTAAGAGATCCACTAGACAATGGTTATATTCTAAAATGCACAAATAGATCCGACTCACTAAATGTATTGGGCATTCTTATGGTTTCTGAAGAAGAAAATC
Organism: uncultured Saprospiraceae bacterium; assembly: GCA_937950315.1. Taxonomy (GTDB): domain Bacteria; phylum Bacteroidota; class Bacteroidia; order Chitinophagales; family Saprospiraceae; genus JAHDBF01. The sequence continues at coordinate 12,723 of CALFDU010000091.1, read as the reverse complement.
ACATGTATATCGAATGTGTTGGCAATAAAAAAGTTGATTTAAAAGAAGTAGGAAATATCATGATTAGTCAGTTTGTGACTATGTAAAACAATCAAGAAAATTACAATTGTGAATTAGATATACTGGCCAATAAAAAAGGCACTGCATTGAGAACAATGCAGTGCCTTTTCATAAGCTTGAATAAAAAAACTTACATGCCTTTAAGCATGAAGTCTTCTGCTTTAAATCCGTTTCCAAATTTAATATTTGAGAAAGTATACTCACCATTCAATGAATATTCCCCTTCTTTATTTGGTGCATATGATCTTCTGACTGTAGGAATGTAAATTCCATCTATCTTCTCATATTCCATGGTCATCTTAATCACCGGCTGGTTGATACCACGAGCTGGCAATGAGAAATAAAACAAATCAAGCATATTTGTCTTAGGATTGAAGTATAAAATATACTCATCATTTGCTTCTTTGTTGGTTACTGCACCATCGTAGGTAAGAGATACTTTTTCGTAGTTGACTCCATCTACGTTTTCTGTTCCCATGTATTTATAATTGGTTCCTTCGTCTTTCAATTTGTAAATCATCGAAAACCAATAAGAGTTTACTTCTCTTAGAAAGACAGTTCCACCAATTGCTTCAGGACTTTTGATCGCCTTGCCATTCAGGGTGATCATCGGTTTTCCATTTACAAGTGCTTGTACTGCTACCCCTTTCTTACCTGGAAGTACATTAAGATCATGCTGAGAATATGAAGCCCATGATTGTTCGCCATCAAAAATCAATTTCTCTGTAGATATGTCTTTTCCTTTGTCAAAGTTATCATATACATAGTCAAATTGTACGTCTCCTTTTTTCCAAAGTTTTTCATACTCTCCGGTAACTTTAACCATTTTGTCGATTAACATCGTGGACTTGGCATCCATTTTTTGTGAAAAAGCATTGATAGGTCCTAAAACCATTGAAAATAAAACAATGCAAAAAGTAAATACTCTAGTTAAATTCATTTTTAAATGTGATATAAGTGATTAATAAAATGCCGTAACTCTGTAAGATTTGATATTACTCAGCTACAATTAGTGACATAAATAATTAAATAAATAAAGCATCAAAATCAATATTTTGAATAGCCAGAACATAAAACACACTTACCATTCATTTGTTTCTCCACTTCAATTAAATTGTCCGCATGCCGATATAATGTTTTGAGTCCTGTGAGACAAGTCAACGAACAAGCCTCCTATCTAAGAAGCTATTTATTCCTTCAGGCTACTAGAAGAAGGAAAATAAATGAGAAGAATATTTTACTATTGTACCAATCATTTGATTTTTTAAACAGAAAATTAGGAATCAAAAAGTAAAAAATTATTATTTTTTTCTGATCGTAATCCACGATTCAAAAATCTTAAATCCGATTTTGGTTTTTTAGAAATTGCCTACTCTTTCTTTTCTCAATGCCTCAAAAAAAATATGTCTACACAATAAAATTTGGCATAAGCAAGAAAAAATAATATCCATGGGTGAGCCATCGATACATCTATCCTTCCAACTACTTGTCCGCAAAAATTCATTCACATCATATAATTGGAGGTTTATTAACTTATTGAATAAAATATTGGTTATCTTTTTGTAAGGATTTTTTATTCATTAAATCTCTTGACAATGATTATAATTCGTCATCAAAGCGCATACACTTACTTTCAACTTATGGTTGCAAGTATGATGCTCTTGGTGTCAGGATCAATTTTTGGACAAGAGTTTGAAATAAAAAATGGTGTCAATATTCAAGCATCTTACTATAACGAAGGATATGTGAACATGGGTTGGGAACTTATGGCAGAATATCCTGAAATTGAAGCTGTGCGTATTGAGATCGAACCCAATCGAGTTCATCAAGCTAGAAATTGGATCAGAGAGGCACAAGAGCATGGCTATCAAGTTATAGCCACTTACCATGATTTCAGGAAACTGGGTTCTGACAAAAAAGATGAATTATTAAAGGCTGCCAATTGGTGGAAAAAGAATTATGAATCACTATCATCATTTGGGCCTATCATTATCAATCTTATGAATGAATGGGGAAGCCACGATATCCCACCAGAGGATTATGCAATAGCCTACAATGAAGCCATTGATATAATTAGACCATTTTATTCTGATCCCATCATTGTCGACGTACCTGGTTTTGGTCAAGCGACAAAAATAGCAGCTGACGCATATACATATATGACTGATGAAAATTTCATTTATTCTGTTCATATTTACACGAGTGCATTTAACATAGAACAAAACCGTTGGATGTCTCACGAAGACCTTGCTTATCTAGATGCAACTGGAGCCAATTGTATGGTAGGTGAATTTTGCGATAATTCTTCTGGAGGATCTGATTGGTGCTCCATCATCGATGACTGCTATGTGAATGGATGGCCACTTTTTGGTTGGGCATGGAATGGTGATGGTGCAAATATGAACATGATCGAACCCCACTGGAGAGATGATCCATTGGCTGAGACTTTCTCTCCTACTGAATTTATGAAAGTAGTTATAGACAAGCTTGCAGGAATTCCTTGTTATACACAAGCTGATGAAGAATGCATGAGTCACCTAATCGGAGAACCATGCAATGATAAAAATGAATACACCATCAATGATCGCTACAATGAATATTGTCACTGCACTGGAACTTTCATTTCTCAATTCCAATCCAATATTTCAGAAATGGATATGGTTATCTACCCAAACCCAGTTGGTCAAAATCAACAATTGTCAATTGAAATGTTCAAAGTATTTGTTAAAGGTGATATCAAAATCATCAACAGCATCGGCAATACACTTCTTACCCAACACGTCAATCAAGATGAACAAATAATATCCATTGACACGCACGGTCTTCCAAGTGGACTCTATTGGGCAAGTTTCCAGGATGATGAAAATGTATTTATGTCTAAGGCATTTTTTGTGACGGCAAACTAGAACTAAGATTTTTGGGAACCAACTAAGATTTATAGGATCCAACTAAGATTTATAGGATTGGGAGGATTGTAGGATTAGTTACGTTGCGATTCAAGATAGAATCCTACCATCAAGTTAATCCCATAAATAATCCTAAAATCAATCTATCCTAGAAATCCTAGTTTTAAACAACCAGGACAACACTTCAGGATCCTTGTACACATCGTTCCATATATTATGACCTCCTTCTGGATACTCGGTGTACTTAATTTTGCCACTCATGTTTTTTAACTTTGCGACGACAGATCGAGATAGATCTACTGGGACGACTGGATCTTGTGCACCGTGTGCCACCCACAATGGTACGTCTTTGTAGTTATCTGCTTTATTAAGATCGGCACCACCGCAGATTGCAACGGCTCCAGCAAACCATTCAGGGTGTCTTGAAATCAAATCAAAAGTCCCAAAGCCTCCCATCGACAATCCAGAGATGTAAATACGATCCGTGTCCACACTCGGATTCTGCATCAATGATTCAATCAGTTCGATGACGCGTTGCATGGATGGGGTTGGTTCCTTGGAACCATCTGGCAACCACTGCCCATCCTCTGTTATATCGACATTGGCCCAATATCCATCTTCAGGACATTGAGGAAATACAAGAATGGCAGGATATTTTTTGCGATTGACTTCATTGGTAAGAATGGGTGCAATATGGATCAATTGAGAACTGTTATCGTCACCGCGTTCTCCTGCCCCATGCAAGAATACAAACAGTGGGCTTTTTTGTTTTTGAGTTTCAGGGTAATAGATATTGTAGTTTAAATCTACATTGTCGTTGGCAAGAAATGTTTTGGCTTGAAATTGTGGTGTTGTCACTTTTCCTTTGTCTGAACACATGGATATGGCAAGAATAAAAATGAGTGTAAAAATTTTCATGACAAGAATGTTTGCAATGAAGATAGGGAAGATTTTTGTAATGGGGAAGAAGATATTTCACATTAGACCATACAGAAGCACATCACATTTTTTGTGGCAGACCACAAGTAAAACTTTTCACTTGAAGTGAGTATTATCCTTTTCCGAAACTTGATTATAAGATTTACTGGCAAATAAATTTTACTTATTGAATTTCACAAGGATCAACGTGCAACCACCCATCTATCATTCACGATTTGACCTTCTAACATGTACTCTACAAAATAAATCCCATTTACCAATTCAGTGACAGATACTACTTCAGTAGAGCCTACGGATTTGATGAGTTGGCCTTGTTCATTATATACTTTTATTCCATCTACTCTTTTACTTAAATAAACAACAGAACTCGCAGGCTGAGGAAAAGATTCAATCTTAACTAAGTCCAAGTCATCGGTAGATGAGGTTGGAAATGCATCTACCATAATACTCTGAGTTGTATTGGTGACAATCGCTGGATTAAAATCAAAATAGATATGCGCAGTGTTTGTTATGTTGGTATTAAGATCTACATCCTGATAAGGTCTAATACTGAAATCAATGTACCCATGACTATCAGGTTCATTGCTCAAGCTATCAGGAAGATATATTCCTAAAAACTCAAATTTGATTGCTCGTTCATTAGAGATACTAACTTGCAACTGATCAGGATGCGAAGTACTGATTAATTCAAAAGTACTCATATCTAAATCCTCACTTAAGGTATCTCTTACTATTACATTTCTTGCGTAATCATTTCCAGTATTTTGAAACCTGATTTTATAAATCAGATCAGCTTCAACCAATGCTAGACTGTCTGCTCTGTAAGGGCTTACATTTTTATCATTTGGATCAAATGCACAACGCAATTCAACTTTATGCTCAAATCTATTGGGCCTGTTGTTATTTTCAATATCAAGACTACCGATAAAGCAATACAAAGTGCCTACCTCTTCGGCTGTTTCAATAAGCGGAGCGGTAACAGTAAACTCTATATCCAAGCAATCTCCAGGAAACAGGTTTTCAAAATCCCAACCCACATAATTATCCCCATTGACATAATCTGGCTCAATTGAAAACTCATAGTCGTCAATACGATCATCTATAATTATCCAAGCAATTCCTGAGGCAGTGACAGTTCCTCTATTTTTTAAGGTCAATTGAAAATCAACCTCTTCTCCACATCGAAAATTATCATTATTTATCAAAGTTTGAACGTCAACTAGGTCTGCGGTAGATGTCAAGCCGATCAATGCAAATCCAGCAAAGTCTTCCGAATTAACATCAAAAGTAAATTCATCTTGACCAGATACTTCCCACAAAGGATCAACCGTCGCATCGTATTTGACATTCATAACACCTTGTGGTGCAATCAGAAAAATGCCATCATCGTCATAGTTGGTTATCAATGATTTTTCATTAACAAGTATGGATCCCATACTTGCAAAAGGTTCATCCGATTCCTTTGTACCATTCTCATTTAAATCAAGAAAAAATTCAATATGCACGTGAGCAAAATATTGATCAATTTCATAGGCACCGATATCTGGTCTACTGTTAACAGGCATTGGGCGAGAATTTCCTAAAATATCTTCGGTCACATCAGACAGAATTCCTCCGTTCAAACAAGGTGAATCTGGTGAAGGTATCAAAATACTGTTATCGAAAAACAAGGGATCGGCGTCGATAACATTTTCACCGTCATACCCACCTTGAACTATGCAATTCCCAACTTCAATTTCTGATTCTGTTTCTCCAATCCATGCATTATCTTCAATTTCTTCACCACCATTCCAAAATACGGAATTAAAAGCTTTAAACGTTACAGCATCAAGATCAACACCTTTTTCATTATTAAAGAAAGTACAATGGTTGACTTCAATATCAATTTCATCAAAAAAGGTAATCGCATTTAGTACTGCTAAATCATTATTGAACACCAAGCAATTTTCAAATTTAACTTCTATATTATCAAATGGATCTATTCTGAAAACACTACTCCAGTTTGAAGACGAAATACCATTGGAATTGTTATAGAATGTTGAATTGGAAATTTGAAAAGAATTTTCATTACTTGAAGTTTCCATCTGAATGGTACAATCTTCACTTTCATTTTCCCAAAATGTAGACGAGTTTATTTCCACATTAGCTGCATTTGAATGAATGGCACCACCTGTAGACCAATTAGAAAACCCAGTTTTATTGGCTACAAATTCACATGAATCAATTGAGACTTCGGCATCCATTCTACTTAAATATAAAGCGCCGCCATATGACCAACTATCCGTAGATGTGCTATTATTTTCAAATCTACATTTTCTAATATTTATGCTATTCACTATTTCGTCACCAAAACTTAAGGATTCATCTACATAAAGTGCACCACCATAAGCCCATTGCAACGTATTGGCTTCGTTGTCGATAAATTCGCATTGCTCAATAATTACATGTTCTCTTACTTCAACATTTAAACCTCCGCCGTATGCTCTACTGGTTGTATTAATTTGATTTTCTAAAAATGCACAATTCTTAATTTCACCACCAAAATCATTAAGCTCTACAGCTCCACCCCAAGTTGCTCCCCCATCAGCTTTATTATCTCTAAAAACTACATCTTCAATTATTCCATCGACGCTTCTGGTTTGCAATCCGGCTCCGTCATCGTCATTTACATAGCCATTTTGAACAGTTAAACCTGATAACCTAAAACTTGGTTGATTTTCATCACCTCCTGAGAAGGAACCAATAATCTTAACAACTCTACCAGTTCCTTGACCATCCAATATAGTAAGATCGCTGCCAGCTCCAATCAATTCGATTCCGCTTACATCACCGGACCATTCCAAATGCTCATAATAGATTCCTTCTGCAATAAAGATCTTAGTGCCTTCTTCTGAGGCATCCAAAGCAGCTTGAATACTGTCATAATCACCAGGAACATTGAAAACTAGTTGGGCATATAATATACTCGAAGAAAGGCAAAAGAATAATGCCAGAAAGTATGGAAGTTGACGCATGATTGATTGTTTTAATTAAAGATATAAGCATATGACCCAAAAACAAAAATTCTTACTATTGTCTTGTCACCAAGAATCAATGACTCATAATTTTAAACGTAAAAAAAAATAAAACGTCCAACACCAAAGGAACTGTTTGAATTACTTCATGTCCATTTGGTGCACACAAGTATTTTCAGTTACAGAATGCTATTTAACCAAAAAAAGGAGAGGCGCTATGCAATCATGCATAGCGCCTCTCCTTTTTTCCTTTCTACAGGTCAATTACCTTAGGTTAATCTTCATCTGCCCACCTATCGGCAAACCACTACTCTGCTCAAGCAAACTTTTATATAAATAATCTAGCTTCTTGACATTCATGTTTTCAGGAAGATCATCAGATGAATATGGCATCGACTTACTGATCTCTCCAATACTGAAGCGCTTTTTAGTATCCCAAGCACATGTTGACAAAACTTCTTGAATCAGGACCTTTCCTTCAACAAGTTGTTGGATAGTAGAAGTATTGCCTTGCTGTTGTGCTTCATTGTCCACCAAGTAAAGTGCGACAAACTGAGTGAATGCATCATGGCTCAAGTCCATGTTCAATTTTAATTCATCATGCTGGACAATCCCTACTGCATAGTTTTGTTCATCGAGACGTGTAAGGATAACGGAACCTGCAGTAAATTCTTCAAAAAATATACAATCAGAACAGACATCATTGGATTCGATTTGGATGGTCAAGATACTATCACAACCGGAACTCGCTGTCAAAACTTGTGTGAAGGTTCCTGCATCAGAAAATACTTCTCCATTTATCGAAATCGACTCAGTATCACATACACCAAAAGTGAGCGAACTGGATGCTCCGTTCAACACTTCGATAGTAATATCTAGAATACTATCGCAGCCTACCGTATTGGTCAAACCTTGCATAAATGTACCTGCTTGATTATAACTCTGTCCATTGATCACTATTTCTTCTCCTTCACAGATACTCGCTTGAATTTGTTCAGAAGACGTTGGTAACTGAATAATATTGATGGTCAATAAACTATCACAACCTGTTACACCAGTGAGTTCCTGCGTAAAAATCCCGGCTTGTGTAAAGTTTTGTCCATTGACATCAATGCCCGTCCCTTCACAAATAGCAAAGCTTACATTTCCGGTAGTTGCAGCGCCACTAACAATGGAAATATTCAATATACTATCACAACCAACTGTATTAACAAACTGCTGCGTAAACTGGCCACTCATCGTATAGCTCACACCGTTCACCACAATCTCTTCTCCATCACAAGCTTCAAAAGAGAGCTGAGAACTACTCACGTTCAATTGAGTAAACTGGACAGTGAGAATACTATCACATCCATCAACACTGGTCAAATTCTGTGTATAGACTCCCGGGATGGTATAAGTTTCATTATTCACTGTAATGGAATCGCCTTCACAGGCTTCGACTGCTACTGTCCCTGTCATCGTTTCTGTCGATGTCAATATCAAAGTTACCAAACTATCACATCCATCTGAGGCAATCAATTCCAATTCAAATGTTCCCGCGCTATCAAATTCTTGACCTCCGACGATGATCGAACCCCCTTCACAGAAATTTTCCTCAATGGTTTCTGCATAACTAGGTACGGACAGTTCAAATGCTTCTCCACTAAAGCACCCTGTATCTGTAGTCACCACTACTTCATATGTTCCTTCAACACCTGGCACATTCATCAAACTTAAAGTCTGTCCCGTCTCACCTTCCAATGCAACACCATCCTGATACCACTGAAAAGTTCCTCCCATTCCGTCAGAACTCGTCAATACCAAATCGTTGTTACAAATGTCTCCAGAAATATCTGCCAAAGGTACTTCAAACATAATGGACTCTGCCAACACCAATCGATCAAAGAAAAAATATGGATTATTATTTACATTGGGATTGTCTGCACAAGCTGGACCTAACACAATCGCTTCATACGCCTGATCTGCAACAAAATCAAAGACAACATTTCTCCATTCATTGGTGCCTGTGACGGTCATAGCACCCAATTGTACCCATCCTGGACCATTGGTCGGACAACCAAAAGAATTATCTCCTCCACCAAATGGAAGACTACTACATTGTGTTGCTCCAAATATTGCCATATCAAATTCTGTACTACCTGGGGCATCATGGAATCCAACAAAAAAGTCCAATCTATATTCCGTCCCAACTGTCATAGTCTGTGTCAAACAAGATCCGGCGTATTCCTTGAATCCAGGCATGCCTGGTCTACCATCTCTAAATCCTATGGCACCATCACCATCAGGAAATGGCAAAGGAGCCTCAAATCCTAGGAAAAGATTTCCTAAAATTCCACAAGTGTGAACATAATCAGTAGTCGGCGTGGAAGCCTGAATCCAACCTACTGCACATTCTAATTGTGCTTCTGTCTCAGGACAACACGTCATGTCTTCAAAAGAAGGGTTGGGAATCAATGAACTAGCAACGAGATCCGAACAAACACAAGCGGGATCGTTCAAGTCAATCAATCCATTGTTATCATCATCAATACCATTGTCACAAATTTCTTGGGCACTCAATGAATATGAGGCGAGGATCAATACACATAAACAGAGACATTTTAAGAAGTTGGAATTAATCATTTTTGTAAAGGCTTAGGTTCTAAAGTACAAATTTAAAAAAATATATATAAAATTTTTATATATAAGTACTTTAGATCTCTTATCTTAATTAAAGCCATATCAAACATCTATAGATAACCTTGGATTAGATTTTCCTAGCTCAACAATTAAATATGTTATTTTTATTACATATTTAATTTTACATTTGAACAGTCTTACATAAACCACAAATAGCTCATTTTGAAAATCTATATACCTATACTCTTTACTATACTCTTGCTCTCATGTAAAAATGATACTTCTAAAAAAGTAGTTGAAACTACGGCGCAAGAAATCAAAAAAACCGTTGATCCAAAACAATCAGCAAAGTCTGCAAATGAAGTCCCTATCAACCTCAATCAATCATTCATAAAGGCTTTCACAGAATACATTGAAAATTTTCATTGCACAGGAAACTATAGCGAACAAGATGAATGCTATGGAATGCACGACACAGCAGTGAAAACCGACTACCTTCAAGGGATTCCGATGGCAATCAATTTCCCGTATAACGGTTCTTTTGATTGGGGCCCATTAAAAGCACATCCAGATTTTTCTGACTATTGGTCTGAGAAGTGTGGTTTTGCGATTGAACAAGAAATTGTAAATTATATATGCCCAAATATTGAAGGCGAGACAAGAGTCTGGTTGGATTCTTTAGCAAAAACAAACGAACTAGTAGATATTTTTAAAACAGATTATTACGAAACAATAGAAATAGATCAAACCCAACAACAACAATTCTTCCTTTCGGCTAAGGAAAAACTGGATTTCACAAATCTTGACCATCGAGCTTTTTATTGGACTTTTCATTTGACACTTGCTGAGTTGTCCGATGCCATCAAAAAGATCACGGCAATCCAAAAGAATGCAAGTACACAAGAATAGCATTCAGTTCATGATATAAAAACAAAAAAGCTTTAGAGAAACCAGTTGTTCTCTAAAGCTTTTTTATTTCTTGAAATTTACTCTTACTTACTGAATAAACACCTTTTCTACTTTCGTTTTTCCGTCTTGCGTTACTCTCACAAGATGAAGTCCTTTGCTCTGAATACTCGTCACATCAATTTGAAATGCATCAGCTTTTGTCTGAAACCGACTGATCGATTTACCATCCAATGAAATCAACTCAATATTTTTTTGTGTTGCGCTTCCGTTGTTTTCGAAAGACAGATTCAAAAACTCAGTTACTGGATTTGGACTGATCGTAAACAAGGTTTCAACAATGTCCAATGAACTAGAAACCACATTTGCCGAAAGGCTGACATCACCAACATTACCTTCTATGTCAACAACCTCCTTATAGAAGTCTGTATCCAAAGTCATCATATCCGATACCTTACCATCCACCAATGCTTCCACCTCTACCGTAAAATTAAATGTTGATTCAGGATGGTCAGTAAAATGAGAAAGTTTTAGTGTCGAAGTGGTGTTGTTATAAAGCAGATCATGTCCGTTTTCATCCACCGACAAAACATTCATGCCATCAAACAACAATCCAAAACTTGAAGCCTGAAACGTTTCATTGGCATCCAAATCCATTTCAATTTCATAGACCTCGCCTGCCTTTACTGGAATATCCAAATAAGATAATGTTGCCGTAGATCTGCTCACAGGCACATCTTCTGAATTTAATAAAGCAGAGCCATTTACATCACCTGACTTAATGATAATTACTTCAAAAGGACCATCATTGACTTCAGTATTTAAAAACTGAATTGAAGTAAAATCAGAACCAATATTGAACGGACCAAAATCACTAGGAAAAATTAGATTTGCATCAACCATTCGATAGTTTGGATACAAAGCTTCAGTCTCGATGCCCAAAATATAGCGACGCATTTCTATAATATCTTTGGTGCTGATCACCCCATCGGCATCAAAGTCCGCTGCAATCACATTAAATGGAGAATCAAAATCAACAATCAATGATCCGAATATCAAAACCAAATCAAGCGTACTAACGCCATTCAATATTCCACCCGTCCCTTCCGTGTTTCCAATAACGATTTCATTGACCCCAGGAATGACATCATTGATATCAATCGGATATTCACAGGTGCCATCTTGTAGCTCCGTCCCGTTCAATGATAGTGTATATCTATCTAGTACACCACCCGGCTCATCGCATGAGCCCATTACAACTTCGACAATAGGTTGAGCCACCAATTCTTGCCCCAATGCGATACTCAAAAGCATCATTAAAAAAGTAAATATATTTTTCATCAATTTGAAATTTTTCAATTTTTAAAAAGTGTAATTCAAGCCTGCATACAATCCAAGGAAATGATATTTTTTCCTAAAAATCGCAGACTCAGTATTAAATCCATCCAACCCATATTTGCCCTCGAGTCCAGCAGTAAATTGGATTGTATTGTTTATTTTATAATCAGCACTCAAGCTAGCAAGTAAAAAATTGCCGCCGCTGTTTGCATAATTCCCGTCTATATCCTCGGTGATTAAATACTCTGTTCTATCACCTACCAACTCATAACCTTCATGTTTTCCAGAAATACTTTGTTCATAACCAAGTCCCAACTCCACGCGCTTTTTAGCATCTAAGACCAGTGCATAATAAGCCTTCACAGGTACCGCAAAACTCGTATGTGTTTGATATCTCGTATGTTCGATCTGCTCATTAAAATCCACAGGCACGCTTATGAATGTCTGATCTGTTGTGCCGTCTACATGGTGTAGAACTTCAGTCAAAACATCAACCACCTCCTGAAAATCACGTTCGACGATATACGTAGATTCTTCCATCAACCTCCAAAACCGAAGCCCCAAGCCAAGTGCAAATCGCTCTGAGAGATTGTGCTTATACTCCAATCCTAGCTGTATCGTTTCCAACTGTCTTTCAATGTTTTCTTTTTCTGCAATGGTCGCAACCAAAGAAGGATCGGAAGCTTGTTCGTACAATCGATTGGCTAGATAAGCTCCTCCTGTCAATGACAATCTACCTTGGCTTCTGAACTTCATCTCCTTCTTTTTTACCGCCATGGAATCATCCTCGTTCAAAGTAGTTTTTGGATCTAATTCCTTGGCTGCCACTTTTACATCGTTGGTGACTATTTCGTTTACTTTGTTTGTTTCGACTGCTTTTTCGTGGATTGATTTTTCGATTGAATCTTCATACTTCGCTTCATCATCATCCAACATTA
>CALFDU010000090.1 GCA_937950315.1 uncultured Saprospiraceae bacterium | reverse complement strand
ATAACCAACATGAAGAAACCTATCTTAAAGACCTTAGGAACCCTTGCAATTTTGCTTGCGCCAATGTTCATTTTTGCGCAGGAAAGAGGACTCGACGAGAAGATCAATGATGCTGTAACTCCAGCGACCAAGTTCATTTTTGAATTGGTATTTTATCCTTGGACATATGGGCCTGGTGGTGATACATCGACAATGCCATACGTAATTATGTTGCTTCTAGGAGCGGCTACCATTTTCACAATATATTTCGGATTTATAAACTTGAGAAGATTTGGTCTTGCGATCAATGTTGTGAGAGGAAAATATGATGATATTGAAGGGTCAGATGAGCCATTGGGAGATGTGGCAGTGAATGTCGTTGATGGTGATATCGTAGATACCATTAAAATTGAAGGAGAAGAAGGAGAAGTAAGTCACTTCCAAGCCTTAACAGCAGCGCTTTCAGGAACGGTAGGATTGGGTAACATTTCGGGTGTCGCCATTGCCATTACCGTAGGTGGTGCAGGAGCAACCTTCTGGATGATCGTTGCAGGACTACTGGGAATGTCATCCAAGTTTGCAGAATGTACCTTGGGTGTAAAATATAGAGATGTAGGTGAAGACGGAACTGTCTATGGTGGACCGATGTACTATCTTTCTAAAGGACTGAAAGAAAGAGGCATGGGAGGATTTGGTAAAGTACTGGCCGTATTTTTTGCAGTAATGTGTATCGGTGGTAGTTTTGGTGGAGGAAACATGTTCCAGGCCAATCAAGCAGCTGCACAATTCAACAATATTTTTGGATTTACTGGCGGTAACGCGGGAGCTATATTTGGAATCATCCTTTCCGTAGGTGTTGCCATTGTAATCTTAGGAGGAATCAAAAGAATTGCATCGGTGACTGAAAAGGTAGTTCCATTTATGGTAGGTATTTATTTGATTGCAGCATTGGTTGTAATTTTTGCCAATTTTAAATCTATTCCTTCAGCATTTGGTCAGATATTCAACGGTGCATTCACAGGCGCAGGAGTTGCCGGTGGATTTATTGGAGTATTGATCCAAGGATTCAGAAGAGCCGCATTTTCCAATGAAGCTGGTGTAGGTTCAGCTGCCATCGCACACTCAGCAGTAAAAACAAAATATGCAGCCAGTGAAGGTATTGTAGCACTACTTGAGCCATTCATTGATACAGTGGTCGTTTGTACGATTACAGCATTGGTGATCATCATTACAGGATTCACAACCAATGATGCTGGCCTAGGAGGTGTAGACCTTACATCTGCAGCATTCGCAAGTGTCATTCCATGGTTCCCTTATGTATTGACGATTGCTGTAGTATTGTTTGCATTCTCGACGATGATTTCATGGTCTTACTACGGCCTTCAATCATGGTTGTACTTATTTGGAAGAAGTAAAATAAATGAAATCATATATAAGGTCTTATTCTGCTTGTTTGTAGTAATAGGATCAGCAGCAAGTTTAGGAGCAGTGACAGATTTTTCTGACTCTATGATCTTTGCGATGGCAATACCAAACCTAATTGGGGTATTCTTATTATTACCTAAGGTAAGAGAAGAACTAACCAAATATTTAAAAGCCATAGGCAAGAAGGTATAATTTCAACACCCAATTCCGGTTTACCTTCATAACCTGAGGGATATACCAAAACTTTTTCTCCCTCCATCTCAAGCAGGTGGAGGGAGTTTTTATTTATTCCTCATGAATATGGTGGAAATCAATCGTATATAAAATATTATTAATATTTTCGGGGCAGAGAGTAATAGTAACCATGCATTGTACAGCATATCTAATTCTGGGATCTAATATTGGTGATAAGGCGACTTATATCAGTGATGCTTGTCGTATGCTTAGCGCAAATGATCTTGAGATAGTCAGTACATCCTCCTTGTATGAAACAGATGCTTGGGGTCAAGAAAACCAGGAATCATTTTTAAATCAAGCTTTAAACATTGTGACCAATCTTTCTCCTCTCGAACTTTTGGCAAGGTGCCAGACAATAGAATATAAGCTTGGTAGGAAAAGAGAGGAAAAATGGGGTCCAAGAACCATCGATATAGATATTGCTTATTACGAGAACCTTATCATCCAAGTCGATGAACTCAACATTCCTCAGTTAAATCTTGAAAACCGCCATTTTGCATTAGCAACATTAAGCGAATTGAATCCAGATTACGTACACCCTATTCTCTTGAAATCCAATATCGAATTGTTATCCATTTGTTCAGATTCTTTAAAAGTGAAAAAGATCGATGAGCAAGTATAATATTCCATATAAATACCTCGTCATTGAAGGCAATATAGGGACTGGTAAAACTACCTTTTGCCAAAAGATGGCTTACGAATACAATGTAAGTTTGATTCTTGAGCAGTTTAACGACAATCCTTTTCTACCTTTTTTCTACAAAGACCAAGAACGGTTTGCTTTTCCAGTTGAGCTGTTTTTTATGACGGAACGTTATAAGCAAATGCAGAAAAGCATGCAGACGGTGGATATGTTTCATGACTTCTATCTATCAGACTATGCTTTTGTAAAGACCTTACTTTTTGCAAGAAAAAACCTACAAGAAGAAGAGTTTAAGTTGTTCCAGATGCTGTACGGCATCATGGCCAACAATTTCCCAAAACCAGATTTATTGGTTTACTTCCACCGAGATGTTGACATCCTTATGGAAAACATCAAAAAAAGAGGTAGAGATATTGAAGTAGACATCAAAGCAGCATATCTAAAAAAGGTGCAAGATTCTTATTTTGAATACTTCAGAGACATTACAAGCTTTCCTGTTCTAATCAT
This sequence comes from uncultured Saprospiraceae bacterium, assembly GCA_937950315.1. Lineage (GTDB taxonomy): Bacteria > Bacteroidota > Bacteroidia > Chitinophagales > Saprospiraceae > JAHDBF01. Next base: position 262 of record CALFDU010000090.1, on the reverse strand, counting down.
TGATTTGAAAGATTTGGACTTTGTAAAAAGTGATGATGCCTACAATATGGTAATGAGCCTAATTGCTAAGGAATACAACCCAGGAGTTCATCGGATAAGTCTTAATGTATAAACAAAAAAAGGGGACAAGCAAATATTTTGTGTATGACAACCTGTAGATAGCCAGTTTTCCATGGTTCAGTGTTCAAAAAACCTAATATTTTTTGAATATTGAAATGTGGGAAACTTGGTTGTAGAATTCAGAAACATGGATCATAAATAT
>CALFDU010000089.1 GCA_937950315.1 uncultured Saprospiraceae bacterium | reverse complement strand
ACGATTGACTAAATGTCAATCGGCAGCGAAGGAACTGATTCCTCCGGAATCAGCTAGCAGGATGACTCTTAATGAAGAGTATAAACAACAAAAAATAACCGAGACTGTAGCTCAGCTGGTTTAGAGCATTACCTTGACAGGGTAGGGGTCGGGGGTTCGAGTCCCTCCAGTCTCACAAAAAAAGCCTAGCAAATTTTGCTAGGCTTTTTACGTACATATAAAATCAAACGCTATAATCTAATATCCTAATTGATCACTATTTTGCTTCACTTCTGCAATCCATAATCATCACCCATTCACAAATAACTCCCAAACCGCTCCACATGACAAGTATACCCATTGGGCTTTCTCTGAAGATAATCCTGGTGATAGTCTTCCGCAAGCCAAAACTTGGTATAGTCTTCTAGCGTTGTGGCTACTGGATCATCCCATCGTTTAGACGTGTTTACCACTGCGATCATTTCTTCAGCAACAGCTTTTTCTTCTTCATTTTGAATAAAAATGGCGGACCGATAGCTACTACCGATATCATTGCCTTGCCTATCAACCGTTGTCGGATTGTGAATTCTAAAAAAGTAATCGAGGATTTTTCTAAAGGATGTTTGCTCTGGATCATACGTGAGCTCAAGGCCTTCAGCATGACCAGGATGATTTTCGTAGGTAGGATTTTCGTTGGCACCACCAATGTAACCCACTTCGGTATCTTTTATTCCTGGTTGCGTTCTAAATAATTCCTCCATTCCCCAGAAACACCCACCTGCGATGTAGGCTTTTTTCAACTTCTCTGTACTATTCATTTCTCGTATTTTAGGTTCTATTTTTGAAAGGGCCAAAGCATTGATGCAATATCTCAATCCACTCGGCATGGGCCCATCTTGAAAGACGTGACCTAAATGAGCGTCACATACATTACAAACTGTTTCGATGCGGTACATGCCAAAACCCCTGTCCTTGTGATAAGCAATCGCATTCTCTTTGATCGGCTGCGTAAAAGAAGGCCACCCTGAGCCACTCTCAAATTTTTCATGACTGTCAAACAATTCCGTCTGGCAACAAGCACAAGCATATACACCTGGTTCAAATACACGGCACATGTTAGAACTATGTGCCCGTTCAGTTCCTTTTTTCCGCGTGATTCGAAATACCTCAGGAGATAAAATGCGTTCCCATTCTTCTTCTGTTTTATTCACTTTGCGATCCGGGGTTGGGTTGCCATTATTCGCATATTTTAATACTCCGATCCATTGCAACATAGCATGATATTTATCTTATGAATATAATTTATCCAATTTTGTTTTTCTTAAACAGCATTCAATCTCAGCTTATTGCTTTTCCGTTTTCACCTCATGAATCATATAATCCAAGCGCAGCAAAGCATTGTTGGGATCCGATCCGAATATTGAATAAACAACCTTTCCATTTCTGTCCACCAATATCCAATGAGGCGTTCCCCCAGCACCATAGTTAAGAAAAGTTGTATCAAAGTTGTAGTCTTTGTAGAACGGAAATCTAAAGTGAAATTCTTCTTTCGCTTTCGCAAATTGGGCCAAACTATAATCCACCCCATCAAAGTTGGTGTGGATTCCCATCACCTGAATCTTGTCGCCATTTTCATAAACAATGCGATTGGCATACGGAATGGCTCTCCCTAGACAACCAGGACATCCCAAACTAAAAAACAGAATGAGTAGGGGAGCACCTAAATAGTCTTCCCTTGTAGGCACATCACCTTCAAATATTTTTTCCAGTCTCCAATCCGGTAAATCCTCTCCAATATTTATTTGACTAAGCTGAAGTCGGTTATTCATCTATAAATATTTATTGCTACAATATAGCTCTTGTTCACCAATCCCCAAGAATGCACAATGATCAGAAAATCATAAGAATGATTGCACATACTTATTCTCACGTTTGTTCTTCTTTTTTCACAAGCCCAAGCTTTGGCTCAATGTACCTCCTGCAAAATTCCTTCTCCGGATTTTTCAAATAGTAATTTTGATACTCCTCCTTATTCTCCTTAAATCTATGAAACACCAATACCTCCGTCAATATCTTTTCATCAAACCCCTTCTGCAATTCCTCAATAATCTTTTCCGCGTCCATGACATCCTCCTTCTCAAAAGCATACACCGCAGACCGATACTTCGTTCTCATCGAATGATTGGAAGTACAACTATGCGTTTTTAGATGAATATTAATCAACTTCCCCAAATCTGTTTTACCTACATCAAAATGCACAATCACCGCTTCAGACAAACCATCATTGGGTGGCAATGAACCTATCCATCCCTGCTCTACACGTACCACTCCCGCAACCTGCTGAAAAACAGCCTCCGTGCACCAATGACACCCACCACCAAATCCAATTTTCTTCATCCCAACACTTTATTAAGCAACCAATAAACACTCCCACACCCCCACAAGTTTTTACATACCTAATTTGCCAAAATCCCAAAATCCCAAAGTCCTAATATCCTAAAATCTCACAATCCTAAAATCCTACAATCCCACAAACTAAAAAATCCCAAAATCCCCCCAATCCTAAAAATCCTAGTTGGTTCCCACAAATCCTAGTTGGTTCCCCAAAATCCTTGTTGGTCGCCACAAATCCTAGTTCGTCTCAATAATCTTAGTTATTTTTGCCGATGCTTATCAATTATAACAAAAAATACATGAGTTCATTAAAAGGATACTTTTCAGTAATATTGCTACTTTTTTTCCATTTTTCTCTATTCTCACAAAGTACAGACATCGTGATCAACGAATTTATGGCGATCAACACAACTTACGCTCAGGACGAAGAAGGACAATTTGATGATTATATAGAGATTAGGAACAACAGCGCAACCAACTGGAAGAACCTTAAAAATTGGACATTGACCGATACGCTTGGTATTCCTGACAAATGGACTTTTCCGGATGATGCCACGCTTGAACCACATGGGTATCTGGTTCTTTGGGCAGATGAAGATGGTGGCCAAGGAGATTTTCATGTCAACTTTAAGTTGGATGGCGATGGTGAAGAATTGTATCTGTTTGACCAGCACGGAAATATGGTGGATCAAATCGTTTTTGGGCAGCAAGTAGAGGATATGAGTTTCTCGCGCATACCCAATGGCACTGGTGATTTTGTAGTAAAAGAAGGTACTATTGGATTCAACAATGAGTTTACTTCCTCTGTTGAGGATGCATTTGTGAACCCCTTTACAATATACCCCAATCCTACCTCAGACTTGATTCTTGTTTCAAACGAAAGTCAGAAAATCTCCCATGTAGAAATATTTGACTTGATCGGGAATAGTGTTATTCAAAGAAATATTGAGAATAAAGAAGGAATGGTAGACTTATCGCATCTAAGTGTTGGAATGTACATAATTACCATTAATGGCAAATATTCTGACAGGTTGATTAAGTTATAGTTAATTTTAACTTCACTTAATATAAATTGACAAATGTTTGACATACAAACATTACAGACAAATTCGGAAAACCCTACGTTTATTGCGATTCTGATCTCAGTGGTCATGACCATTGTCCTTTCGGCCTTGATTGTGATTACCTATGATTTAACAACACGATCACTCGATCGGAACCATCATTTTTTACAGTCGATGGCGATGATTTCTATTATGGCTACCATGGTGATGCAGGCAGTCGGTGATAGCCTTGCAAGAGGTTTGGGTATGTTGGGTGCATTGGCGATTATCCGGTTTAGGACAACCCTCAAAGACCCGCGTAATATGACATTTATGTTTGCCTCTCTGGCGATCGGAATTTCATGTGGTGCCTTTGGATACACCATTGCGACAGTGGGTACTTTTGCATTTTGTATGATGGCGTTTATTTTACGTTTCTCGCCTTTCGGCAAACAAGAAACCTTGACAGGAGACCTTCGTATTGTGGCCTTTGCCAGGCCAGGACTTACATTAGAGATTGAAAAAATTTTAAAAGAATTTGCTTCCTCTTTTTCAATGAAAGAGTACAGAACCCGAGACAAAAAAGTAGCCTTGGAAACGGAGTATCAATATGGAAAAAAGATCGTTACCGAAAGCGAACAGCAAAGACTGAAAGAAATTTTTTACGATATAAAAATTCGCAAGGATAAAGATGATGTATCGTTGATGAATCGTTTAAGTGAAGAAGAATATGTGAAGCAAGTGAAACTGAAATTTACAAGACTGGAAACAGATCTATAATGGAATTGTTCAAGAAAATATTTAACCCCCTTTATATCGTTGCCATCATCATGGCATTTCTTCTTTATAACTATTCGCAAGAATCAAATGAAACAAGCGATCTGTTTTTTGGGTTTGCCGAAAATAAAGAAACAGAAATCAATCTTGACTATCCAGTGAAGGTCGACAGAATCATGGTAAAACCAGGAGATTATATCGAGGCAGGCACTCAATTGGCTTCTCTTACCCAACTAGCGCTCGATAAAGAAATCAATGACGAACAATTAAGAATCAACGAACTTACCTCTGAATTTGAGACCAGAAAGAATGACATCGAAAGTGAAATCGCAGTCCTAGAATCTGAACTTCAAAAAGA
>CALFDU010000088.1 GCA_937950315.1 uncultured Saprospiraceae bacterium | reverse complement strand
ATTTTAATTAGTCGTAATTTCATACATCAAGACTGTATTTCAAAAACCAGTTTATTTCCTCTTTTTTTTCTTGGTCTTTATAATGATAACACCATTGGCAGCCTTGTATTTTTCCATGGCTTCTTCTCCTTTGACGATGGTAATATTGTCAATATCATCTGGGGATATATTCTTAAGGGTTTCTCGGTCGGAATGCTCTCCGTTTAAGATGACCATAGGGAATTTGTCATTGTTCTCTTTCTCTTCTTTGGCGGGAATTTTCTCCAATGTATTCTCTAAATATTTTGTAGCAATCAGAATGACTTCATTCGTTGTGTTGTATTCCTCCATTGCTTTTTCGCCATTAAGAATATGAATTGATTCTATTTTGCTTGCGTCTATCAATTCCATCGGGAAATCGAATTTTTTTCCGTCCACATAAATGTCAGGTGTAGCATCTTCTTTTATGACGACATGAATGTTTTCTTTTAGGTGATCGGCTTCTTTTTTATCCTGTGCTTGAACTACAGCCATTGAGAGCAACAATACGCAAGTAGTAAAAATTATTTTTTTCATGTTTTAAATTTTTGATAGGTTCTAGTGGTGATTGAGTCAATGGGTAGTCGTATAAATAATAATCATTTCATTTTCGTAAAAGACATCATAACGGATCTCTTCTTGGGTAGCATTTTCAAACATATTCAAAGCTTGATTGAGTAAAACCTCTTTCTCAGCATAACTTTGCTCCTTAGACTTTAGCTTGCCGCCAAATAACGCAATTAATAATACGACAGTTGCAGCAACGGCCATGATGCTAATGGTCCATTTATGATTCTTGGTTTTTTTATTTTCAAAGGATTCCCATAATGTTTCATTAAAATCTTTTGGGATTTCCTTTTTGTTGTTTTTCACGAAAGTGAACCACGCGTCTAGTGAGTATTTTGAGTTTTTTATATTGGCAAATATCAACGCTTCTTCTTCTATTGTAGTGTCTCCCTCTTCATATTTTTCTACCAATTTTTCAAATTCAATTTCTTTCATACTTATACGTTTTATGCAACCTTAGGCCCACCTGTTTTCTTGCCCGAGACAAGAGGACTCGAATATGTCCTATTTTAAGCTGGGTAACTTCGGCTATTTCTTTAAATTCATAACCATCCAAATCTCGCATGATGATTACTTCTCTTTGTTGTTTCGGTAATTCTTGCAGAATTTTTTTAATGATGGCATTAAGCTCTTTCCATTCCAATTGTTCTAAACCATATTCTGATTTTATAAACTCAAGGTGTAAACAAGAATCATCTATTACTACGTTTTTTTTACGAAGCGTGTCTATGCAATAATTACGAGCCGTTAAGAACACAAAACCAGGAATATTTGGGTGCTTTTCAATTTGATTCCGTTTTTCCCATAGTTTCAGCATGATCTCTTGAATGGCATCTTCGGCATTTACCTTACTGCCGAGCATGCGGGAAACCATAGGGAACAACCGTTCAGATAGTGAAAATACTTTATGTTTGAATTCGGTTTTGTTCATTCTATACTAATAACGAGAAAAATGGTCTCGTCATAACAAGAAAAGTCATTTTATTTGGTGGCTGGAATGCAATGAGACCGCGGATTTGCCTAACTTAATTCTATTCGTTTCTTCATTTAAGTTATAAACCACCATAAATAAGACTACCTTGAACACAGTATTTAAAAGTAAGTGGGTTTAAACTAATTGACTTTTGTCTAAACTGGCTGGTTGGATATATATTATTTCCTTTCAAAAGCATAGTGTCAATGAGTTCACCATTATTCAGTATTCAGAAGAAAACCCTCTTTTCCAAAAGCCATGTTTGGCAAATCAATAGAGATTTTTACAATCAGAATGGCATTGCTGCGTGGAGTGATGATATGGTTCCACACCAGATTACCAACAGCTCATTGGCAGCAACGGCCTATGCTGAACTTATTTTTGCTTTTCTGAAAGATTTAGAATCCGATGCCAAACCAAACAAGTTGATTTATATTCTTGAATTGGGTGCGGGTCATGGTAGACTGTGTTTCAACATATTGGAACACCTCGAACAATTGATTTTGGATGCGGGTGGATGTTCAACCAAGTATTGTTATGTCTTGAGTGATATCGTAGAAGAGAATCTGGCTTTTTATGATGATCATCCAAAATTGCAGAAATACTTTGAGCAAGGATTGTTGGACATTTCATTTTTTGATGCAAAGGACAATCGTGAATTGTTTTTACGAAAGTCAAAAAACACGATAAGTCATTCAGGTCTTGAACAACCGATCCTGGCAATCGCCAATTATTTTTTTGATTCGCTGCCCAATGAACTTTATTACTTCAAGGACGGAAGTATTTTTGATTGTTCTGTTTCTATCGATTCGGCAAAAGATCCGATGGGGAAAAGTGCGCATGAATTGATTCAGGAAATGGAACTGACCTATCATACGTCTACATTGAAAGAAGCCGATTTTGAAAATGAAGTGTTTAATACCATCCTCTCTGAATACAATGAGGAATGTGATGATACCTATATTCTCTTTCCAAAGATAGCACTGGAATGTCTTACAAACATTTCCTCTTTTTCTAAGAAGGGTTTGGTGGTGATGACCATGGATAAGGGGTATAAAGACATTCAAGAATTGGCAACTAGAAAGAAGCCGGACTTTGTGAGACATGGTAGCTTTTCGCTTTGGGTCAATTTTCATGCGATGTCACAATTTTGTATTTTGAATGGTGGCTTGTCTATGTTTGATTCGAGTACGAATTTTAGTATTGATCTGGGGTGCTTGAGTCTGATCAAAGGAACCTATGATTATCGTCTATTCAAACAGGCTTATCGGAAGTGTTCCAATCAGTTAAATTTGGACGATGTCAATAGCTTGAAGAAAATAGTATATCGAAATTTGGCCAACGTTGACTTGTCAGAGCTGTTGGGATTGATAAAACTCAATTCCTATGACTCGTCTATTTTCATCAATCTTCTTCCTAGTATCAAACAATTGTCCAAAGACATCTCCATGAAACAGCGGACTAGGTTGAAGCAAACCATCATTCGGGTGTGGAATAAATATTATGCCATCAAGGAAGATTACGACCTTTCTTACGAGATGGGAGGATTGATGTATGATATGGGTTACTATGTCGAGGCTTTGGGGTATTTTAAAAACTCATCAGAATCATTTGGTTATACGATTGATGTGGATTACAACCAAATTTTATGCTATTATCAAATGCGAGAAGATGCATTGTTTTACGAAGCACTGAGTGCAGCGAAACTTAGATTTCCAGAAACCGATCTGTTCTTGCAATTGGATCAATTGGATATGAAATAGTAGCTGCGGTTTAACCAATGACAAAACTTCTTTCGCTAAAGGCAGGGATGGAGGCAAGGCCATCGTAAAAGAATTTTATTTCCTCATCTTTCTCCAATAAACCCAAACTATAAAGTACAGGAATAAAATGATCAGGGGTAGGAGCAGCCAACTTCCCGAGTTTGTGACTGGTTTCGTAATTGATCAAATTGTTGATATTCCGATCGTCGATTTGTTGCTTTAACCAAAAATCATATTCTTCTTCCCAGCCATAAATACTAGAATCTCCCGATCGCATTTTTTGCATGGCCAATGGAATATTGTGGATGAGCGATCCACTCCCGATAATCAAAACACCTTTTCTACGTAGAGAATGTAATTGCTTACCCAAATCATAATGTTGTTGTGGTGTCGCTTTTCTATCTAAGCTCATTTGGAATACGGGCTTGTTGGCTTTTGGAAACAAATGCATCAACATGGGCCATGCTCCGTGGTCTAATCCCCAATCATCTGTTGCCGTAACTTCTGGAATTATTTTGCTGATTTCTTTGGCAACATCAGGAGCGCCATTGGCATTGTAGACTGGGTCATAAAAATGATCAGGGAATCCATAGTAATCATAAATCTGTTTCTGAATAGGAGAGCTATTGACAAAGGTTCCTCTCGTCTCCCAATGGGCAGAAATCACGACAACCGCTTTTATGTCAAAGTTTTCTTGTAGCTCGATCCCAAGCTTGTGTAAGGAATTCCAAAAGGGACGTTCGTTTCTGCTCAAGGGAATATCCATCGGACTACCGTGGGAAGTAAATAGCACAGGTGTTCTTTTACTTTGTACCTGCAGGCTATCGGTATACAATTTGAATCCTCCCAAAGTACCCATCGTAGAAAACGCTAGTATTGATTTAATAAATTGATCCCTATTCATTTCATCATTTTTTCATCATAAAACTTCATCCTGCTTGCCGGCTTCATTCTTACTACACTTCAAAAAACATTTGCCTTGAGCTAAAATATACAAACTCTCATTTCTTAAGAAGCAAAAGTATGTCTTTTGTCTTGGGTTTTTAATTTTAATGTAATCAAGCGACGTGCGGGAGACTTGAGGGAAGGGTAGTGGGCTTACTCATCAGCGGCTTTGTAGTAAGCAACTGTCTAATCAAATTTAAATCACTACTTTTTACTTAATACATTCAGTCTGGTGTTGAAGTATATTTCGTAACTCTTTTTTGCTTTTTCATTCATAAATGATTTCTCAATAAATGAATGCGTTTCTTCTTTATGAATTAAAAATGAATGGTAGATTTTATCAAGTCTCTTTGTGTTGATTCCAATTGCTTTTCCAAATTCAATAAAATCTTTTCCTGTGGGATTTTTTACACTGCCATCATCAAAGAGTCCTTTCTTCAATGCAAAGGGAGTATCCGCCACGTGCAATCTAGTATTTAATAAATCATAAGCAGGACTTAAAATGTAATCGCCATCTCTTGTTTCAAGCAAAGAGAAATTTTTTAAATGAGCATCGCCATTGGAAAACAGATAATTGAATAAAATTAGTTTGTAATATTTTTCAATTTCAATTTGATAGGCACCTACATATTTCTTTATGATTGCAGCTAACTCTTGATAACTTATTCCTTCGTATTTAAAATCTTTGCCATGAGAATCCTTTGATCGCTCTACCAAACTAGCGAAGTCTTCTTTCCCCCATTTTTCACCATTATCTTTTACGTCAAACCGTTTGGTGATGTAGGCTTGTTCTCCTGATTTAAAAAATATCAAAGCATTGGCCGCGGTATTTATTCCATATACTTGACTAGCCAATTGCATGGTCAAATGTTCATTGGCTGGAACTTGTGTTACCATGTTAAGATCCCGAGGTATGGGTTTTAATATATATATTCCTTGCTCATCTGGATCGGTTAATCTTAACTTATTTTGTTCTAGGGTGAGAGACAATTTTTCTTGTACCCCTGAGATCGAAATCCTTTTTCGATTTTCAATAAATTTTTCATTGTCTTCCTCTGATTGATCGGAGCTTTTATACGGAAGAATGTGACTCACTTTTTTATTATGAAAGACTCTCCTTAGACAACTGGGTGAATAAGTTTCAAATCCTTCTTTAAGAGTCCCCGGACATCTTTTTATTTCTTCAATCATTTGTCTTTATTTCTTCGACCCAAATCGCGCCGATGGAGTCTTTGGAAGATGTAGCAAGTAAAAGACCAAAGTGATCGTTTTCACTTATCTGGAATTGCCTTGATTGTACTTTTCTATTTACACCCTCGGCAAGCATATTGAAGAAAAATGGAAACAGATAATCAGATAAGTATTCTTTTTTGGTTTTCGGCATTGTGAGGCTGACCGAGGGACATTGATCGTTTAGAAAGTATGCAGAATTATATTCAAAGCGATAGTTCCTGTTGTCGTCTTCCGTCAAAATTCCAGCGAGGATGGAGTTTCTATAAATTTTTGCCGCCCTGCTCATTTCTTGGTTTTAATTGATAATTCCATTCCTAGAACATCTAGGATGGTCAATACGGTATGTAGTGTTGGATTGCTTTTGCCAGACTCTAGCCCTTTTATTGTTCTTAAACCAATGTCTGTTAATTCAGAAATTTCCTTTTGGTTGATACCCAAGGTCTTTCTTCTGTCCTTGATCGCCTTTGTTAATTCTATTAAGTGCATTATAGTGCTCTTTTTATTCGAAAATATACGGAAATTGATAATAAAGCAAGTAAAAGTGCTTTATAATGCACATTGTATGTAATTATGATGAAACCCACTTCATTTTGGTCCTAGTAGTGCAGTATAATACACTTTCAGCTACTTTATCTTCTTTTTGTTTTCTAATTATACCTAGGTATCGCCTCTATGCTTATGATCGAATTCTAGCAATAGTAGTTTGATACCTGAAAAAATAGGATTACTACCCAAACATCGAAAGAATGAATTTACGGCTTCGATTCCTTGCATCTTGCGGGAAATAACACACAAACAATTGGTGTTAAGATTCATTTCAAAAAAACGATACTATGCATACGCAATGTAAATTCTGTTTATTCTTTTTACTATTTTTTTCTTGCTTATTGAGTTCAGAAGCTC
>CALFDU010000087.1 GCA_937950315.1 uncultured Saprospiraceae bacterium | reverse complement strand
GAAGAAGTGGAGGGTAATGTACCACGCCCTCATCCAGGAAAACAGAAAGCAGAAGAGTAAACTAAATAAAAGCGATAGTGTTTTACTTGAAAGTCAAAGGGAGGTGAAAGACTTGAAGGGACAATTGGCGATACAACGAGGGAAGATCAGTGAACTGGAAGCCCAACTAAAAAGTAAATAACTTAGTTTTCAGCCGTATAGGTCTTATTTCTCAGTATACCACTTATGGGCAGCATTTTTGTCAAATAAATAGCAGAAAAGACAATCATATATTTTCTTATACGTTATTAGGCCGGGTTGTTGCTAATTATATTGTCTATAGATATAGCAACGATGACGAAGATTATACAACAGGGGGGCATTATTTTAGGCCTGATTATGTTTTTTTCTCTCACTTCAGACTGTCAAGTCTATGAAGATCATCTAGGCGCAGGTCAGACTATCGGTGTTTCAGTAAGCAGCTCTCCTTTTTCAAGTCCGGACACAAGTTTATATTCAATTTCTGGTACAACATTAATTCCTGATTTGGCAGAAGCCTCAAGATTTTTGTCACAAGCTACTCTAGGTGTAAACTATGAAGAAATCGAGCATGTTTCGACCATTGGAATTGAGTCTTGGATCGAAGAACAGTTTGAATTACCCGTTGGGTCTTATATGGAGAGGTATGATTCTATTTATGCAGCTACTCAAAACATATTAATAAATGATAATCACTCCAGTCAATACATAAGTTTTGCTTTCTATGATTTTTTATTCAATGAACCAGACTATCTGAGGCAAAAAGTTGCTTTTGCGCTTTCGCAAATATTCGTAATTAGTAGGAATGGAGCACTTTCTGGCGAAAATGAGGGTTTAATGACTTACCACGATATTTTGTATCAAGGGGCTTTTGGAAATTATCGAGATCTTATAGATGACATAACTTACAGTATGGCCATGGCCGAATATTTAAGTTATTTTCAAAATCAAAGAGCTGATGTAATAGGTGGAACTTTTCCTGATGAAAATTTTGCAAGAGAAATAATGCAATTATTTTCAATTGGAACCGAGAAATTAAAAATTGACGGAACACCCAAATTAAATAGTTCTGGAGATATTATCCCAACATACAATATTGATCATGTAGCTGAGCTTGCAAAAATATTTACGGGTTTAGGAGTTAAAATTAAAAATGATGGAAGTATAAATGATAATTTTTTTCAAACTAGTGTTGACTACAGATTTGGTGCTGTTATGTTTGATGATTATCACTCTATAGGTACAAAAAATCTTTTTGATAATATTGTAATCCCAGCAAATCAGACAGGGGAAGAAGATATACAACAAGCATTAGATGCTTTATATAATCACGAAAATGTTGGTCCCTTTATAGCTACCCGCCTTATTCAGCATTTGGTAAAATCTAATCCAACCCCATTTTATGTTAAAAGGGTTGCCATGGTATTTAATAATAATGGAAAAGGGGAAAGAGGTGACTTGAAGGCAGTTGTAAAAGCAATTTTGCTTGATCCAGAAGCTAGAAATTGTGATTGGATTGATCATCCAGAAAATGGAAGACTCAAACAACCAATTGAAAGATTCGCAAATCTATTTAAAGCATTTGATGTATATAGTCCTTCTGATACTTTATGGTTAAATGATGATGAAGATTATGGGCCAAAATTGCAACAGGCTTTTCAAAATTCAAATACTGTATTTAATTTTTTTAGTCCATTTTATGCAGAGGAAAATATTATTGCTCCTCAAAAATTAAGATCTCCTGAATTTCAAATATTAGATGATATAAGTTCCATCGAATACTTAAATGAAATAGAAGATGCCTTGAAGATCAAACCATTTTCCAATAGAACTTTAGGGAATTCTACCCTTACGTTTATGACCAATAATAATGATGATAATCCCATATTAGATTTCTCGGATGAGATTGATCTATATAACTCATTGGGTCTCTCTGAATTATTAGATCGATTGGACATACTTATTTGTCGTGGACAGTTGTCACAAGAAGTGAAAGATATTATTATCGAAACAATCAATGAAAACATAGCTAATGTCAACGAATATGATGTCATTGACGTAATACATGATGTTCTCTATTTTATTTTTTTATCACCTGATTACGTAATCCAAAAGTGATAACAACACACAGTATAGTATGAGAAAGAATATAAATCGACGCGCTTTTTTAAATAGAATTGGATTAGGATGCGCGCACGTGGGAGCCGTTTCATTCCTTTCAGGAATGACCAATATGGGTTTATTGCAGGCAGCTGCTTCTGCTAATAGATCATGGGTGACCACAGCTCCGGCAAATGGAAATTACAAAGCTTTAGTATGCATACTATTATCTGGTGGAAACGATAGTTTTAATATGTTGGTGCCAAAAGATAATGACTCGTATAACGATTATGCTGCTACAAGAACAAACTTAGCGATTCCTCAAAACGATTTATTAAGTATAAATCCTTTAAATATTTCTGGGGGGAAGGAATTTGGTTTACATCCAAGCATGCCAAAAATCCAACAACTCTTTGAATCTGAAAAACTTTCTTTTGTTTCAAATGTAGGGACTTTAGTTCGTCCAACGAATATGACAGATTATCAAACCTATACAGATTTACCGCTTGGACTATATTCTCATTCTGATCAAGTAAATCATTGGCAAACATCAGTTCCTGACGATAGGTTTGCTCTGGGATGGGGTGGCCGACTAGCAGATATACTTCATTCAAATAATAGCAACCAAGATTTTTCAATGAATATATCATTGAAGGGGCACAATTTATTTCAAAGAGGGGATGAAATTCTTCCTTATACTGCCTCTACAAATTCAAATGGAAGTGTTTTGCTTAACAAAGCAACAAATACTGGATTTTATGAAACATTGAAAAGAGAAACGATTGACAATATTCTTGAACTAAATTATTCAAATGCTCTTGAGCAAGCATATGCAGGTATTGTTTCAGGTGCAAAATCAAGTTCCGTAGAATTTGATACTGCCATTTCTCAAGGAGACCCAATTGTAACAGTATTTGACGAAGAAGACAGTTTTCAAAAACAATTAAAAATGGCAGCCAGGATTATGGCAGCAAGAAATGTTCTAAATGTTTCTAACCAAACATTTTATATTCAATTGGGTGGCTTTGATGCTCATGACAATAATTTATTAGAACATGCAACTTTATTATCTCGTCTCGATAATGCGCTCGATAATTTTCAGTTGGCATTGGAGGAGTTAGGTCTTGAAGATAGTGTCACCACTTTCACCATTTCTGACTTTGGAAGAAAATTGGTTTCTAATGGTGATGGATCGGATCATGCATGGGGAGGAAATGCCCTTGTAATGGGTGCTGCAGTTAATGGAAAACAAATAATTGGCGA
>CALFDU010000086.1 GCA_937950315.1 uncultured Saprospiraceae bacterium | reverse complement strand
TATATATTTCTCAAGCTTGATATTTTCACCAATACGAAATTTTATTCTAAATATTGCAAGGTATATATATGATGTGAAAAATATATAATAAATAACATTTTGTAATATACTACTAAGGGGTTAGTCTTCAGTGAAAATTTGTTTCTAAGTTTATCAAGTAAAATAATTTCCAAAAAACCACTAGAACAAATGCTCCAACTTTCAGCCATCGCGCCTATATGCATCTTTAATAAGAAGCTAATTCGAACAGGCACTACATCAATTTTTTTTATCTCTCCATTTTTCTTGTTCCTTTCATGGGTCCAAGAATTTAAAACTCCTTTATTTATGAGATCAATTCTTGTTATAAACATATTCGTGTTGTTGTCTATAAACGCAACCAGTCAACAGCAAATTAGAAATATCCAAACTACTGAAGCAATGAATATAGAGGCTGCTTCTGATAATGAATTGCGAAATCGAAGATCGGTGATCGAAGGTTACTACGAAAGTGTGGCTGTTGAATCTTTAGATGAGGTAGTTACTTTGCCATTGGTTTTTCATGTTGTTTACAATGATGATATAGATGCCTTACCTCAAGAGTCGATTACTCAGCAGATAGAAGTATTGAATGATGATTTTGCTGGAAATTTCTCAGATGATGCAAATAATGGAGGAGATTCTAATATTAGATTTTGTTTGGCAAGTGATATTGATATTAAAGCAATCAATTATCATAAGGTTGATCAGAGTGACTGGTCTACTGGAAATGCGATTAAAAAAAGTGAATTAGGTGGCTTTAATCCTATAAATCCATCTAACGCTATAAATATTTGGGTGACAAACCTAAGAGATGAAGTAGGTGGCTATTCAATGATGCCCGGGGTCAATTCAGAGCACGATGGTATTGTTCTGGATTTTGAATTTTTTGGTATTAAAAATACTGCAGATTCTAACTATGGTAAAGGAAAATCTTTGACGCATTTGATGGGGAATTATCTTGGTTTGTATCCACTGTGGGGTGGAGTGAGATGCCAAGATGATTTTGTTGATGATACACCAATCCATAACGCACCCAATAATAGTTGCTACGAAAAAAATCATTATACAACCTGCGATCCAGGCACATTAGAAATGACAGGGAATTTCATGGACAATGGATTTGATGATTGTATGGAGTTTTTTACAGCCGGTCAAATTATTAGAATGCGTAAAACAATAATGGAAGGTGGTCCTCGTGAAGCATTAGCGAGTGGATCTGTAGAATGTGCTGAAGAACAATTAGGAATGAGATCACATCATACACCGAACTTAAAATTAAATTTATTTCCAAACCCTGCAACGCAAATGGTATATCTGGATATTACCATTCCTTCAATGGAAACAGATCAGGGGACAGTCAATATTTACAATCGTAATGGAAAGCTTCAGGAATCATCCATAGTGGAATTTAGTAGTACTGAAGAAAGGATTTCTGTATTAGTTGATGATCTTATTGACGGAGTCTACTTGATTGAGTTTGTCTACAATGATGAGAAAATCACAAAGAAATTTTCAGTTGTTAATAATTAGGCCATAATCCCATTAAAATAACTTCATAAATAATCATAGATGAAATCTTTTGTAAATATATTCTTCTCATTTGCTTTTATTTTTTTCTCTTTAACAACTTTTGCTCAACCAGAAAATATTGCTGTTGGTAATGCTATTTTGCCTGATCCAACCGTAGGGTCGTTGGGTAAATATGGTGATATTCCAGTTTCTAATTATACAGGGGTACCTCAAATTAGTATTCCAATTTATAATGTGGAAGAAGGGCCCTTGCAGATGCCTGTATCTTTGAGTTATCATGCATCCGGTGTCAAAGTAGCAGAGATGGCGAGCTGGGTAGGCTTGGGTTGGAGCTTAAATGCAGGGGGAGTCATTTCTAGGACTGTCCTAGGAATAGAAGATGAAAAATTTCCAGGTGGATATTTACATAACGGAGGAGAATTTGATAAAACAAGTTATGCGGATGCACTTAGTGTTTCTTACGGTGAAATTGATACTGAACCCGATATTTTTTCAATTTCTGTTGGAGGGTACAGTGGGAAATTTTATCTCAGACCAAATGGAGATGATGTTGAAGTAGTCCTAGTCCCTTTTCAAGATT
This sequence comes from uncultured Saprospiraceae bacterium, assembly GCA_937950315.1. Taxonomy (GTDB): domain Bacteria; phylum Bacteroidota; class Bacteroidia; order Chitinophagales; family Saprospiraceae; genus JAHDBF01. The sequence goes on along the minus strand of CALFDU010000086.1, from coordinate 7,237 downwards.
TCAAAATTAGTGATGTGATTTATGAAGGTGGACTTATTAAAACTTTCATTATGTTGGCCCCCAATGGAGATCGATATATCTTCGGCCAAGATCCTGATAATCTCAGTAATATTGCCATTAGTTATTCCAAGTCAACCTCAAATGGTCCTTTTGAAGAAAGCAGTTGGCATCTAATCAGGATTGAATCCCACGATCAATTTTATTCCATTGATTTAAGTTATGAAAATGAGTCCTATGTGTATAAATCGCCAGCGGCATGTAAGTATGTTGAATCATCCTGTGCAGGGGGATACTACGATTGTAATTCTGATCAAGCAGATAGTAATCCTAATTTGAAATATGTACAGACTGAAGTCAACAATAAGAGATTGTCAAGTATCTCTACTTCTACCTGTAATATTGAATTTGTGGCAGATGAGGATAGAGATGATCTTGCACCATACGGAAATCAATCTGCGAAATTACTGGAAGAAATTCGCATCGAAACTGGTTTTTTCTGCAAGTTATTTGAGTTTGAATATGATTATTTTATAGATAATTCAACCTTAGAAGTATATGGTAAAAGACTCAAACTAGAATCGATTCAAGAAAGTGCTTGCGCTCGTGTTCCAGGTGCACCATATATTCCACCATATGAGTTTACATATACAGGTGCTTGGGAGAATGGTTCTCAATTTTTACCTCAAAGATTAAGTAAAGCAACCGATCATTGGGGATTTTACAATGGAGCTGATAATAATAATGATTTGATGGTTGCTATTCCTCCGACTACAACATATACGCCATTTGGAAATAGTATTACATATGGTGAAGGCAATAAAGACTCTGACGAAGAGTCGATGAAACTTGGAAATCTACAACAAATTAAATACCCAACAGGAGGCACTCAAAACTTTACATTTGAGGCTAATAGACTTAAGGCCTTTGAAAATATATCGACTGAAAACTTTTCTATTCAAACAAGTGGTGGTCCATTTCAAAGTGATAACTGGGATAATTGTACACAGGTAGTAAATGAACAAAATTTTACTTTTAATAGTCAGCAACAAATAGACAATGCATTTTTTACTGCTTGGCTTGTTATCGCCGAAGGCTGCGAAGATTCTAATTATAAGTCGTTTTTGATCGAAGTATTTGATGGCAATTCAGAAATTGGTTCTTATTCCTTTAATATAGGCAACGTTAGCGAATCTATTACAGTCGATTTGGATGTATTAAATTCCCAAAATATGAGCCCCGGTACTGAATATACCTTTGTCTTGACGACCAATGATGCATGGGGGAAATTTACTCTTTTTCACGATATTCCAACTGAGGTTGAGAAATTGGTAGGTGGGTTACGTATTAAATCGATAAGAACCCATGATGGAATTTCAGTTGATAATGACCAAATTAAAAATTGGAAATATGAAGAAACAACCAACGGAGAAACTGAGTATTTTGGAAGGTTTTTACATTTCCCGCCGAAATACACCGATGAAATATTTGGTAATGGTGATGGTGTCTATGTTGGATCTACGTATATATTTAACACGAATGATACAATCGACTTCTCAATATTTTCAGATGTAAATGCGGTATATTTTACAGAACAAAGTGTCACACCTTTGGGGTCATATGAAGGTTATCATATTGGCTATTCTCAGGTCACTGTATCCGAAAGCAAAAACCAAAATGAAAATAATTCTGGTAATGGTAAATTGGTTTATAAATACATTGTGCCAAGTCTTTTGCCTTCTTCATGTATTCCATCAAACCCTAATTATGACATAACATATTTGCCAGAACAAATAAATATGCTATCCGGCAAAGAGATTGAAAGTTCAGTTTTTGATGAAGAAAATAAATTGATAGCTAAAACAACCAATGAATACATTGAGTATCTGGAATGTGATGAGAATATAATGTACAAATCTATTGTTTTTCCTGTAAGTTGTCCTGGTGATGGAAGTAGCAGCGGAGCTTTACGAGTTTTAGTTGAGTATTCAGTTGAAACTGGTGCAGCCTTTCAATTGGAGTCGATAGAGAAAATTGATGACGTAGAAACAACAACAACGTTTGAATACGACTCACAGATAAATCATCTTCAACCGGTTTCTACTAGTGTAACTAATAGTGATGGTCAGATCTTTGAAACGACATATGAATATCCCGTAGATTTATCTGGAGCCGTATATGATTTGATGTTGGAAAGGAATATTTTAAAACCCGTTGAAGAAAAGAATTTTACGGATGGATTATTGGTAGATGGGAATCGTACTCGATGCGCAATATTTTCTGGACACCCTTATCCAAAGTTTTTTGATAGATATGAAGAAGATTCATGGGTGCTTCAAGGGACGATTGATTCATACAACAATGGAAATCCATCAAAGTACACCAAGTTTGGGTGGGATCCCGAGTTTTACACATGGACTCAAAGCGGTTTAATTGAATCAAGAAGCTTCTTAAATTTTACTTGGAATTATGAATATTATCCTGATACTAGATTGCTGAAAGAAGTTGAAGACATAGATTATCAAAAGAGAAATTTTGAATATGATCTTGTGATGAGATTGAATAAAACTTCTGAAAGAAATGGAAATGTAGTCACTCATTATGAATACTTTTATAAAGAGATTCCTTCAGACAACAATTTTATTAAAACTCGAACAGAATTTACGCCTGTAAGTGGCAGTGAACTAGAGTTTTTCGAGACTTTCGAGTATTTGGATGGTATTGGGAGACCTATACAAACAGTGAGCCGGCAACACTCTGCAAATGAAACAGATATAATAAGTGCCGCCATTGAATATGATGATTTTGGTAGAATGTCGAGATCCTATATCCCGTTCCCTTCTACTCAAGACGATGGATCAATTCAAAATGTACCTTCTTTGGTGGATTTTACAAGCGTTGAATATGAGAAATCACCTTTAAATCGAATTGCCGCAGAAACGCCTCCTGGCTGGTATGCGACCAATTTTTCTTATGGATCGAATGGAGTAAATGAGGTCAAAAATTTAAATGGAAGTGGCTATTTCAATGCAGATGAATTGACTAAAATGATCACGACTGATCCTAATGGAAATTTGTCCATTGTATTTACAGACAAGCAAAAGAGAACAATTCTAACAAGAAAAGCGAATAGGAATGAAACTATTTTTGAAGATACATATCACTTATACGATGATAAAAACCGTTTAACAACAATTGTTCCTCCGGGAGCAGATTTAGATGACCTAGATTTGATTTTCACCTATGAATATGATAAAGAAGACAAGGTGATCAATAAAAAAATACCTGGCCAATTAGCTATTAATTATAAATACAACGATAGAGATCAACTTACCTTTTATCAAGATGGGAATTTATTCAATGAAGGAAGATGGGTACAGACAAGGTATGATGCATATGGTCGTGAAATTCAATCTGGATTCAGATATCAAAATTCACCTGATGGCAATATTGATTATGGAATTAATATTGTAAACGAGATTTCGCAAAAGTTGTATTTCCGATATGGGGTAGGAAGGAAGAATAAATTAAGACGTGAAAGATATCGAAACCTTGAAACAAATCAAATCTACTACACATGGTTGTCTTACGATATTCATGGAAGGATCAGAAAACAAAATGGAGACAATCAATTGTATGACAATAACCACGCCGAAGAAATTAATTTTACTTATGATTACGCAGATAACCTCCTGACCTCAAATAGAAAACACAGATCTTCAAGTTCTGAACTCACAACAATTTTGGAGACAAATTTCTATGATCATGAAGGTCGATTAATTGAAAGTAGTCACACCATTGATGACGGACCAAGGGAAGTTCTTTCAAATATATATTATGATGCGAGAGACAATGTGCAGTATAAAAATTTAGGTGTAAATGGAAATTTGCAACTACAGCAGGTTGATTATGGCTATAACAGTCAGGATTGGTTGTTAAGAATAAATAGATTTTGTGCAGAGACCAAATCTGGGAGTGGTCCTAGAGGTCTTAGAAATTTCAACCTAGACCTTGATTATAATTCACTAGATTTATTGGAGGATAAAGATGAAACCGAGTTTATTCTACAGCTTAGATTTGATGTTGTAGAAGAAGATGGCACAGTTGTTCCTTACGATATTTCTAAGCGATTTTCAGTTTCAAATTTAAATGATCTTCCTAGTGTGTCACTATTAACAGATAGTTCAAATACGCTAGCGGATAAATTATCTACGAATAGAGAAATAGTGCAAGCTGAAGAGTATGCCACAATTTTACTTGAACTAGAAGAATTTTTGTTGCTAAATCTAGCTTCAGCAAATGGGGAAAGACTTGGGCTATTGGTTGTTGAAGAAATTCAAGAAATAGTTGAGAGTAAAGCTCCTTTTAGATTGGATGGGAGAGATCCTATTATTGATGGTACAGACATCTCAGATCCAATAGATCCGACCAGATTTCAGTTTGATTTATTTGCTATGGCACTCAATTACGATAGAGGGAATCCTAGTCTAAATGCGCCAAACCAATACAATGGGAATATTGCAACCATGTCCTGGCAGGTAGGATGTAAAAACATCCAGCACTATGGCTTTCGATACGATCACCAAGATCGACTAATCAATGCTGCATATCAAGAAACAAATTCTTTAACAGGTAGTTTTACAAATTTCAATAGATACAATGTCTCGGGTATTAATTATGATAAGCGAGGGAATATCTTGAATATGGATCGAAGAGGAAGGGTTTTTGGAGGCGCTTATTCATTCATAGACTTTTTGGACTATAGCTATGCAGGCAATCAATTGGCTTCAATTACTGAAACTCCTGATGTTTTTAGAAGAATTGCTGGATTTACTTCCGACGATGGAGGTACACAAGGGTATGCCTATGATGCCAATGGAAATTTGATTGCAGATGAACACAAAGACATCGTTAATATTGAATACAATTATTTAAATTTACCTACCAAGATAGATTATGAAGATGGCAAGTGGATAGAGTGGATTTACGATAGTGCTGGTAAAAAGTTGAAAAAACTGACGAGTAGTGATGTAGAAAAACTCTATATTGATGGTATAGAATACAGTAATGGAGGAATAGAAGCGATTTATCACAGTGAAGGGAGGGCATTCCTCGATGGAGGAAAAGGCTATATTTATGAATACACGATACAAGATCACTTGGGCAATGCAAGAGTGACGTTCCATGATGCTGATGGAGATGGTATTGCTGAGCAAACAGAGTTACTACAAGAAAATCACTATTATCCATTCGGTATGAAAATGGCAGGTGATTGGGATTTTGTTGGGGCTAATAAATATCAATATAATGGAAAGGAATTAAATGAGGATTTTGGGCTAAATTGGTTGGATTATGGCGCTAGGTTTTATGATCCAAGTATTGCCAGATGGACAAGCATAGACCCATTAGCAGACGTTCCACATTCGGTTGGATTAAATCCTTATCACTTTGTTGCAAATAATCCTATTTCTAATATTGATCCTGATGGACTTGATTGGTTCTCCCATACTGATGACGATGGAAATACAAGTACCTTATGGCGGGATTCAAGTGATGAAACTTATATATCAGAAGATGGAGTTTCTTATTCCAATATAGGTTCGAGTAATTCTGAAACTTTGATAGATGGATCCGTTGTTGTGTATGATCAAAACGAAGTGGTGAGTATTTATGAAGCGAATGAAAATGGTGAAGTTATTATGCCTGACAACATAGAAGATATACAGGAATTATGGGGTGACATGAATCTTAAGATTGTATCCCCTAATAGCGAGGAGCAACAAGCGATGGATGAAATGTATAAAGTTGGTAATATGTTTGGAGTATTTCCAGGAGCTCCTTTACAAAGAGAAGAAGAAGAAGGGAAACAATTGTTTGGGCCAAGACTACCAAGAGGAGGTGCTAATGATAAACTTGGAGCCCATAAGCCCAAAAAACAAAGTACTGGCTCAACTAAGAAAGGTGGCCGTTTAGCTAAAAGACATGATAAAGGTCAAACGCATGGAGGTAAAAAAGGACAGAATAGAAATGATAAAAGAGGAAGAAAAAATAAAAAGTATAGGCCAACGAAACGAAATTGATTTAAGTGAAAAAACAGAAATTAGAGAAGTATTATTACAAAAATAAGGCACTTAAGTGTCAGGGGTACAGCATTAAAGGAAAGAAGACAGGCATCTGGCATTATTATTCAAAATCAGGAAAACTTTCTGAAATTCAGGAATGGAAAAAGAATAAGCAGGACGGAATTAAAATTGAGTATGGTAAAAAGGGTTCTGTTAAAAATATAGGATTTTGGAAAAATGGATTGCAGCATGGGTGTGTGATAGAATTAAGTAATTTGAATCTACTTAGGTCAGTCGCTACTTATAGTAAAGGTGAACTAAATGGATTAGCGGCACTATATTTCAAATCTGGTCTTTTATCTATAAAGTCAGAATATCATAAGGGGAAACTAAATGGAGAACAAATGGAGTTCTATAGTGAAGGCGCAAAGAAGAGTAAAGGAATCTGGAAACAAGGTAAACCTCATGGCGAATTTGAATATTGGAAGCCAATAAAAAATAAGAAGGATAAAACGAGGTGAGTGCTTAGTCCTATGATAAACAGTATTTAATTCTCTCTAAAATAACCCAGAAATAAATGAATTTAAATGTGCTATGTATTTGGTTAGTTTTATCACTTTCTTCTTGTCATGAGAATGTAAAGAAAAATCAAACTGAGATTAAGATTGACTTAATTACTAATGACATCTTTATTTTAAATGGGGATGAGTTTCGTATTTCTGAGTTTGATAGTGTGTTTAGGAGAAGCCACAATCTGATAGTATTTAAGCCTGATGTTAAATATGATATAAGATTGAGAGTTACAAAAGGTGTTAAAGTAGAAACTGTTCAGGTATTAAAAGATGAAATAGGTAAGGTAAGAAAGAATATAAATCAAATCATATATTCTTCGGAAGACAGTAGGTAAGTACCATGGATGCACTCCACAGGATATCTTAAAATAAGGCCTTTGAGAGATCAGGTCTTTATTGTTTAGGAGTAGTAAGTTTATTTTGAATACTGCATTTTAATAAAAATGCATCGAGCATTGCAAAAACGGAGGTCAGCCAAAATTTTGTGTATGAGAAAGAATCCAAGAACAAAGATCTGGTTTAAGAAATTCTGTTTTCAAAATGAATATACAATTGGTTGTAAACTTTTGCCCATCCAAAACGAGCTTTCTGCCATTTTTTTCTGAT
>CALFDU010000085.1 GCA_937950315.1 uncultured Saprospiraceae bacterium | reverse complement strand
TTGACATTTGGTATAGCCAATTGTTTTCCTACCACTCGCATGACCTCTTCATGGACCGACCCTGTAGAGGCAGAAGCATAATGCGGAAACAATGGCAACACAATCAGCTCATGTATATTTTGCTTGTTTAGTCGCTCGATGGCAGAGACGATACTTGGATTCTGATAGCGCATCGCCAACTCTACAACATACTCATCACCCAATTGCGCACGCACGCCATCTACCAGTCGCTCTCCGTAGTACTTTAGAGGCGATCCATTTTCAGTCCAAAGTTTTTTATACAACTTTCCAGAACTACCAGAACGAAACGGCGCAATGAACCCACGCACTAGCAATTGTCTAAACACCCAAGGTATATCTATCACCCGCTTATCCAAAAGAAACTCCTTTAGGTACTTATATACATCATATCGACCTGGCGAATCCGGCGTTCCTAAATTGACAATCAGCACCCCAATTCTTCCCTTGCTATTCATATTATGCGTTTTGAATTCAAACATAAAAGTACTGGATTAGTTCAGTCTTTTCAATCCATCTATTGTCAAATATTCTAAATTCTTTGGCTATTTATTATGGGCTATCTCGATGTCTCGCTGACGTACCGATAAAAAATCGGTACTTCACTCGGCACGAGACCGCGTCATTCGCTATATCCCGTTGTTTTTGCTGCAAGCAAAAACAACGAGATGCCGCTGCTACCGCTTATCCTTGCGTGCGCTGCACGACGCGCTCCACCTATACGGTGTCGCAATTCCTAAATCCCATACTTGATGATTGAACATTGATCATCAATAATTGATAATTGATCATCAATAATTGATCATTGATTAAAAGGGTGAATTATACCGATGGTAGCCACTCTGTTGTCTATACCGCCATTTGGTTTTTTCAAACCACCATTACTGATATGGCGGTATCCAAATCTCAAATCCAGATGATACTCTTCATACAAGGCGATCACCACACCATAGGCAAAGTTATCAGAGAATATAAATCCATTCCTTTGTCTAGAAGGCGCAGACGACACATAGTGTGGACCTATGCCAAGCATTACATAAGGCTTCACCATTCCTTTAAACATATAGCCATAAAACTGGAAGCCTCCATTGACCCCATACTCAAATCCATTTCTGGTAGAAGCGTTTTCTTCAGTAGGTCTAAATTTAGTTCGATTGAGCTGAGGAAAAGCAAACACATCAATTCTAAACCAAGCGTCTTCAAAAACATTATGATAGTACTCTAGACTAAACAGGTTGACTTCATATTGATTGTTGAAGTTGACCTCAGATGGAGCTTGTATACCAAGACCATAACTAGCACCTACTGTATGCTTTGGCCATTGCTTTGATTGGGCGGTTGCCATCTGCATGATCAACAAAAAGCTGCTTATCCATATAATCCGAAATGAAAAGTGTATCTTATTTATGCGCATTGTACTCTTTATGTAGCCTAGTTTTGATGACTACACTAGGACTGCAAAAGTAGTGTTTTAAAGCAGTTTTCTAAGAGAAAAATTGAGAATACAGACGACAATTGGGATACACTACGATTATAACTTTCTACGACTTCTACCAAATGGGATGAGCTTAGGCGTACTGTCTTGATAATCTTTATATTCTTCAAATTTATCGGACAGCATAGCCTCTTCATATTCAGATTTAAAGTGAAAAAGCACAAAGAGACAACCCGTAACCATCAAGCGGTATAAGCTTCCTGAAAACAAACTATAACCAAAGCCGGCAATCAATATTCCCAAATAAATTGGATGCCTTACTAAAGAATAAACTCCATTTTGCACAAGTTGCCCATTCTTTTTCGGGCTTGGAAAAGGGCTTAAATTTTTATTTAATTGCAGAATGGATAACAGAAGAAAAACCACTCCTACAATGGATATAACTATGCCTCCAACAGGCATTCGAAAATCCAAGTCTATAATTTTTATATCCATCAAAAAAATGGCAAAAAGAAAGATTTGAATCCCGACAAAAATATGGTCCTTAGAGAAGCTCAAAAAGTATAATTTTCAGTTGTAAGAAAAGCTGTTTTACAAGCTATAATGTTAAGCGATAAATTCCATTGCCCCAGCTGCCAATAATCACCTCTTGGTTTTGGATTAGTATTTCTGACATACTATCAAAGTCTACTTCTTCATGCTTAGTCCACTCTTGATTTTTATATATTGAAACACCTCCTTTCCAACTACCTGTTATGATGTGTCTTTGGCCATTTACGTCTATCACGTTGACTTGGCTCAACCCATTTTGCGGAACATCAGAAATTTCTTCCCAAGTAGTTCCTTTGTCTTTGCTATGGTACAACGTGCTTAGATCATCGCCTCTTTTACTCGCTGCGACCCATAGCTCTGAGCCTTGGCTTTTCAAATCCCAGCATACTTTTTCTGGCGCTTCTAATATTCGAGTCCAAGTCTCTCCTTGATTCACGGATTTCCATACCCCCTCAGAGAAAGTTTGAGCATAAACTACAGCGTCATTGTTTTCATCAATTTCTACGGACCACACAAATTTGAAAGTTTGGTCGATTGTTTCGGGTGCATTTCGTTTCCAGGTCTTTCCTCCATCCATGCTCTTCACTACGCCAAATGCAGATGTAGCTGCATAGACTAAAAGTGGATTTTGGATACCTGTCTTGATGGATCTGATATCAGAAGAAGGAAAGTGGACATCCTTCTGCCATGATTTTCCACCATCTTTACTTTTGTACATACCATCCTTCCAAGTCCCTGCATAAATAGTCTGCTCGGTATCTCTTGCGATCGCGATGGCTTGGATATCGGAAGTGTAAGGACTGATAGCAAGGCCATTGTTTACCACCTTCCAAGTCTTCCCCCTGTCTTCACTCTTGTAGACCATTCCTGTTCCCAGTTCGTTTCCTTTGAGGCCTGCAAAATAAGTATTGGGGGTATTGGGTGACTTAGCTAAAGCGCGTATTATTTTACCTTTCAATCCAAATTTGAGTGAGTCTATTTGTGCGAAGGCAAATTGATA
>CALFDU010000084.1 GCA_937950315.1 uncultured Saprospiraceae bacterium | reverse complement strand
CATATAATTGAAAGCGAAAAAGAAAACAGTAGGCAAGGAATACTCCCCAAAAGAGTTTATACACATCAAAGGAGCTAGGTCTAACAACCTAAAAGACATTGAAGTTGTACTTCCAAAAGAGAAACTAATAGTCGTAACAGGGCTATCTGGATCAGGTAAATCATCCCTCGTGATGGATACCTTGTATGCAGAAGGCCAAAGGAGATATGTAGAGAGTCTCTCTTCATATGCTAGGCAATTTCTGTCTAGGATGAAGAAACCAGATGTAGACTTTATAAAAGGGATAAGTCCAGCAATCGCCATTGAACAAAAAGTTTCTACGAGTAACGCAAGATCAACTGTTGGTTCGCTTACTGAAATATATGATTACCTCAGATTGCTGTTCTCAAGAATTGGGAAAACGTACTCTCCTGTATCAGGAAAAGAAGTAAAAAGACATACCGTCACCGACGTCATAGATTTTCTAAAAAAGAAAAAGAAGGAAAGTAAAATTGTTCTTTTGATTCCTCTTCCTGTTAAATATGATGACCGGACTTTTAAGACTGAGCTAAATCTATTGTTACAGAAAGGATATACCAGGATTGTAGAAAAAGGAGAGACCACATATATAGAAGACGTTCTTACATCCAAAGACAAACGACTGAATAAGAAGATTCAGGACCTAAAACTGGATGATGTCCATATTATCATTGATAGATTTATCATCAATGATGATGAAGAGAACTGGAAGAGAATTGCTGATTCTATTCAGACAGCTTTTGATGCAAGCTACGGTGAAGCAGTTATTCAAGACGAAAAATTAAAACTTACTCCTTTCAATAATCGATTTGAATTGGATGGAATGGAGTTTCTGGAGCCCAATCATCAGTTGTTTAATTACAACAATCCATATGGTGCTTGTCCGCAGTGTGAGGGATATGGAAAGATACTTGGTATTGACCCTGAAAAAGTGGTGCCCAATAAGTCCAAGTCATTGTATGATGGTGCAGTAGCTCCTTGGCGTTCAGACAAAGGAGCGGCTTGGTTAAATCTGTTGATCACACAAGCGGATAAATTAGGATTCCCTATTCATAAGCCATATGAAGAATTGGATGAGGAAGCTTTGGATATTCTCTGGAATGGAACAGAAACTTTTGCTGGGATCGAAGGATATTTTGATGCATTGAGACAAAAGATGTACAAGATTCAGAATAGAATCATGATCGCGAGATACAGAGGACGTACATCTTGTCCTACTTGTAAGGGAGCAAGACTCAGAAAGGAAGCATATTATGTAAAGGTAAATGGTAAAAGCATTGGAGATCTGGTAGATCTTCCTATTGAAGAACTCATTGTTTTCTTTGAGAAAATAAAATTATCCAAACACGATAAAACCATTGCCAGCAGAATTTTGATTGAAATCAACAATCGATTGCAGACAATGATAAAAGTCGGTTTGTCCTATCTAGATATTAATAGAATTTCTTCGACCTTATCTGGAGGAGAAACACAACGTATAAATCTGACAAGAACAATAGGAAGTAACCTAACCAATTCATTGTACATATTGGATGAACCAAGTATCGGCCTTCATCCAAAAGATACCGAGAAGCTGGTGCAAGTGTTATTCAATCTTAGAAACCTGAAGAATACGGTAATCGTTATTGAGCACGAAGAAGACATCATCAGAAGTGCTGACCATATTTTGGAAATTGGTCCATTGGCTGGATCTCATGGTGGAGAAGTTGTATATAATGGTGCGTACAAAAAATTCATCGGTAAATCATCCAAGAGTATTACCGCTAAATACCTAAGAGGAGAAATGTCCATTGACCTTCCAGCATACAGAAGGACACTTTCCAACTTTATTGAGATAAAGGAAGCAAGTCAGCACAATCTCAAAAAGGTGGATGTGAAAATTCCGCTTAATGCTTTTACTGTAATCAGCGGTGTCAGTGGATCTGGTAAAACAACCTTGGTGAACCATATCTTGGTTCCAGGATTAAAGAAAGAACTTGACGAACCATACACACAAAAGCTAGGAGCAGTAAAGGATATTACAGGTCCTTTCAAACTAATTAAATCTGTGGAGATGATCTCACAGAATCCAATTGGTAAATCCTCTCGTTCTAATCCAGTAACCTATGTGAAGGCCTATGATGCGATTAGAAAATTGTATGCCAACCAACAATTAGCTAAAATAAAAGGCTTTGAGGCAAAGCATTTTTCTTTTAATGTAGATGCGGGACGATGTGAAAAATGTCAGGGAGAGGGAGAGATCACGGTAGAGATGCAGTTCCTTGCAGATGTAAAGTTGATCTGTGAAGATTGTAATGGAGACAGATTTAAAAGAGACATTTTGGATGTGAAATTTAAAAACAAAAGCATCATCGACATTCTCAATATGACCATCGAAGATGCATTGAATTTCTTTGAAGGTAAAAAGGAGATTTATAATAGGATCAAACCACTTTATGATGTTGGTCTCGGATATGTAACCATGGGTCAATCTTCTAATTCACTTTCTGGAGGGGAAGCGCAGAGGGTAAAGCTGGCCTCCTATTTAGGAAAACAAGCTGGTTCAGAAAGTATTTTCTTTGTATTTGATGAACCAACAACAGGCCTACACTTTGATGATATCAAAAAACTATTAACTGCCTTGCAAAGCCTGGTTGAAAATGGTCATACGGTTGTAGTGATAGAGCACAATGTTGAAATAATCAAATCTGCAGATTGGGTGGTTGATTTAGGACCCGAAGGTGGGAAGCGAGGTGGAAATCTCGTGTATCAAGGTGATCCAGAAGGTCTAGCCAAATGTAAGAAGTCGTTTACCGGAGAATTCCTAAAAGAAAAACTAAAGTAAAATGGCAAAGAAAAAAGCATTTGAAGAAGTAATAGAAGTTGTCGGTGCCAGAGAAAACAATCTGAAAGATGTCAACATCGACATTCCAAAGGATAAATTGGTCGTTATCACAGGTCTTAGCGGAAGTGGTAAATCATCACTAGCATTTAATACAATATATGCCGAAGGACAAAGAAGATATATGGAAACATTCTCTTCTTATGCAAGACAATTTCTTGGATCGATGGATAGACCTGATGTTGAAAAAATCGAAGGACTGAGTCCAGTTATTTCTATTGAGCAAAAAACAACTGCCTGGAATCCACGATCTACCGTAGGAACTACCACAGAAGTATACGATTTTCTACGATTGTTATATGCTAGAGTTGGAGAGGCTTATAGTTATGTGACGGGGAAGCGCATGGTCAAGTACAGCGAGCCGCAGATTATTGATTATGTGATGAAAGAATACAAGAACAAAAAGCTTGTCATTCTTGCACCTGTAATCCGTGGTAGGAAAGGACACTATCGAGAATTGTTTGATCAGACGAGAAAGAAAGGGTTTACAAAAGTTAGGGTAGATGGCACTGTCGTTGACTTGAAGCCAGGCATGAAGGTAGACCGATTCGTTACCCATGATATCGAAGTTGTTGTTGATAGAATAAAAGTTACCAAAGACAAAGAAGAAAGAGTGACGTCTTCTATCAGAATGGCATTGGATATGGGAAGAGATTCCATGTTCTTACTCGATGTAGATAAGGATACCATAAAGCCGATGTCCAAGCAATTGGTATGCGAGGATTCAGGTGTATCTTATCAAGAACCATCTCCTAATACATTTTCATTCAACTCACCATATGGTAGTTGCCCAGTTTGTAAAGGTCTAGGTGAAAAGTTTAAAGTTGATATGGAGAAGTTGATTCCTGATGATACTAAGAGTATCAATGACGAAGGGATTGCTGCTTTTGGTGAAGTACGAGATAATAATACCTTCAAGCAATTAAGAACGATTGCCAAGAAGTTTAAATTTACTTTTTCTACCCCTGTTAAAGACATACCAAAGAAAGCCATGGACATCATATTATATGGTGGCGATCCTTCTCTTGGTATTGATCCTTGGTCTGGATCCTATGAATTCCAATACAATTTAGGTGAGGATGGGATTGTGAATATGTTGGAGAAATGGTACGATTCTACCACGAGTGATAAGATCAGAAACTGGTCGGCTCAATTTATGAAAATTGTTGATTGTCCAGAATGTGAAGGATATAGACTTAGAAAAGAATCACTTTATTTTAAGCTTGGAGAAAAGCATATTGGAGAGTTGGTCCATATGGATATTGATGGTCTTGCTGATTGGATGTCTCAATTGAAGAAGCATCTGAATAAGCAGCAAAATATTATTGCCAAAGAAGTATTAAAAGAGATCAATGATCGTTTGCATTTTCTAAAAGATGTAGGACTTCAGTACCTTTCTCTCAATAGACCGAGTCGTACTTTATCAGGAGGAGAGTCACAACGTACGAGACTGGCAACACAGATCGGGTCTCAGTTGACTGGTATTACTTATGTGCTGGATGAGCCAAGTATTGGTTTGCACCAAAGAGACAACCATCGATTGATCGGAGCCTTAAAGGGATTGACTGATATTGGGAATACAGTCTTGGTCGTAGAGCACGATAAAGATATCATGTTAGCGGCAGATTATATTATTGATCTAGGTCCGGGAGCAGGGAAGTATGGAGGAGAGATAGTTGCAGAAGGAACTCCAGATGCATTTTTGAAGGCAGGGAGTACAACAGCTGATTATCTAAGCAACAAAAAACAAATTCCTATTCCTAAAGTGAGGAGAAAAGGGAATGGGAAAAAGATTGTCTTAAAGGGTGCAACTGGAAACAACTTGCAAGATGTAACATTGACTTTACCATTGGGTAAGTTTATTTGTGTTACAGGTGTTTCTGGTTCTGGAAAATCCACTTTGATCAATAGTACCTTATACACGATTCTTAGAAGACATTATTATAAGAGTTCTAAAAATGCATTGCCATATAAATCCATCAAAGGGCTGGAGCATATCGATAAAGTTATAGAAATAGACCAAAGCCCAATCGGCCGTACTCCTCGTTCTAATCCTGCGACCTATACCAAAGTGTTTACAGATATCAGAAAACTCTTCGGTGATATGCCTGAGTCAAAGATTAGAGGATATAAGATTGGTCGATTCTCTTTCAACGTAAAAGGAGGAAGATGTGAAACTTGCCAAGGAGGAGGAATGCGTACGATAGAGATGAATTTCTTGCCTGACGTATTGGTAGAGTGTGAAACTTGTCTCGGTAAGCGTTACAATCGTGAAACCTTGGAGATCATCTTTAAAGGAAAGTCTATTTCTGATGTTTTGAAAATGACAGTGAAAGATGCGGCAGTATTTTTCAGTAGTATACCAAAAATCTATAGGAAGCTTAAAACTTTGGACGATGTAGGGCTTGGATATATTACACTTGGTCAACAAGCAACTACCTTGTCTGGAGGAGAAGCTCAGCGTGTGAAATTGGCTGAGGAATTGTCAAAGAAAGATACAGGCAATACCTTGTATATTCTCGACGAACCAACAACTGGATTGCATTTTGATGACATCAATCAATTGGTAGGAGTGATGAATAAACTGGTTGATAAGGGGAATACGCTGGTGGTGATAGAACACAACCTAGATATAGTAAAAGTAGCAGACCATGTTATTGATGTTGGTCCAGAAGGAGGAAAAAATGGCGGTAACATTGTTTTTGAAGGATCACCAGAAGAAATGGTAAAAGTAAAAAACAATCATACCGCCAAGTATCTGAAAATGGAGATGAAGCCTGTTAAAAAGACCAAAAAATAATTTAGTCTACAGCTCCGTCTGTTCTATCTATCAATCTGAATCCATTTCCGTGGATATTTACGATTTCTAGATTTGTATCTTTTTTAAGGTATTTTCTCAACTTCGTTACAAATACATCCATACTTCTTGCTGTGAAGTAATTGTCTTCACCCCAGATCTTGGTCAAGGCCAATGATCTAGAAAGTACATCGTTTTTGTACAAACAGAACATTCTTAGCAGATGCGCTTCCTTTGGTGAAAGCTTTTCTTTTTCTACGCCATTCTCACCTTTGAAACTTAATATTCTTAATGGATAGTTGAAGTGATATCTACCGATGATGAACTCTTTAATATCCTCATCTGGTCCTAAGCCCTTGCTTGTTCTTTTTAGAATAGCCTGTACCCTATATAATAGCTCTTCCGAGTTAAATGGCTTGGTTATATAATCATCAGCACCAATCTTAAATCCTTCCAACACATCCTCTTTCAAGGTTTTTGCTGTCAAAAAGATAATAGGTACTTCCTTGTTCTTCTCTCTTACTTCTTTTCCAAGAGTAAAACCATCCTTTTTGGGCATCATTACATCAAAAATGCAAAGATCATAAGTGTCTTGCTCAAATTTCTCATATCCCATCTCACCATCAACAGCCAAGGTGACATCATAATCGTACATTTCTAAATATGATTTCAGTACATCACCGAAGTTCATATCGTCTTCTACCAGTAAAATCTTTTGGTTTGACATTTTCTTATTTTATTCTTTAACGTATTTATTAACGAAAATAGTTCACTTATAGGAAAGAATTGTCAGCTACTAGGTGTGAAAGTCCTCTTTTTAGATGTCAAAAAAAGTAAATAGTCACAAATTTCTTAAAGAAACCTTTAACTATTATCCAAACGATAAATTTAACTTAATGCTGCTTCTAATGTTAAATTCATAAAAAACAATGTCTGTTTGGTTGATTGATTTGGCAACATAGCTGAACCTAAAATGCCAGTTTAGGACCGTTTATCGGCTTATTTCTTATTTGAAATAGGTCTTTTGTACTACCTAGTGGATTGAAATGGAAATCAAAGATAAGAACTTGATATTAATTACTGCTTGTATGGAAGGTTCAAAATAAAGCTACTTCCTTTCCCCAGATCACTTTTTACATTCACGGTCCCCTTATGAGCCGTAACCAATGCTTTTACATAACTAAGACCTAAACCAAAGCCCTTTACATCGTGCCGATTACCTGTGTGCACCCGATAAAATTTATCAAAGATATTCTTGAGTGCATCTTTACTCATTCCCAACCCTTTATCCGAAATGGTAATTTGAATTCCATTTTTAGTGTTTTTGGTGGAAATGTGAATTTCAGGTTTCTCAGGAGAATATTTCTCTGCGTTGTCCAATAGGTTGTGAAGAATATTAGATATATGATTTTGGTCTGCTTCTATGATATATTTTTCTGCTTGTAAGCTAGTGTCTAATTTACCTCCTCTCTTGTCAACCTTCAGACTCATGTTTCTGGCGGCTTGACTTATCAATTCATGAAGATCAATCTGGCTCAATCTAAGCTTGAAATCTTCCTTATCTATGGTTGCCATTTGTAGTACTTTCTCTACTTGATTAAGCATCCGTTTATTTTCCTGCTTTATTATACCAGCAAACCGTCTGATTTTTTCTTCGTGATGAATAATTTTATCACTTGTAATGGAATCTGTTGCCAGTGAGATAGTTGCAATCGGTGTTTTAAACTCATGAGTCATATTATTGATGAAGTCTGTTTTCATTTCTGAAACTTTCTTCTGTTTAAAAATAACCCACACCACATATGCAAAACATAGAATAATCAAACTAGTAAAGAGAATAGAACTCATCAACGAAAACCAAACCTTTGACCAAAGGTAACCTGTCTTATTTCTAAAATATATTTTCAATGAACCTGGACTTTTGGTGTCCGTATTGAAAAGCGAGATATCATAGTTGGAGCTATATAAACCTTTGTTATCGTCTTGTGTGTCTAAATTACTACTGCCGCCTATAACTCCTACATAAAAATTCCCATTGACGATTAAGAAGTTTTTATCTTCATTGGAGTAGATTCCATAATCATAGTCAATATCTATATCTTGATTCTGTAACTCATCTTTTATATACCCATCTAGCTTTTCTAAATCGATCAGTTCCAGCTTTTCTTTTGGCGCAAGGAAAAAGGATGTACTTGAAAATTCCTTTCTTAATTGCCTGGTCCTAAAGTCTTCGTTTTTTGGATTTAGGATTTTATCAACAATAGATTTTTTGGTTGGAGATTTAAAAGTAAACTGATCCGTAGATTCTTCCCTTTTTTTAAAATCTTCTTCGATATTATGCTTGACCTGGTTTAAAACCATCGTCACCTTATCTTCAAATGCCTTTTCATTTAAATCCACCTGCCACTTGATCCATGCAAATTGAATAACAGCCAAGCCAATAAGCGCTGTGCTCATTAACACAATAATTATTAAAATGACCTTTTTATTCATGGACTGCAAAGTTATCCCTTTTGCATCGAATGTTCTCAACCTTATGATAAGTTTAAAAGTATAAGGGATTGAAAACTATGATTTCTATCTTTACGGTATGCAAAAAATTGAACATATCGGTATTGCTGTAAAGGATTTGGATGCCGCTGAAAAGACCTATTCATTGTTGTTTGGTGCAGCTCCTTACAAGCGTGAGGTAGTGGAGTCAGAGGGTGTTATTACCTCATTTATTCGCTCTGGACCCAATAAAATTGAACTATTACAAGCGACCAAAGCAGATAGCCCGATTGCCAAGTTTATAGAAAAAAAGGGCGAAGGAATGCATCACGTGGCCTTTTTGGTATCAGATATTCAAGCTGAAATGAAACGCATGGAGCAAGATGGTTTTCGTCTCTTGAACAAGAAGCCAAAACATGGTGCTGATAATAAACTCATCTGCTTTGTCCATCCGAAGGATGCCAATGGTGTTCTGATCGAGCTCTGTCAAGAGCGCAATGTAGAAGCCTAAGATGGATTGGTGGATCGTTGTTGTCGGTTTTTTTGGTGGCTTAATCGCAGGGGGTATGAATACACTCGCTGGTTTTGGGTCTATTATTACTTTATCGATTCTTATGGAGTTGATAGGCCTTCCGGCAAATGTTGCCAATGGTACCAATAGATTGAATACCGTCTTCGCTGGAGTGACTTCTACTTTGACTTTTTACAAGAAAGGAAAATTAAATGTCTCTCGGGGGAAATGGTATCTAATTACCACATGCATTGGTGCCATGATAGGAGTGTACATTGCATTAATTGTAAGCAATGAACAATTCAAAGTTATCTTCAAATATCTCATCGTAATTTTATTTTTTGTCTTACTTCTGAATCCAAAAAAATTACTTAGAGAATTTACAGAAGACTATCATCCTCCTCTATATATTTTAATCCCTGTCTTTTTGTTAATAGGAATTTATGGAGGATTTATTCAAATGGGAATGGGAGTCGTATTTATTGTGACAATTGTCCTTCTAGGAAGGTATAACTTGGTAGAAGGAAATGCATTGAAGTCATTTATTGTTTTGGTTTATTCTGTTCTTGCGCTTTTTATTTTTTGGTGGAATGGCTTGGTAGATATCAAAGCAGGGATAGCCATTACGTTAGGTCAGATGCTTGGTGGATGGCTGACCGCCAAGTTTGCCTCAGAAAATGAAAAAGCCAATCTTTGGGCTTACCGTGTGTTGCTTTCTATCATTGTCTTTGTCATTTGCTATTACTTCGGTATTTTTGATTTTCTTTCAACGATTTTTTAAATGAAGAATCTCTTTTTTCTACTGATTTTGACATTTGCCTTGAGCGGTATGAAATGTAACGATGAAGATCATCAAAACTACATTCAACACAGTGCCCTATTTCAGATCATAGCAGAGTTGAATGAATCATTTCCTCAGATTGTATCAAATCCTGGTAAGTATGAATTACAAGTAAGATATACTCAATTAGATGTAGATACAAATGGAATTATTTCATTCAATAGTCATGATGTTTTGACTGATTCCTTGCATTACTTTTATCCAGCAAGTACAGTAAAGATGCCCGTCGCTTTTTTGGCTTTGGAAAAATTGGAGATGATACAAAATGCTGGGTACGATGTAGATATCGATACACCAATACGTTTTGGTCAAGGCATGAGTCCGCAGACTTCATTTAGGCTTGATAAAACGGCCAAAGATTCAATCATCACTCTTCGGCATCTGATCAATAGACTTTTTGTAGTAAGTGATAACAATGCTTACAACAGATTGTATGAATTTGTCGGAAGAGATGATATCAATCATGCTTTATTAAATAAAGGATATTTTCTTCATTCAAGAATCATCACAAGGGTAGGTGTGTCAGGGTATGATTATGAAACCAATGCATTCGCCAATCCATTTGAATTTTATAACGAGGATGGAACGCTCTATTCTGAAATCGTGCGCAAGTCAACCAAGGATTTTCGATCGGATCAATTGACTTCTGCCATTAAAGGCAAAGGCTACATAGATGGCAATGATGAGTTGGTGAATGAGCCATTCGACATGTCTGACAAAAATTTTATTTCGATCTCTGACCTTGAAGGATCTATCCAACGTATCATGTTTCCTGATTACTTTGAAGAAGAGGAAAGATTCAAAATAAATAAATACCATACGGCTTTTTTAAAACATGCCATGGCTAGATTGCCAAGGGAACAAAAATTCCCAATCTACGATCAAGAAGAATACTATGATGGGTATGTTAAGTTTTTCATGTATGGTGATAACAAACAAAAAATTCCTGACCATATTAGAATATTCAATAAGGTAGGATATGCATATGGTACCTTAACCGATTGTGCCTTCATTGTGGATCTAAAGTATAATATTGCTTTTTTCTTGACAGCAACCATTCAAGTCAACGAAAACCAAATTTTTAATGATGGGGTCTATGAGTATGATGAATTAGGAATTCCTTTCCTGGCAGCCTTGGGTAGAAAGATTTATGAATACGAATTAACGAGAGAGAGAGGCAAACTCGACCTTAGTTCTTTTAGATTTGAGTTTGGTCAAGAATTTCCGTCAATGTAATGACTTAGTTCTGAAGTCAATTGCGCCGGCGTTGAAAATTGGATGGCGTTGATTCCTAATTTTTCTGCTGCTTCACAATTTCTTTTGTTGTCATCAATAAACAAGCATTCCTCCGGAGTCAAAGAATATCGGTCTAATAAGATGTTATAAAATTTGGATTCTGGTTTTTTACACATTTCTATTCCTGAAACAACAATTCCTTCAAACCATTGTAAGAATTCATATCGAGCTTGTGCAATAGGAAAAGTTTCAGCAGACCAATTGGTCAATGCCAAAACTTTATATCGTGGATCGCCAACGAATTTTTTTAAAATATCTACAGTGCCTTGAATGGCTCCTGTAAGCATCTCGTCCCATCGTCCGTAAAATGCTTCAATATTATTTTTATGTTCTGGAAATTTTTCTACCAGCGTCTCTGTCGCTTCTTTCAACGTGCGACCAGCATCTTGTTTTTCATTCCAGTCAAAGGTGCAGATGTTGTTCAGAAACCAATCGACTTCCTCTTCCGTTTCAAAAATGGTACGAAAGACCGCCTTAGGATCCCATCCAATAAGAACACCCCCTAAATCGAAAATGATATTTTTTATTTGCGGCAAGCCTAATCCTTAATCTCGATACTAAGAATCTCATCGCCCATGCGGATATCATTGATCGTTTCTTGATCTTTTTCACCCAAGATCTTTCCAAAAACCGTATGATTTCCATCCAACCAAGGAGTCTCTACATGTGTGATGAAAAATTGACTTCCATTGGTGCCGGGTCCTGCATTTGCCATGGATAGAATACCTCCTGCATCATGCTTCAATTCTGGATGGAATTCATCTTCAAACTTGTACCCAGGTCCTCCGGTACCGGTACCAAGAGGGCAACCTCCTTGAACCATGAAATCTGGGATTACTCTGTGGAAAGTAAGTCCATCATAGTATCCTTTCTTGGTCAATTCAAGAAAGTTGGCTACGGTCAATGGACATTTTTGAGCAAATAAAGTAAGGTTTATATCTCCTTTATTGGTGTGAATGCAGATTTCTACGTCCTTATCAAACTTAGCCTCATGCATTAGCATCTGAATCTCTGCAATATCTATTTTATCTGTTGCTGACATAATTTATATGGTTTAGGATCGCGAAAATAAGCGAATGTTCAAATAAATGCGGCTTTTTTACCCTTTTTTGGCTCATTATCTAAAATTATTCTAAATAAGGTTGATCAATATATCAGATAACTAAAATCGTTGGATTATTTTAAATTTGTAAAACCAGAAAAAACAATTAACCATGTGGATTATTAAGTTTCTTACCTCAAGCATCGGACGAAAGTTGATCATGAGCTTGACAGGTTTGTTTTTAATTCTGTTTCTTACCGTACACTTAGCTGGAAATTTACAGCTTTTGAAAAATGATGGTGGAGAGGCATTTAATTCTTATGCGTATATAATGACGCACAACCCATTGATCATTCTTATTTCATATGGGAACTATATCTTCATTTTATTACATGCCGCAGTAGGAATCTTGCTTTACTTTCAAAACAAAGGAGCCAAGGGTACCAAATACGCTGTTTCTACCAATAAAAGTGCAACTTGGGCTTCTAAGAATATGGCCCTGCTAGGAACTTTGGTTCTTGCCTTTCTCTTCATTCATATGGGAGATTTTTGGTTCAAGATGAAAATGGGAGAAGGATGGATTAACGAAGTTCAATCTGCTTCTCTTGGTCATCCTGTAAAGGATCTTTACGAAAAAGTATCATATAGTTTTAGTCAACTTTGGGTCGTAATTGTATACATCGTTGGACTAGTTATTTTAGGTTTCCACTTGAGTCATGGATTTGCAAGTGCATTCCAAAGTTTAGGAATCAATCACAAAAAATATACTCCGATTATAGCTGGACTAGGGAAGGCTTATTCGATTTTAGTACCATTGGGATTTGCAATTATCCCTCTTTACGTCTACTTCATTAAATGATCATTCTATGTCTAGTATAAATTTAGATTCAAAGACCCCTCAAGGAGAGTTAGCTGAAAAGTGGACTCAATACAAAGGTTCCATGAACCTCGTAGCTCCTAACAACAAGAGAAGAATTGATGTCATTGTAGTTGGAACAGGGTTGGCAGGTGCTTCGGCAGCAGCTACGCTTGGAGAACTTGGATACAATGTCAAAGTTTTCACTTTCCATGATTCACCAAGACGTGCGCACAGTATTGCAGCACAGGGTGGAATCAACGCAGCAAAGAATTACCAAAACGACGGTGATAGTGTCTGGAGATTGTTTTATGATACCATCAAAGGTGGTGATTATAGATCAAGAGAAGCCAATGTGCATAGACTTGCAGAAGCAAGTAGAGATATTATCGATCAGTGCGTGGCACAAGGTGTTCCATTCGCAAGAGAGTACGGCGGATTATTGGCCAACAGATCTTTTGGTGGGGTACAAGTGTCAAGAACCTTTTATGCAAGAGGTCAGACTGGACAACAATTATTGATTGGCGCATACCAGGCATTGGCAAGACAAGCCAATACAGGAAAGTGTACCATTTACAATAGACACGAAATGCTTGACGTCGTGAAAATCGATGGAAAGGCAAGAGGAATCATCGCGAGGAACTTGTTGACAGGTGAGATCGAAAGACATTCTGCACATTGCGTTGTTCTTGCGACGGGAGGTTACGGAAACGTATTCTACCTTTCAACCAATGCAATGGGATCTAATGTAAGTGCTGGATGGAGAGCAGTAAGAAAAGGTGCCTTGATGGCAAACCCTTGCTTCACTCAGATTCACCCAACTTGTATTCCTGTTTCAGGGGATTACCAATCTAAATTGACACTGATGTCAGAGTCATTGAGAAACGATGGTAGAGTATGGGTGCCTAAGAGCAAAGAGGATGCGGAAGCAATCAGAAAAGGAACAAAGAAGGGTAATGATATTGCTGAAGAAGACAGAGATTATTATTTGGAGAGAAGATATCCGGCATTCGGAAACTTGGTGCCAAGAGATGTAGCTTCTAGAGCGGCGAAAGTTGCTTGCGACGAAGGAAATGGTGTAGCGCCTACTGGACTCGCCGTATTCTTAGATTTTGCTTCAGCGATTGAGCGATATGGGAAAGCAGAAGCCTTCTCCCAAGGAAATGCAAACCCTTCAGCTGGACAAATAAGAACACTGGGAGAGAAGGTAGTAGAGCAGAAGTATGGTAACCTTTTTGAAATGTATGAAAAGATTACTGGAGAGAATCCTTATAAGAATCCAATGAAGATTTACCCAGCCGTTCACTATACAATGGGAGGTCTTTGGGTTGATTATAATTTGGAAACAAATGTACCTGGATTGTTTGCATTGGGAGAAGCCAATTTCTCTGATCATGGAGCCAACAGACTAGGTGCTTCTGCTTTGATGCAAGGATTGGCAGATGGATATTTTGTTATCCCTTACACAATCGGACAATTCTTAAGTAAAGAAATTAGAACACCGCAAATTGCCAATGACTCACCAGAATTTATGAAGGCTGAGCAAGAAGTAAAGGAAAGATTGGACAAGGTGATGAACATAAAGGGGAATCAATCTGTTGAAAGTTTCCATAGAAGATTAGGGAAGATCATGTGGGAGTACTGCGGTATGTCAAGAAACGCTGAAGGCTTGAAGAAAGGTCAGAAGATGATTCAAGAATTGAGAAAAGAATTCTACTCTGATGTTTTTGTGCCAGGAAATAAAGATGAATTTAATCCTGAATTAGAGAAAGCATTGAGAGTTGCTGATTTCCTTGAACTTGGTGAAGTAATGATGGTGGATGCATTGGATAGAAACGAAAGTTGTGGTGGTCACTTCAGAGAGGAGTACGTTACAGAAGATGGTGAAGCAAAAAGAAATGATGCTGACTATACGTATGTATCTGCATGGGAATGGACAGACAACGATGAAATTAAATTACACAAAGAAGAGTTGAAGTTTGAAAATGTCGAACTGAAAACAAGATCTTATAAATAATTCAAGCACTTTTAAATTTGATGTTATGAACGATATGAAATTGCAATTAAAAATATGGAGACAAAGAAGTGCTGAAGAGAAAGGTCACTTTGAAACATATTCTGTACAAGCGTCAGAACACATGTCTTTTTTGGAGATGCTTGATGTTCTGAATGAGCAATTGATTGGTAAGAAAGAAGAACCAGTTGTTTTTGAGCACGATTGTAGAGAAGGTATATGTGGCGCATGTAGCATGGTGATTAATGGCCAACCTCATGGACCCAATGGAGGAACAACAACATGTCAATTGCACATGAGGTCTTTCAAGAGTGGTGATACTATTACCATTGAACCTTTTAGAGCAGTTGGATTTCCTGTAATCAAAGATTTGGCGGTTGACAGATCTGCTTTTGATAGAATCATCCAATCTGGAGGATATATCTCAGTGAATACAGGTCAAGCTCCTGATGGAAACTCTATTCCAATCGAAAAAGGAGAAGCATCGAAAGCTTTTGATGCTGCAGCTTGCATTGGTTGTGGAGCTTGTGTGGCTGCATGTCCAAATGGATCAGCAATGTTGTTTACTTCGGCTAAAGTTTCTCACTTAGGCTTGTTGCCGCAAGGACAAGTTGAACACGAAGCAAGAGTACAGAATATGGTTGCCCAAATGGATAAAGAAGGATTTGGAATGTGTTCTAATACTGGAGCATGTGAAGCTGAATGTCCTAAAGATATTTCAATTGAAAACATCGCAAGATTGAATAGAAATTACATGGCATCCATGTTTAGTTCTGATAAATAATATAAACCAAAATAAATTTTTTCAAGGGCGAGAAGTGATTCTTGCCCTTTTCTTTTTGCCTTTATTGATTTTGTTTGCTCCTATGGACTACCTTTATGAAAAAAAACAATGAAAGTTTCTTTAAAATCAGGCGATAGCCTAAATAGCTTTGTAGCAAGCAACGAAAAGGGCCATGAAGTACGTTTGTCGGGAGATGATACAGCAGCGGGTCCTATGGAGTCAGTACTAATGGCAGTGGCAGGATGTAGTTCAATTGATATTGTTATGATCTTAGAAAAGATGAGGCAACCTCTTGAAAATATTGAAGTGGAAGTAGAAGCAGAACGTCGCGAAGAAATTCCTAGAACATTTACCAAAATCAATTTACATTACAAGTTGCACGGAAAACTTAAGGAAAAGAAAGTGGAGCAAGCCATCAACTCTTCATTAGATAAATATTGTTCGGTTTCTAAAATGATTGAAAAAGCGGCGGAGATTACTTCAACGTACGAAATAGTTGGGTAATGAAATTTGAAACCAAAGCGATAAGAATACAGTCGGATCGTTCGCAACATCGAGAACACAGCACGCCGATTCATCCTACTTCTTCTTTTGTATTTGAGTCTGCTGAACAAATGCAAGATGTATTCAGTGGGAAGGAAAATGGAAATATTTATAGTCGATTTACCAATCCAAGTGTAGAAGAATTTCAGACCAAATTAGCCGCATTGGAGGGAGTAGAATCTTGCATGGCTACAGCAACAGGAATGGCTGCTGTATTTACTAGTTTGATGGCATTTCTTAAAAAAGGCGATCATATCATTGCTTCAAGAGCAATCTTTGGAAGCAGCTTTCAAGTGATATCACAAACCCTTCCAGAGTATGGCATCACTTGTACTTTTGTCGATCCGAGAAAGATGGAAACATGGAATGATGCAGTAAATCAAAATTCAAAAATGTTGTTTTTAGAAAGTCCAAGTAATCCCGGACTTGAGTTGATTGATCTTGAGAAAGCATCTGTTTTTGCCAAAACCCACAATCTGCTATTAAATATTGACAATTGTTTTGCTACTCCTTATCTACAAGAACCAGCGAAGTGGGGAGCAGATATAATTACACATTCTGCGACCAAGTTTATTGATGGACAAGGCAGAGTCATGGGTGGTGCAATATTGGGCAAGAAAGAAATTGTAGAGAAAGCATATTTGTTCGTAAGACGCACTGGGCCAAGTCTATCTCCATTTAATGCCTGGGTTCTGAGTAAGAGTCTTGAGACATTGGCTGTGAGGATGGATCGCCATTGTAGCAATGCACTGGCGCTTGCAAAGTGGCTTGAAAAAAACGATAAAGTCAAGAAAGTAAATTATCCTTTTTTGGCATCTCATCCACAATATGAGATTGCTCAGAAACAAATGTCTCAGGGCGGAGGTATTGTTACTTTTGAAATCGATGGTGGACTCGAGGATGGAGTGAACTTTTTGAATAGCTTAAAAATGTTGAGCCTTACGGCAAATTTGGGAGACAGTCGCTCTATTGCATCTCATCCTGCAAGTACGACACATCTGCGTGTGCCTGAAGAGGATCGACTTAAGTTGGGAATTACCAATAGTCTCATTAGAATATCAACCGGACTGGAACATATTGATGATATTATTGAAGACATTGATCAGGCCTTAAGCTGATCATGATTGCAGCTTCTCTGCGGATTAAATCCAGATTTTGAAGATGTTTTTAGATAAGGTTATTTTTTAATAACCCTTTGTACGTATTTCCCTTCGTGTATTATGAAGTAAATGCCTGGACTCAAATAAGAAATGTCATTGGCTTTTCCAGAATCCACAAAGCCTAAAATTTTACCATTCATATCCACTATTTCAAACCTCAGAAGTTGATGATCAATGGTTTCTATTTTTATGTGAGTCTGAACTGGATTTGGAAATACATGGATGTTTGAAAATTCGTTTTCTTTTGTCGAAGTAAACCCATCCTGATAGCAAGGTAATTCTGAAACTGCCATTCTAATATCTGGCAACAATGGATAAAAGCTGTCTCCTGGACATACTGTACCTGAACAAGCATTTGTTGATCCACTACTATCTCGATGTCCTGCAATGTTGTTTAATACAAAATCACCTGTTACGTGGTAAGATGCACCAGTTACATCTATGTGATGTTCTGTCGCCTCAAAAGCCAATAGATTCACCAAAGTATTTAATGATGCTTCTGTAGGTTCTACTAGGCTGTAGTCACCAATGATACAGGTGCCTACTGTATTCTCATTGATACAACTGAAGTGTGCGCCCTGGTAATTGTCAAGTCTCCCTTGGTATAAAATACCATTGGGATCAATCAACCAATTGTAACCTATGTCATCCCATCCATTGGTGTTGACATGAAGATCCCAGATTGATTCAACCACTGCAGCGAAATTGTTACTCTGGTTGTTTCCTGCGGAGTGATGTACAATCAAGTGTGTTGGATTTGTTATCTGAGGGGTGTTGTCTATTGGGCATATTGGGCACCAGCAATCTCGCTCACATGTTTCCAGCGATTCGCAGCTTATGGATCTATCGATTGTTTGACTGGGAGCATCACCTTTTTTTGCTATGAAAAAACGCAAGGTCAAGGGCGACATTATTTTTTTGCTAGATTTTAATTGGATCGTTGAGAAAGAATGATCAATGGCTTTGGTTTGATAGGCTATCCGATCTGGGGCAACATATTCATGTAGCTGTTCAAATGCTATCCAAGCAGACCATTGATTGTTTGTTTTTATTCGATAGGAGATACCAACATCTTCTGTGTCAAAATGATAGCATGACACAGAAATGAAATCCAACTTTTCATCGCCTGCACTGAATGGAATTTCTAGAGTGGAAAAACCGTTTTTTGCTTCATGAAAATCAGGTGTTATCTCCAATGTTTTAGATTGTCCAAACAAAGTCACCAATGTGATAGAATAAAACACTACAATCTTTATGAATTTCCTCATAAATTAAAGATATGAAAATTATGAAAGGGTATTTGAAAAGATATCACTTTGGAAGTTCAGAGAACATTGTAGATCCATTATGTGTGATCTACTTTATTGAACCTTTCTGGCTTTCCATTGATAGCTCGGTGAGACCAGTGATAGAAAACCTACTAAAAGAAAGTAAAAAGGATACATCAAGAAAGCCAGCAAAAAATGTTTGTTTTTTTCTTTAGGTCTTGTTTTTCTTTGCATGTATTCCAATAATACATAGTCAACCATAAGCTTGGTTAGAAGGTAAAACGCAAAAAGACCCAGTGTTATGCTTGGGATGATTGGAATACAAAGTAATAAAATGAAAACCCAAAGATTGGCAATTACTGGAATGATCAAGATGTTTTTCATTTTACCTTTGGCGAGCTGGCGATTTTTTCCCGCCCACCTTTTTCTTTGATTGATAAAACTTTTCCAATTTTCTATCGGAGTTGTCCTGATAGGAATAAGTGATTCAAAAACAATTTCATCTCCATGATTCTCAGCAAATCTATTGATGAGATAGACGTCATCTCCTGAGGCATAACGATTTGATTCTTTGTATATGTCTTGGGGTAAACTGCTTTTTGCATAAGCAAGATTTGCGCCATTGGCCAAGTACCAATTTTGCGAACGGATTCCAGCATTTGTAGATGCCATGAGTGTATACATGTCAAGTTGCTGAAACCATGATAGAAATGAATGTACAGGACTAAAACCTACTGGCCCTGCTTGAAGCTTTGTTCCTTTCTTAAAATTCCAAGCTGTAATTCTTAGCCAGTTGGTTGGTACGACACAATCTGCATCTGTGTGGATAATATGGTTGTATTTTGCATTTTGTAAAGCATATTGAATTCCTGCTTTTTTAAAGGCATTGGTTTTTCCATCCTTTAAGAAATTCCCCAAATGTAGAACACGTATTCTTTCGTTTGCAAAACCCTCAATTTCTTGAATGGTGGTGTCTTCACTATGGTCATCAACCACAATTATTTCATAAGAGGAAATAGGGAAATCATTGTCAAGGATTGATTGAATACATTTCTTTATGTTGCCTTCTTCATTTCTGGCAATGATGACAACAGACAATTTGATTTTTGCTTGGTATTCTTCTGGAATATTAACTGCAGGAATTTCCTCCCAGTGCTTCATCAGATTGATGATGAGAAAAGTATAAACAAGACAAATGAATACGGTGAGTAAAATCATGTATTAGAGTAGGTCGTCGTACTCATTGTTGGATTTCTTAATGGGTTCCGCCTTTTCAATTTCTGGTAATTCAAGAAAGTCTTCATCGTCGACTTCTTGTTCCTCCACCTCTTCGTATTCCGCAAACTTTGGTTCTTCTTTTTTACCAAACTTTTTTTCAAACTGATACATCGTTAAAGCCTTTACAAATAGGTAGGCCAAAACAACTGGAAATCCAACAAATGTACCGATACCATACAGTAATCCTTTGCCCGCGTTTTCCTGAAATGTTTTTCCGATGAACTTTGCATAATCAACAAAGACAGACCGCTTCATGAATAGTGTGGCAATAAATAAGACGGGTGCTATAAAATAAAGAATGCTATAGACGCTTTTAAAAAGAAACCATAAAAGCATAACGGTTCCTAAAATCATTACGATTCCTAATATTCCACCACCAAATCCTTTTGGTGCATTTCTTTGATTATTTGCCATTGTAATAAAATATGAAACTAAAATACTAAACAATTTCTCTTTAATCCTAAAGAGAGCGATTACAATATTATAAACTAAATTATCATCCAACGGGTTCCCCATCAAATTGGAGATCGTAGAGCGCTTTGTACTTTCCGTCTTTAATATTCATCAATTCGTTGTGATTGCCTATTTCTGCAACCTGTCCTTGGTCCATTACCATTATTTTGTCTGCATGACGGATTGTTGATAAACGGTGTGCGATGATGATAGAGGATCGTTTGTCAATCAATTGTTCGATGGCATATTGAATGGTTGCCTCTGTTTCTGTATCTACGGATGATGTAGCTTCATCTAAAATCAAGATATCAGGATTTACAACAAGAGCTCTTACAAATGAGATCAATTGACGTTGTCCCATTGAAAGATTGTTTCCTCTTTCAGTGATATGAAAATTATATTGATCAGGCATGTTCATGATGTACTCATGTGCTCCAATCTTCTTTGCCGCTTTGATTACTTCTTCATCAGTAATGCTTTGATCCCTCAGTTTTATGTTTTCAAAAACTGTCCCATCGAATAAGAATACATCTTGTAATACCAAAGCAAGTCGTTCTCTTAGAAATTGAAGTTCGTACTTGTTGATGTTTTTTCCATCGACCAAAATTTCACCACCATTAATATTGTAATAGCGTCCCAATAAATTTATTATTGTTGTTTTACCCGAACCAGTACTTCCGACAATGGCCAAAGTTGTTCCAGCTTCAATTTTAAAACTAACGTCCTTTAAAACAAAATTTTCATCGTCGTACGCAAAGTCAACGTTTTTAAATTCAACAATTCCATTTACGGAAGTATCCTTTATCTTTCCAAAGTCATCAATGTGTGATTGATCATCAAGAACATTGTACACTCTTTCTGCTGCGACCAATCCCATTTGTAATTCGTTGAACCTATTTGCCAACATTCTAATCGGCCTGAATATCATATTCAAAAACAACGGAAAGGCAATCACTGCTCCTGGACTTATTGATCCATTCCATATTCCTTTTGTTCCCCAAAATACGAGCAAGGCCAATGCCAATGAATTTATCAATTCGACCACAGGGAAGAAGACGGCGTAGTATAGAATTGAATCTAGATTGGCCTTCGTATATTTTTTATTGATCTCTTTGAATTTCTTCATCTCTTGATCTTGTGCATTAAAGATCTGGATAACTCTCATTCCTGTAATTCTTTCTTGAAGGAAAGCATTCATTGATGAGATCTGAGTTCTCACTTTTTGATAAGCTTCTTTTACTTTTTCTTTGAAGATGTAGGTGGCAATCAATAACAATGGTACTGTTACCAAAAAGATCATGGTTAATTTCCAACTTGTATAAAACATCATACCAAGTACCATGAATATACTGAGCATGTCCGCTACAATTGTGATCGAGCCTTGCTCAAAAATTCTTTTGATGGCTTCTACATCATTGATGGTTCTTGTAGTTACCGTACCAATCGGTGTCTGATCAAAAAACCTAAGCTTTAAATTAGAAAGATGTTTGAATACTTTAACTCTTAAATCCTTGATAACTGACTGACCAAGAAGTGCAGTTCTATAGATAAGAGAATACCGCATGAGGGTGTTCAAGATTGTTATTCCAATGTAAATCAGCGCCATCATTTTCAAGCCAGAAAGGTCGTTTTGGAAAATGTTGGTATCGACCATTTCCTTGATAAGATATGGTCTGATGGCTGTAATCGGTGCCAAGGCAATCGCCAAAAAAATGGTGTAATAAAAGAGCTTTTTGTAAGGGGTTGTGAGTTTTAAAACTCTTCCTAACAAATGAAGATCTAAGCTATTTTTATTTTTCTCTGTACTCATTAATGGCTGCAAGATAGCTAGTTATTGACGAAAGCCAGCTGTTAATACTTAATGTTTCTTTTTTTGGTTTTTATTGAACTTGTAAGCATTTTTAGCACTTCAATGGTGAGATTATTAATTTCTGTATATGCTTCTTTCTTAACATAATTGGACTTATATAATAGTTCTAACCAGTAAATTGTTTCTTGACAGCTTTTCTGAGCCATGTTAAGCTTGTATATAAAATCTGAATTGGATTTTGCAGAACGCGCTTCCCTTATCAGAGAGCCCGGATTGGTTCCTGATTGGAACAGTTGCTGACTCAAATTAAATTCATTTTTTTTGAGTTGCAAGTCCTTATAGATACTGATAATTTTCATGGCTAGATAAAAGGACTTGTCTCCAAGTGGATCAGGCTTTTTGATGTATTGTTTGTTCTTCAAAGCGTACGATTTTAATTTTTATAGCATAGATTCATCTGCAAAGCTGAAGTAACCTCTTTCGCTTATTATTAGATGATCTAGGACCCCAATACTTAAAATTTCACCCGAGGCTTTCAGTTTTTTGGTGATTCGGATGTCTTCTGAACTAGGTTTTAGGTTACCAGAAGGATGGTTGTGGCTTAGAATGATGGAGCTGGCTTCGTGATCTATGGCTGATTTAAAAATTACTTTTGGATCTACCACAGTCCCTGCTATACCACCATTGCTGATATTAACGGTTTTAATGACTCTATTTCCTCTGTTTAGCAGTAAGATTTTGAAAGATTCTGTTCTTAGGTCTGATAAATCATACAATAACAGCTGATAAGCGTCATTACTATTGACAATTTTAGGACGATTCAATGAAGCGCTATTATGTCTTCTTTTTCCCAATTCTAGTGCTGCAATGACAGTTATTGCCTTCACTTTTCCCATTCCATTGAACTTTTGGAGCTCTTGGAGGTTCATTTTTCCCAATTCGATTAAATTTTGATCATTTTGCGCTAAAATCTTTTGGGCGAGGGAGAGGGCGCTTTCATTTCTAGATCCAGAACCAAGCAAAATGGCCAATAATTCAGCATTGGTAAGGGTTTCCTTACCATGAATGAGCAATTTTTCCCTTGGTCGGTCTGATTTTGCCCAATATCTTATACTTGCTGAATTTACATTAGCCTCCATACTTATATAATCAATTGAAAACCAAGGAGGTAAACATATTTGGCAACTAATTAATTATCTTAAATTTCTGTTGAATATTTAAAGAATAAAGATTAATTTCGCCCTCCATTTAAAACGTTCTTTAAAATGCGAGCCTTAACACATTTTTCATTGCCCCTTAAAGGCCTGAAAGATGGGATTCATCACTATCAATTCAGAATTGAGAATGATTTTTTCCAAAAGTTTGAAAAATCGATCGTAAAGCAAGGAAGCTTTGAGATTGAAATTGAGCTTTATAAAAAGTCAAATCATATTGAAGTTGATTTCGTGATTGAAGGAAGAATGAGGACTGAATGTGACCGATGCCTTGCAGATATCAATCTACCGGTACTTGGCGATCATAAGTTAATCATCAAATACACCGTCGACGAGATTAATTTCGAAGAGGAAGTTTGGAGTATAACTTACGATACACATGAGTTGAATTTGGACAAAGCGATATATGAGTTTATCAATTTGTCAGTTCCTTTGATTAAGAAATATGATTGTGATTTAGAGGACCCTGTTCCATGCAACTTCAAAGCGAAGGATGTCTTGGATTATGTTGAGGAATCAGATGATGAAGATGATGATGAAGAGAATCCATTTGCGAAAGCGTTAAAAAACATTGATTTAAACTAAGTAAAACTATACGTGTCATGGCACATCCAAAGTCCAGAATATCCAAACAAAGAAAAAGAAAGAGAAGAACTCACTTAAAAGCTGAGATTCCACAACTTGCAGTTTGTAAAACTACAGGAGAAACTCACAGGTTCCACAGAGCTTATGAAGTAGATGGGGATCTTTACTACAGAGGTCAAGTCATCGTGAAAGGTGAAGAAGACCTAGACTAGTATTCTCTTCAAGAAATAAGAATTAAAAGCTCCCGCCCTTTTGGACGCGGAGCTTTTTGTATTATATATTAATTAAGAAATTATGTCAAAAGAAATCATCAACAGCCCCAATGCACCTTCACCAGTAGGTCCATACAATCACTCTGTTTTGGCTAATAATACGCTGTACATTTCAGGTCAAATTGCATTAAATCCTGAAAATGGCGAATTGGTACAAGAATCGATAGAAGCTGAAACGCATCAAGTGTTAAAAAATCTTGGAGCAATCCTTGAAACTGCCGGTATGACTTTTGAAAATATTCTAAAATGTTCTGTTTTTGTTTCTGACATGAATATGTATGGTAGGATCAATACAGTTTATGCTGAATATTTTAATGAAGAAACTGCTCCTGCAAGAGAACTGGTAGAAGTTGCAAATCTTCCAAAATTTGTAAATGTTGAAATTTCAGCGATAGCGGCTAAATAATCTAACATGACTGACAATAGAAAAACGGTACTCTCAGGTATCCAACCAACCGGACATATTCATTTAGGTAATTATTTTGGAGCAGTTCAGAATTGGGTGAATCTGCAAGATGTATATCGTTGTTTTTATATGGTGGTTGATTATCATGCTATGACAATGCCATACGATGTAAAGAAGTTGAGAAATAGTACTTGGGAATTAATCTATAATCTGTTGGCGATCGGAGTAAAGCCAGAAAGTCTTTTTATCCAGTCTTTGGTACCAGAGCATACTGAACTTTGTTGGATTTTTAATTGCTTTTGTTCGCACGGAAATTTGTCAAGAATGACTCAGTTCAAAGACAAAAGCCAGCAGTCAAAGGAGTCAAGTAAAGAAGATTTTATAAGCGTTGGAATTTTCGATTATCCAGTATTGCAGGCAGCAGATATTTTAATCTATAAAGCAGATGCTGTTCCAGTAGGAAAAGACCAAGAACAACACCTTGAATTATCAAGAACAATTGCACAACGCTTTAATAATCAAGTAGGGAAGGAATATTTCGTGCTTCCTGAAACTTTGTTTACAGAAACACCAAAGATTCTATCAACTGCAGATCCGTCTAAAAAGATGAGTAAGAGCGCAGGGGAAAAACATTATATTTCTTGCTTCGCTGATGAGGCTAGAATCAGAAAACAAATCAAGTCTGCGGTAACGGATACAGGTGAAGCAACCGAAGGGATGAGTCCTGGGGTAGAAAACCTTTTCATGTTATTAAATGGTTCAGCAAAAGTAAATGGCAACCAAAGTCATTTGGATGCAGCAGCAAAAATGTTGAAAGATCACGAGCAAGGTATTTTAAAATATTCTGAGCTGAAAGCTCATACGGCTGATGCTATTGTCGAATTGACCAACGGATTCAAGAAAAAGAAAGATGAATTACTACAAGATAAACGAGCGGTTAAAGATCAAATAAAAGCTTCTTCAGCAGCAATAAGAAAAGTAGCTCAAGAAACAGTAAAGGAAGTAAAAGAATTAACTGGATTGTTAAATGTAAAATACTGATCTCATGAAGATCTTTTGCATAGGAAAAAATTATGCTGCTCACGCCAAAGAGATGAACTCAGAGGTACCGAGTAAACCAATGGTTTTCATGAAGCCAAGTACAGCTTTATTAAATAACAATAAGCCATTTTATTATCCTGAATTTACAACCAACATTCATTATGAGGTTGAGGTAGTTCTGAAAATTTCAAAGAATGGTAAACATATCAAATCTAAATTTGCTTCAGACTATTTTGAAGAGATAGGATTGGGAATAGATTTTACAGCCAGAGATGTTCAGAGTGAATGCAAGAAGAAAGGTCATCCATGGGAAATTGCTAAGGCATTTGATCATTCGGCTGTTATAGGTAGTAAGTTTATTCCTGTAGAAGGATTGGATTTAAATAACCTAGAATTTTCCTTAACTAGAAATGGACAAGTTGTTCAGAAAGGAAATACCAAAGACTTGATTTACAATTTTGAAACGATAATAAGTTATATCTCAACCATTTTTACTTTAAAGATTACTGATTTAATCATGACAGGGACGCCTGAAGGTGTTGGTCCTGTTGAAATAGGAGATGAATTGGTCGGTTATCTTGGGGATGTTAAAATGTTTGAGTGTAGAGTAAAGTAATTAATAAGAAATTCTATTTTTGCAGTTAAATAAATAAACAAACATGTCATATCTATTTACATCAGAATCAGTATCAGAAGGTCACCCGGATAAGGTTGCAGATCAGATTTCAGATTCTTTGGTTGATCATTTTTTAGCATTTGATCCCAATTCTAAAATCGCTTGTGAAACTTTGGTGACAACTGGTCAAGTTGTATTAGCAGGTGAGGTAAAAACCAAAACCTATCTTGACGTGCAACAAATTGCAAGAGACGTGATAGAAAAGATTGGGTACACCAAGTCTGAATACATGTTCGAAGCAAAAAGTTGTGGTGTATTTTCTTCAATCCACGAACAATCTCCTGACATCAACCAAGGAGTTGAAAGGAAAAAGAAAATGGATCAAGGCGCAGGAGACCAAGGTATGATGTTTGGTTATGCTTCCAATGAAACTGACAACTATATGCCGCTGCCTCTTGATCTCTCTCACAAGATCTTAGAAGAATTAGCAGCTATTAGAAAGGCTGGCAAGCAAATGAAGTACTTGAGACCAGATTCAAAATCTCAGGTAACCATTGAATACTCAGATGCTGGGAAACCAATTAGAATTGACTCTATCGTTGTAAGTACACAACATGATGATTTTGCCGCAGATAAGAAGATGCTTGCGCAAATAAAAAAAGATGTTGTTTCTATCGTAATACCTAAAGTGGTTAAAAAACTAAAGCCGTCATTAAGAAAGCTTTTTAAGAATGATAAAATTACATATCATGTAAACCCAACAGGAAAGTTTGTTATCGGTGGACCTCATGGTGATACTGGATTGACTGGAAGAAAAATCATAGTAGATACATACGGTGGTAAAGGAGCACATGGAGGAGGAGCATTTTCTGGAAAGGATCCTTCAAAGGTGGATAGATCTGCTGCCTATGCGACAAGACATATCGCAAAGAATATGGTTGCCGCTGGAGTTTGTGAAGAAGTGCTTGTTCAAGTATCATATGCAATCGGTGTAGCTAAGCCTACAAACATTTACGTAAATACATATGGTACTTCAAAAGTAGATATGAATGATGCAAAGATTGCAGACCTTATCTACAAAGTATTTGATATGAGACCTTATGCTATTGAAAAAAGATTGAAGTTAAGAAATCCTATTTATAGCGAAACAGCTGCTTACGGTCATATGGGAAGAACTCCTAAAACCAAAGTTGTAAATTTTGTTGATGGAGCAGGAAGGAAAAAGAATATGAAAGTGGAAACTTTCACATGGGAAAAACTAGATTACGTGAATAAAATTAAGAAAGCCTTTAAAATAAAATAAAAGCTTTCTAAGTTATGGTTTTCAAGATAAAATGATTCTAAGATGAGAACCCTTTCAATAATTTTTACAGTATTATTTTTTGGAAATCACTTGAGTGCTCAATCGTTGAGTAGTCAAGTGAGTTCTGATTCAATCTTGTTCGGCAATTATTTTATCTATGAGATTAAATTAGAGAACATAAAGGAGAATATTGATATTCCAGAATTGGATGAATTCAATATTGTCTCTGGACCCAATCAGAGTTCTTCCATATCTATCATCAATGGAAAAGAGTCAGGTTACAAGACATTTACTTGGTATTTAGAACCAAAAGATTTAGGCCAATATTTTATTGAGCCTGTAGCTGTAAAGGCCGACGGTGAAATCTATGAAACGGAACCATTGGAAATAAATGTTTTTCCCAATCCAGATGGTATCATCATTAAACCTGAACTAAGAAGTATGGATAGCTTTTTTGATTTTCAGAGTCCCAATATCTTTGGACCTAGAACAAAACCTACACCTCCGAAAACTCCAAGTAAACCAAAAAGAAAATTAAAGAAAGGATAGTGGGAAAGAAAATTGTTGTACTGATATGTATGTTGTTTTGCTGCTCAATAATATTTGCGCAAGCTCCTAGGCTCATAGCTACAGTCAAAGACAATAAAGTTTTTCAGAACACTGTTTTTGATGTTAAATACAAATTACACAACGCTCAAGGTACTTCATTTCGCGAACCAGATTTTTCTTCCTTCAAAGCTGTAGGCCCTCCTTCCACCAATACTAGTATGTCGATCATAAATGGCGTTATGACCAAAGAAATGTCATATACATATAGACTCTTGGCTTCAGAGGTAGGTGAATTTACCATTGGACCAGCTACTATTGTAGTCAATGGTCAACAATACACTTCCAATTCCTTGAGTATCGAAGTATTGGAAAACAACATGACAGAAGAGATAGAAGAAGATATGTTTGTAGAGATTGTCGTTTCTGATGAAGAAGTTTACGTTGGTCAACAAATGTATGTTGACTATGTAATCTTTACCAACAAGGATATAAGGAGTTTTGATATCATTGATGAATCAAATTATGATGGCTTCTTTTATTCTGGATCTAGATATAGAGAATCGACAAGACGAGAAACACGCAATGGTAAAGAGTATTATACCAAAACCATGGAGCGCCGAATTCTTTATCCACAACAAAAAGGTACTTACACCATTGAGCCTGCTAGTGTCGAACTAGGTATCATAAAAGATGGTTCGCAAAGAGGAGGTTTTGTCTTTCAATCAGCACTAAAGCCAGTTGTTGTAAAGACCAATAGTGCAGAGATAAAAGTCAAAAATTTACCGCCTTCGGATAATCCAGCCTTTTCAAATGCAGTAGGTAAGTATTCAATGAAAGCCAATGTAGATAAGCAAAAGGTTACCACCGATGACGCCATTACTATTCAAATTGAGATTACAGGTACTGGAGATCCAAAATTAATTACTCCTCCTTCCTTTATTGATAAGGATTTATTTGATGTATACGATCCTTCTATTTTGGACGAAAGGTCGGCAAGAGATAATCAATCACACGTAAAAGTATTTGAGTATTTAGCTGTGCCTAAAAAAGCTGGTAACTATTTAATTACCCCGGAGTTTGAATATTTTAATGTTGATAGTTCTCGATATATATCTCTTAAATCAAGTCCTCGACGAATCGTTGTCACACAAGGTGAAGGAAACAAGGATGCTATATTGTTGCAAAAGGAAGAAATTGTTAGTCTAAACCCAATCAAAACCAGCACTTCTTTTTCTCAAAATGCTGGAAGCTTCCATCGTTCATTGCCTTATTGGTTGTTGCTCAGCATGGGTTTGGTTTCAATGTTTGTTTCTGGAGGTATCCAATACAGAAGGAAAAAATCAGGAGCTTTTGATCCCGTATTGATAAGAAAAGAAAGGGCGCAGCGCGTGGCAATGGAGAAATTAAACAAGGCTGATATTTATAAAAAGAATGGACAAGGAGCTCAATTTTACGAAGAAATCATAAGAGCTATGAAAGAGTTTCTGGCTGATAAATTTTCTATACCAGCTACATATCTTAAGAAAACTTCAATTGAGCAATCATTGAGAACCAAAGACGTAACAGAAGATACAATTTCTGAGCTTGTGTCTTTGTTTAATACCTGCGAATTGAATCTGTATGCTGGTGGTCAAACTGCTAATAATATGCAGGAAAGCTTCGATATAGCAAAGCATATTATCACTCAATTAGAACAATAGTATCAATAACTCTGGGGGTTTGAATCTATAAATGAATTATATCAATCAGCTTCTGGGAAGTTTGGTTTGTGTATTGATATTCACGGCAATTGACTAAATCATCCTGTCTAATAAGCCAATTAATCTATTTTGGCTAACTTTGTAAGCTTATAACAATAGAGGAAAGAAATGGCTAAAAGAACTAAGATTAAAGAGATTCTCAACAGCGAAAGCAGTGGGTATGATACAACTGTAATGGGTTGGGTAAGAACTTTCAGAAACAATCAATTTGTAGCTTTGAATGATGGTTCTTGTCTCTCCACTTTACAACTTGTTGTTGACTATGAAAACGAAGATTCAGCAGAACTAAAAAGAATTACCACAGGTGCTGCCATAAAAGCAATAGGAGAGATAGTTCCTAGTCAAGGAAGAGGTCAGAAATATGAAATGATCGTTAAATCATTTGAAATTTTAGGTGACTCGGATCCAGACAAATATCCTCTACAACCTAAGCGTCACAGCCTTGAATTCTTGCGTGAAATAGCACACCTAAGATTTAGAACAAATACCTTCAGCGCAATATTTCGAATTAGACATCAATTGGCATTTGCCATACATGAATTTTTTCATAAAAGAGGCTTTGTATATATACACAGTCCAATTATCACAGGATCTGATGCTGAAGGTGCAGGAGAAATGTTTCATGTAACAGCATTGAACTTGGATAACATCCCTAAAACGGAAGATGGTTCCGTAGATTATAAACAAGATTTTTTTAACAAGGAAACCAACTTGACCGTTTCTGGTCAGTTGGAAGCGGAGCTGGGTGCTTTGGCATTGAGTGATGTGTATACTTTTGGTCCTACGTTTAGAGCAGAAAATTCAAATACATCTCGACACCTTGCTGAGTTTTGGATGATTGAACCAGAAGTGGCATTCAATGATCTGAATGACAACATGGATCTTGCAGAAGATATGTTGAAGTATGTCATTAATCATGCTTTGGAAAACTGTAAAGAAGACTTGGAATTTCTTCAGACGAGGCTAGAGACAGAAGAGAAGCAGAAACCACAGAAGGATAGAAGTCCAATGCCATTGATTGAAAAATTGAATTTCTGTAAAGACAATGATTTTGTAAGATTGACTTATACAGAAGCCATTGATATCCTCCGGAATTCTAAACCAAATAAAAAAGGAAAATTCCAATACCCAATTGATGGGTGGGGTGCTGACTTACAGTCTGAGCATGAAAGGTATTTGGTGGAAAAGCATTTTAAAAAGCCAGTTATACTTATTGATTATCCGAAAGATATCAAGGCGTTTTATATGCGTATGAACGAAGATGATAAGACCGTAGCAGCAATGGATGTATTATTCCCTGGTATCGGAGAAATTATTGGAGGATCGCAAAGAGAAGAAAGACTGGATGCTCTTTTAAAACGTATGAAAGAAATGGATATTCCTGAACATGAAATGGAGTGGTTCTTAGATACTAGAAGATTTGGAACCTGTCCTCATGCAGGTTATGGTTTGGGTTTTGAAAGATTGGTATTGTTTGTAACAGGTATGTCTAACATTAGAGATGTAATTCCATTTCCTAGATATCCTGGGAATGCAGAATTTTAAATTTTACTTATGAGAAATATATTTTTAACTTTTGTTTCGCTTTTGGTTTTTTCAAGTTTTGGAAAAGCACAAGAAAACACTTTTACACATGAAAATAATATGAATGAAAATGGATTGATTCATACCGTATACTTCTGGTTGACAGACGATGTCACTGAAGAACGTAAAAAGGAATTTGAGCAAGCATTGATTGATTTATCAAAGGTGCCAAGTATTGATAAGTTTTATTGGGGACCTCCAGCCGTTACAGTTGATAGAGACGTAATAGATAAATCTTATGATTACGCCATTAATGTATTCTTTAAAAGTGTAGAAGCTGAAGAAGAGTATCAAATAGATCCACTTCATTTGAAATTTGTGGAAACCCAGAAAGAAATATTTAAGACAGTCAAGGTATACAACAACTTATACTAAACAAAAAATCCAACGTCGCCTGACGTTGGATTTTTTTTATTTAGTTAGTGTGTAACCTGCTCTTTAGATATTTTATCTGTCCATTGTGATTGGATTCATGTTCGGCAACATGGAACCACTTACAATAATTATTGGTAGGACTGCCCCAAAATTGCGTGTCAATAATCTCTAGCCAGCTATCATCGTATTTGGCTAATTCTTTAAGACTGAATTCTCTACATGCAGATAACTTGTCTAAGTAATAATCTAAATCATTTCCTTTAAAGGTTTTTCTGCCTGCATCACCAAGATTAGAGGCCGCTTCATACATTTGGTCTTCTTTTCTTCCAGGCTCAAAATGAACTCCTCCTTCAAAAGTATTAATCTGATAAAACCTTTCTGTAGCAACCAAATGCATCA
This sequence comes from uncultured Saprospiraceae bacterium, assembly GCA_937950315.1. Lineage (GTDB taxonomy): Bacteria > Bacteroidota > Bacteroidia > Chitinophagales > Saprospiraceae > JAHDBF01. The sequence continues at coordinate 709 of CALFDU010000084.1, read as the reverse complement.
ACATGGCACCAACTGAATTTGATTCTGGATCGTGTAAGTAGTCTAGATCTTTTTGGGACATTCCATACACTGGCATCAACATTGTATTTCGCATCCAGTTCATCATGGAAACCAAAGTGCCAATCTCTGGCGTAAATCCCTCTTTGGGTCCCACTATGTTTATTCCATTAATTTCTTGATTCATTGATTTGGGTTTGGCAGTAAGAGGAAGTCTTAATGCACTTGCACCGACAGTCAGGGCTGCTGTCTTTTTAAGAAAGTTTCTTCTATTGTTCATTGTATTTGAATTTAAAATCAAACGAATACTTTTGAACAATAATTGTAAATGGAAAATTAAAAATCAGAACTATTCAGCCCCTTTCTGAGCCTCTAAGGCATCCCAATATTCTACAGCTCTTCTTGTGTGAGGAATAACAATTGAACCACCTACGATATTTGCCACAGAAAAAACCTCAAATATTTCTTCTGTAGTACATCCCACTTCATGAACTGCCCCTAAGTGATATTTTATGCAATCATCACATCTTAAAACCATGGAAGCAACCAAACCCAAAAGTTCTTTGGTCTTTATATCTAAAGCACCATCCGTATAAGTTTGGTTATCTAAACTGAAGAATCTTTTCATGACTTTGTTGTCTTGAGCTAAAATTCTTTCATTCATTTTCTCTCTGTAATCGTTGAACTCTTGAATCATTATACTTATGTTTTA
>CALFDU010000083.1 GCA_937950315.1 uncultured Saprospiraceae bacterium | reverse complement strand
ATAATTCGAACACAGTAAGTATTGAAAGATTAATTTCTGGCACTTATATATTGGAATTGATAATAGGCAACAATAAGCAAATTGAAAAAATCGTAAAGTGGTAAACTCACAATAATCGAGTAGAAAGCCGTGAGCCATAATCCCAACGGCGCGCCTCTCAGAACACCGTAAATACCGGTCTCATCTAATGTAGTTCTTTAAACCAAAAATCCCCCTTTCAAGCACCACTCAATCATTTACCAAGAATCCCCCAGCCCTCCATGGGTTACCTTTTCCCATTTCCTTCATAAAACTAAGACAAACCACACATAAGAAAATCCATCAACAAAAACTTCAACACTTTAATCACCTGTTTAATCATCTATGTTTTAAAGAAGAAAATAAAATAGCTACTTTGTAAGTTCTAGCAAAACTTTGAAAATAGTCGAGAATTATGCGTAACCCAGTTAGTAAGTGTCTTGAGTTACGAACACTAACACGTTAGCACTTATGAATAAGTAAAATATGGAAAACAATAAAAAAGAGAAGATAGAACTCAATAAGATAGAAAGGGAATTCCTAGAAACTCACATTTTAAAAGTCTTTACTAAATCAAAAGATAATGCACCTAAAATTATCAATTTCTTAACTGTCGATAAATCTTCTGGTAATATTAACACAATTAAGTCAACAAATATTCTTATTAATCTCCGACAAGCAGTTCAAAACTTACCTTCATTTATTCTCGAATCAGCAAGTGCTGTTTCATTGCCGAACTTACTACCGAAGTACAAAATCCCAACATTTGTGCTTTTCATAATTATGAAATTAAAGCAACTCGCCACAATTAAACTTGATGAATTAACTTCAATAATCTTAGTTTCTTTATGGGATTGCAAGGAACCCAATCGAAATTGGATAAATACTAGTGATGGATATAATAAAGCACTTTCAAATTTGAAAGAAGTTGGTATTGAAAAATTAACTGAAAAAAGATTCAACCTAATTCTTGATGATTTAGAAAAAATTGGTTGCATTGCAAAATTAAGTAAATCTTCGATTTACTTAGAGGAGAAATTTCTTTTCCGTGTATAATAAATACAGAAAATCTGAGGATTGGGTCAGACACCAAGAAACTAGACTGTTAAACGTTGACCCTACTGCTGAAAATTTACCAAAAGAATATGTGTTAGGAATTCTTAACAACTACACTTGTTTAAATGAATTTAGACACATTGAAAATTACAATGAAAAGAAACTCGAAAATTACAAAAGTCAAATATGGAATGAATATTCATTAAAGAAATACCTGGCTGTAGAATACCCATTAATTTTATTAGAATCCACAGGGGTTAAAAGTGAATATGCTGAAATTGTAAGTGATATTGTTGGAGGTTTACTACCTTATGATATTGGAGAAATAAATGCTGCAATTGTTCTCTCTCCACTAAATGACACTGTAATTTTCTTCTCCGAGTCTATGTATGCATTTATTTGGAAGTACTTTCATTTAAAACGAAATTCAAATTCCAATTACGCTGAAATTCTTTACAAATCGATGACAAAATATGAATTCTTAAATTGGAAAACTTCTGATTTAAAAGTATATCAACAGCAAATTGATGCAGAATTTAAACTGAGTGTTACTTTAGCTCAATTGTTTGTAGTAATGCATGAATTCGCCCATTATCTTTTAGGTCATTTAAAACAAGTTGAAACAAAGTTATTTTCTTTTGCCTCAAATTCACAAGCTCATATGTCATATGCTATATCAAGAGAAGATGAATTAGACGCAGATATGTTAGCATCAGACTTGTATGTTGCATTTCTTAAACATAGTTTTAAGTACAACTACGAAGAATTTATATTAATTGGATTTGAGATAATTCGATGTTTTGCAAAAATCGAACATGATATTGATGAGAAAATGTTTTTTAAAAATAAACATCATCCATTGCCTAGCAGCAGAATGATATATATGACACTAAGACACAAACAAGAATTCATTAAAAAAGGTGAAGCTGAGTTAATCTCTTTTTTAGAAGAAGGAATCAAAACAAATCGAGAGTTCTATACCTACGATTTCAATAAAGATTTAAATTCAGAAAAATACATGAAAGAACACGAGTGCTAATAGAGTACCCGGCCGTAATCAATAAACCCTTACCACCTCTCACTCCACCGTACCTGAGGACCCCGTATTCGATATTTCTTTAAACCAAAATCCCCCCTTTTAAGCACCACTCAATCATTTACCAAAATCCCCCACCCCACCATGGGTTACCTTCCCCCATTTCCTTCATATAACTAAGACAACCACACATAAGAAAATCCATCAACAAAAATATCAACACTTTAATCACCAGTTTAGTCACCTAGGTATTAAAGAAGAAAATAAAATAGCTATTTTGTAAGTGCAAGCAAAACTTTGTAAATAGTCGTTGATTATCGATTATTAAGCTAGTAAGGTGGCTGGATTATGAATTTCATCAAGTTATATCTCATGAAAAAAAATGATTGTAAAATTTTTAAAAGCTGGTAATGGAGACTCAATTTTAATTAGTCACAAATCAAATAATATACTGGTTGATGGTGGTAATGACTTTGAATCTTTAAAAATTGAAATAGATAACCTTTATAAAAAAGGTGAATATATAAACCTACTTATAGTTACCCATCACGATGATGACCACATAAGAGGAATAATAGAACTCTTGAATCTTGTAATAAAAGGATCTTATGGAGAAGACAAAAATTTTATAAAGCAAATTGTTTTTAACTCTCCGATAAAAATAGCAACGGAACTAGAAATAGATAAAACTAATTTACTTTCTTTTAAACAGGCAAGAGAATTAGATAGATTAATACCACAAATCGATACTAAATGGTTAAATGTTATTACTGAAGAATCGGAATCATTTATTTTCAAGGACCTTGAGTTAGAAATTTTGTCACCAACCAAACATTCATTACAAAAATATGCTACTCAAAAAGGTGCACTACTGAAAGGAAATACAAATGGAGATTGGGATAAGTCTTTGTTCACTCTAGCAAGATACATAGATGACGATAGCCAAGATACAGCTATTCCAAATGAAACTAGTGTTGTTATTTTATTAAAGAATAATAATAAAAGAATTCTCTTAACAGGAGATGTCACACCAAATAGATTTGAAGAAATATTAAACAATTTACTAATGAAAAGCAATGAGGAAAAAATCCATCTAGATTATTTAAAACTTCCACATCATGGGAGTAAAAGAAGTTTAAATTCAAAAATCTTAAATAAAATTAATTGCTCGAATTATATAATTTCTACAAATGGGAAAAGACATTATTTACCAAATAAAAAAGCTCTACTAAAGGTTGTTTATGCTCAAAGTCATAGATTTAAAAAGCCAATAAAATTTTATTTTAATTATCATGAAACAAAAGAAAAGATTGGGATTTCATTAAAAGAACTCAAACATTTTAATATATCGTTAATAGAAAATAATTCACCAAATGGCTTCTTCATCGGATAAATACAGAATATGTGGCGTTAAGATTACTGCAACTGTAAAAGGTGAATCTCAACATGGGTCAGGTTTTATTTACGTAAATCCCCAACACTGCGGATATGATTATATTTTTACAGTTAAACACATTTTTCAAGAATTAGGCGTTGATTACAATCCATCTCATGTTAACGGAATTGAAATTTCAAATTCAAAGAATGGAGAATTTCAAAGATTACATTTTATTAACCAAAAGGAAGTTAAAGAAAATTTAATCCATTTTGAAGAAGACCTAGCAATCTTAAAAATTCCAAAAAACCCAAATTTACAACTTCCTGAAATTTTAGTGTCTGACATAATAAATGACCGGCAACTAAAATTCAATTCTTGGTCAGTCCCATCTTCTGATACAACTGATTTGAGTTTGATAAATTATTCGCGAAATGACAAAACAAAAAAAAGATTTAAAATCCATGACTTCACAAGCCCAGATCTGATAAAAGGAATTTCTGGTAGTGGTTTATTCTCTTCATCTAAAAACATTCTATATGGAATAATTTACAGATATCCACACGAGGACTTTCAAAACAAAACTATTGATTGTGTACCAATAACTTTCCAAAGAATCAATTTCAAGCTTGAAGAGACAGAAAATATAAAATTGATTACTCGCGAATTACCATTTAGGAAATTAATAAAGAATGATTTATTCAATTTGAGAGGAGTTTCTATTAATAATACTACACTAAATCTTGCGATAGGAGTCCAACTTCTCAAAAATGATATGAGAGATGATTGGTTTCATGATCCTTTACATTATATTGATTTATGCACAAATGAATTCATTTTTAATCAATTACGAGTATATTTCAATGGAAAAGAATACAAATCAACTGAAGCAGAAATCTTCTTCATTCCAAAAGTAAACTTCACTTTAAGACAAGCAATTATTACCCCTTTTCTAGATAAGCTTATTTACATCTCTACAGTTAAGGTTTTGTCTAAGAAAATGGACAATGCTCTTATAAATAATGTTTATCACGCTAGATGTAATAGGCATAAGGAAAATTTCCTAATACTGCATGGTGTAGAACAATGGAAAAAAATGAATTTTCAATTAGAAGCTAGTTCAAAAAATCATAAGTACGTTCTTGAAATAGATATTCTTAATTTTTATGACAATATAAACAAGAAGCTACTAATTAAAAAGTTACATCGAATTTGTGAAAATCAAAATGATTCGAATGCTGTACTCCTTCTAGAGAGCATACTAGATGGGATGACTTTAAAAGAAATTGGACTTCCTCAAAATAGTGACGCCTCTTCTATGTTAGCGACATTTTATTTAAACCAAATTGATTCCTTTGTTAGTAATCAAGTCCCAGAATATTTTCGTTTCATGGATGACATTAGAATATTTTGTAACTCACATTTTGAAGCTAGAAAAATTCTAAAACTTGTAGAAACAGAACTTCGCAGATGTCATCTTACTGTAAATAGTCAGAAAACTAAAATAAGAAAATTAGAACCTGAGGCCCTTAAAGAATACGAACTAGTTTATGATACTAATCTAAAATCTATCCATAGTCTTTGTTCCTCAAAAAACTTTGCACATATCAATCAAGCTTTTCATAGTTGTAAACAGATAATCACTGACAACTTCACATTAGACTTAGAAGAAAATGCTAAAGAATCAAGAAGAGTTAGATTTGCTTTGAGGATAATTCAAACACTTGCAAAACGAGGTTTAAATATAAGCGATAGCAGTGACTTTCTGGATCAATTAATTCTTATTTCAAAATCATTAATTGCAAAACCATGGAACACCAATCTATTCTGTAAAATATTGAACTTTCTACCTAAAGATAAAATACCGGTAGAAGTATGGGATTCTGTTTATGAAATAATAACTGACGACCGCTATAATATATATTCATGGCAAGCCTATCATTTATGGCTAATTTTAGCCAAACATAAATTTAATTCAAGAGAATTAATTAAGTATGCAATTGAATCGGTCGAGAAGAATGACGATACTAAAAGACCAATTGTGGCTAGCATGCTAATCTATCTATGTTCAGTTGATGAAAATTACAGAAAAATACTCTTAAGAAAATTCGAAGAAAACTTCACTCACGGTTACTTTCAAAATAGATTGGCATTAATAACCCTCAGGTCATTTTCGCCTGAGTTAGTACCAAAAAAATACATCAATAGTTCGCTTGCTTTTTCTCCAATAACTCTATTTAAAAATAAAGATAAAAGCCTAATATTCATTCCTGGTGTTAAAGAAATAGAAATTGATTACGACTTACAAGAACAGATTTACTCCTTATGAAAAAACTATTAATTGTAATACTTGATGAAGAAATCCATTCTCTTGACCTAGACAATCAAGTATACGATATTTTGAAGCTTTATACTTTAGCTCAAAGTGAATTGTTAATCACCTTTCAAACGGGTGATCTATTGCGAAAATTCTCTACATCTTCTTTTAACAATATTCCTAATATCATAGATTTAGAATCATATTGTAAGCAACGTAACAATTTATTATTCCATACAAAAAACTCAAGTTGGAATTTGATGAAAAATTTAGTCGACCATAATTTTATCAATGATGAATTCGAACTCAAAGATTCAACTATAAAAACATTCCTAGAAAGAATAAGAAACTTTTATCTATTTTTTAAAAATTCGGATCAAATTGAGGAAGATCGTTTTCAAGAGGTAGAACAAAAAATAAATAAAATCATATATGAACGGCAATTGAAAGGAATTCCTTTTTCTAAAGAAATAGTGACTAGAAAAAACCGAGAGCTTGAAATGAAAGAATATCAAATTAAGAATATATTACAATTAGATCATTCTATATTTCAACCTCTTAATAAAGACTTTCAAAATGAATATCTTAAATCAAAGAATTATAAACTTGTTAAGTCATTACGTTATTCCTTTAAAATAAGAAAAACTGATAAAGTAGCCCAACTGATTTATGAATTGATTCGAACGCGAGATGATTCGAAAGTCTTTTCTTTATTATCCTCTACTCATTGGGGCAGTGGAGTAAAAACTTATCCTTCTTTCCAAGGTTTTGGCTCAATTACCTCCCGAATTACACTAAGACAACCAGCTATCCAAAACCTAAAAAAAACAAATAGGGATGTTTTTGTTGCAGAACCAAATAAAACACTTCTATATATTGACTATTCTCAGTTTGAAGCTGGCATTCTTGCTTCATTAAGCAATGACGTTAAACTCATTGAACTTTATAATACAGCCGACATTTATGAAGACATTGCAATAAATGTGCTAGGAGATATTAAAAAAAGAGCTGCTTCCAAAATTTTATTCTATAGATACATGTATGGTGACACAACACTAGATTCTAAAACTCGAAGCTACTTCGAACAATTTGAACAATTAAGCACTTTTAAAAATGACACAAAAATAGAATTAGATACAAATGGTAAGGTCGGAACTAATTTTGGGAATTATAGATATATTTCTGATTCTGAAACTGATTGGAGTCTCAGCCATAAAATTCAGGCCACTGCCTCATTAATTTTTAAAAATGCACTCATTTCAGTTTATGATTCTGTAAAAAGCGCAGAATTCCTTATACCACTGCATGATGCCGCTCTTTATCAAATAAACGATATTGATTTCTTAAAAGCTCAGAAAAAAATTATTTGGATATTCAAAAGAGAATTTGTAAAAATTTGCCCCAAAATTAAAGCAAAAGTAAATATTGGAAATTTTGCAGAATAAAAGGAGGAATACCAATGCTTGATAACGTTTAAATCTCTTTGGTTTTAAAACTACTAATATACTTCCAAGGTACTTTTCGTAACTTAATGACTGAAGCTGAGGCCTAGAACCCTAGAGCGATGCATAGTCAAAGAGTTAATATATCAAATCCCTCACCCATGAATAAAACACTACTTCTAATACTAATATTTAAAATTTCACCCTTCAATTCAATCCTTAGCCAAGATTACACCTTACCAGAATTCACGGATAGAATTGAACACTTTTATTGGGTAGATACAATTGATTCCAATCAAATCAAATACTTTGATAATGGAAATATCAAGGTCAAGTATACAAGAGATGAAAACAACAATAAGGTTAGAAATCAATATTATGAAAATGGAAACCTTAAGTATGTAGTCAAAGTAAAACAAGTCTATAGAAGAGACACAACTATGATGTTTGATTACGATACATACGACGAAACATTAGAATTTCATACTGGATATGGAGATATGGCGTATGGAACTTATGAAGAATATTACTATTACCATAATTCTAATCATCCTATCATTAAAACACAGGGCCAATACGAAAATGGTTACAAAACTGGTAAATGGACCTACCATAACCATTCAGGACATATTCAAACTACTATTTATACTTTTATTGATGGCGATCTATCTGGACCTTTTATTTCATATTATCCTTCATACAAATTTAGTGAGGCCAAGATTAAGATAAAAGGCAATTATAAAAAGGTAAATATGAATAGTTTGTTTTATTATGACATTGATAATCCAGAAATCATTAAAGAAGATATTATTAGACGTGTAGGCGATTGGGAACTCTATGATAATCTTGGAAACTTAATCGAAGTTGTGAATTATAGCCAAAAATGAAATACCTGGACATCCTATATGTAAGTGCCATAAAATCTTCAAAATTTACAAGCAAAGTAGATGTTAACATGAGAGGTAAATTTATCCTTGGTTTATTCCTTCTACTATCAACGCTATATCCAATATTCAAACTTTCAAATTCTTATTGGACCTTGTTGTTTTGGTCTATGCTGTTAATAGTCTTTCTATATTACAGGTATGATGACAATACCACCAAGCTGCTCATAAAAAAACACAATTCTGTCCCAAGCTTTTTATGCGATCTACTCAGTTTGTTGGCTTTAATAGTCAATATTCTTCTTTTAAAAACAATAGGTTGAAAAGAAAACTAAAATTCAAAGATGACTACGACAGATTTTCTTACTGACAATAACACCAGCTACAGAATACAACAATGAAGATTAACTGGACAAAATTGAACAAAGAGTTGGATTTCGAAAATTCTTTAATGATAGCAACCGTGGATTGTGTCAATGAGTTTACCACCAAAAATTTTACTGATGAAACCTTTTATGCATTCACATATGACTTAGAGCTGGAGCAAGGTCATTTTGGACTCTGCCTAAACACGGTCCAATATTTAGAAAAGCAGTTAAATAAATACACAGTAAATGAATCAACCCAAAATTCAAAATTATTTAATGACTTAAAATATGGTCCGGGTGATTGGAAGTACCAATCATTCAATAATCACGAAGGAGAATCTTCATCGAATATTTGGGAATTAACAATGAATAACAAACTAGATAAAATCTATGAAGTTTTAGAAGAAATTGAATTTAATGAGCATATGGGAGATGATGAAATTCACGAAGTGTATAACGCCTTAATCAATGACATTCACAACTCCATCGAAAATGTAGTTCAACGATTGGCCAATGAAAAAAGCTTCAAAAATTTAAATAAAACTGAGGATTTTAAAATATACTGGATTCATATTCAAGAAAACGCAAACGAAATACTACATCGAATAAATTAAATCAGCTTTCCCCTCTACATCCTCACCACCCTCCGCGCATACCCCTTCCCAGCACTTGTCTCAACCCAAACCACATACACCCCTACCGGCAATCCTGCCAACAATACCTGAACCTGCTCCGACTCAGTCTGCCCCACCTCAGCCGAAAGAAATTGCTTTCCGACTAGATCGAACACGCGAAGCTCTTCGATAGCACATTCGTCACAGTAGACATTGACAATGTCTTGCGTAGGATTTGGATAGACAACCAAAGGATTGTCTTCGGTTAGGATTGGGTCAAACTCCAACCGCTTTTTGGGCGAAAAGGAGGACCAAGGTCTGGCTTGCTTGATGATCAACTGATCTTCTAGCGTAATCTTGTATTCGATGTCCATGGCAAAATTATCACCTTCTTGAGCACCGTATAGTTCGGCAAACCGGTCGTGGATGACGGTCAGGAATTCACGCATCTGCAATCGGTAGGGAGCAGACAATATGATGGAGTCACCAGGAAGAAAACTCGATCCCTGAATCACGATAAAATCAATATCTCCGTTTGGCACTTGATCCAACAAGATCTCCTCGGGAATCGAAGCGCCGTTGGGATTGGTGATCAATTCTTCACCGACTTGGGTGTTCAGGTAGAAAGTTCCGTCCGTATTGTACAACGGATCGACACTGACGCCTACCCCGTTGGCTTTTTCATCTTGATAGTTCGGATGACACAAGATGCCCATTGAGGCGACAAAGTGATCTACCCGATTAAATTCTCTTTCGTCGAAAGCGCGCAGATTCCACAGACTCGCATACACCTGCTTCACCGATTTTTGAATGTGCCCTTCCTCTGGATGCTGCGTTTTGGAATCGTACAGTCCCGCTCCGTTAAATCCTGGCAAGTCCTCATTGTTGGTACTCGACCGACAACGGATAGAGGTTCCTTCAGGAAACGACTCCTGCATATCTCCCAACTGCTCCCACATCCAGTCCGGAAGCTCAGCGTCCTTGATGTCACTTCTGAACTCCTTCAACACCTCATTACGGACCAGTCGATCCGCCATGAAAGCTTCATCCTCCATCATCGCACGCGCTCGCTCAAAAAATCCATTGTACTTCATAAACTCTTGGTAGAAGTAAAACGGAACACCGTAACCCTCTGGCGTGGTGCCAGCAGGAAAACCAAAGTCCAGCATCGTAGCCACATTGGCGCACTTGGCACCAAAGGCATCGTACATGTGAAAATCTATATCGTCTAGGGAAAGTATTTCTGTCTGCGATAGATCAAGTGCAGGCACCTGCTCTTCCGTCGGCCGAATGCTTTCAAACCATGCATTCACTTCTTCTTGACTCGCCTCCCGTATCTCAAATGTATCTTGCTCTACCTTATAGTACACATACTTGTTCAACAGATTGGCAATCTCCTCATTCTCGAGCGGATCCCTGACAAACGAATTGGGTATCTCTTGTTGGATGGCTCTTAGGTTGACATGCGACAGAGGCGTCTGCAAGGCAGAGGTCATGATCCCACTCACCCGCGGCAGAGAATTGGGTAAAGACTCATACAATACGATGTCTCTGGCATCCGGAATTTCTTCAAGCCCTACGATTCTAAAAAATCCAAATCCTTCTGCAGGATTCAATCCCCAGTAATCCACCTCTCCAAAAATATCTTCTTCGATCAGAATCGGCACACGCGATCCTTCAAACAAGTCAATGTCTCGTTCGTATTCATCCGTATTCAATTCTGTGATAAAGTGCGAAAGATTGTTTTCCAGCAAAGGCATGTTGGCAGCCAACAACTCATGCGTCCTTTCGACTACTTCAAAATCCTGCCCATTCCCATTGCTATAATTAAAAGCGTAGGCACCCAAGGTACCATTGTTGCTGATCACCGTCGGGTGATAAATAATTTGTCCCTTCTTGACCTCGTCTCCCAGATTATCAATCCCCACCGCATCGGCAAAATCCGCATGAAGATCATGCTGGTTGCTGTTAACAAAATACGTCTTCGGATCATCCGAGAAAAAATCAACAATCATAAATTTGACAAACACCTTCTCATTCAGAAACTCTGACCATTGCACCAGCTCATGTCGGATCGACAAATCCTTGAACGTAGCAAAGTCATCGATCGCCACAAGACCATCTTCTTCCGCCACTGGCGTCGCCGGATTCAAGGGTGCATGCAAGGGAATATTTTCGTACTCCTCCATATCATCGACACCATCACCATCTATATCTCCTGGATTGTCAATGGAATACGCCATCACCCGATAATAATCCTCCGGCAATGCTTCTAGTGATTCGGTAATCATCGTCATCCCAGCCTGCCCCAGCGTCATAGAAGCATTGATATCAAACGCACCCGTCTGAGGGTTTTTCACCTGAAGAATATAGTACTGATCACTGGATGAGTTGATCATCAATTCGATCTGCCCATTTTGATTGATACTACTACTTTCAATCGGCACAGATTGCGCTACACTTTGCCCCACGGAAGCCACCGTGAGCAAGAAAACAAAGAGGATATGGTTTAGCGTTTGATGCATACATCTAATATACATCCAAACTCACCAGAAGTTCTCAAAAAACAATGAATTGGTCATTTTTAACGCCAAAAATCCACTTTCTTCTTTGAATTTAAATCTATCTTCAAAATAAAGATGGATCACCGATGGTTTATATCCTAGACAGGCTGCCCAGTAATACCTATCGATTACCCCGACTACCTGCCATCGAGAAAGTGCATTGTTTGACTAGAAAATGAAATTATGACCAGGTTGCTTTTGGGTTTTTGGATGGCCTTTCTCTTTACAGGATGCTTCGTTTCTTCGGGCAAAAACCTGACTACCAGCGATGTCTATTTCACCTGCCCCGATGGTTGGAAGATCACGGAAGAGAAGCAGTTTGCCGCAGTCACCTATGTATCCATCGAAAACAAAGAGTTCGGCTCCAGTGGTTTGTTCACCGTCAGTTGGTCAGAGATCGACGAGTTTGATGGCGACCTAGACGACCTCATCGCTGAAAGCAAAGATTTCCATTCATCCAGCATCATCCTCAGAAATGCCAACCTACAATTTTCGGACACCTACACCGGAGAATTCAATGGCATCAAAAGCCGCCAGACCGACTACACCATGAGCCTATTCAAGATCCCACACCAGGGCAGGATCATCGCCTTCAATGTCAAGGGCAAAACCTTTGTCATCACCAAGCAAGGCGCCGACGACGACCTCAACGAAAATGAAATAGGTTTTGACATCCTAGAAAATTCCTTCCGAGTCACCGAAGAATTTTAGCTGATGCACCAGACCCTTCCCATCCCTCCTCCTTACTCTTTCGACAAATAAACACCCCACCACAATCTACTTTCTAGGAATACTGACTACCTTCGCCTTCCACAAGCAAAACCAAAGATGCAATCACCGCTAGCACTCGTAAAAGAAGTTTCTATCCTTTTGGAAAAAGGAAACCTTTGTTATGTTGACAAACATGCTCGGACCGTACATTCATTTGCGCTCGACGCATTAAAAACGCCCGACACAAAAGAGCAGATTGCATTACTAGAAAAGAAAAGTGGCAATTACATCAAGGTGCCACCCATGCCCAAGCAAAAATTGATTTTTGTCATGGAAGATTTTTTGGAGGTAGTCACAGACCAAGACATTGCAAGAGAATTGCGCAGCGGCCTCAAGCGCAAAAACCCAACCCGTAATTTTGTACAAGTCCTAGAAAACAGACCCGACATCCACCAACATTGGAAACTTTACAAGGCCGAAAAAATGGAAGACTACGTCGGTCAAGTTTTTATTGACGACTACAATTATTGACCCCAGCCTTATCACAGATGATTCCCGATCATTCAGATCGCGAGACAAGATATTTCAGCGAGCACCATTCAGAATTTGGCACCCGATGCAGCACCACATTTATTTATCCTCTACCCTTACGTGCGTTTCAAATTTATCCAAAGCCATCTTACCGATACTCGTTCCTCTCGCAATGTCTTTGTTTTCATTGATCAACTTCAGCACCGTACTATTTTTCCCCTGCTGCTTATAGATATCAATCGCCACCAAGTTCGCATCAAACATCCGCGCCTGATTCTCCGTATCTCTCCAGTAAGACTTTGACATCTTCGCATACTCCAGTGCCGTCGTCAGATCTCCCTGATGCAACTTCACCTTCGCCATATTCAGATGAGAAATCGCCACGCCCGGCAGGTAGTCCATCCCCTCATACATCTCAATCGCCTTGTTGATATTCATTTCACCTTCCGCAGCATTGTTGTTCAATCCCTGCACATACCCCAGATACTTCAGCACATTCGCAATCTCCTTCTTATCGTCTACGGCCGTCCAGTCCTCAAGCGCCGCCTTGCTGTATTTCACCGCACTCGCATAATCACCCAGCGTCTCCTCATAGATGCCCGCAAGATTCAGATTCGCCATGCCCGCCTTTGGCAGATCACCCAGCTCCCTCGCCTTCTCCACCAGCTTTTGAAACAAAGGAATCGCATCCGCCGGCGACTCATTGTATTTCTGCATCGCCTCCAGCTCCATCGTCTCAAAAACCACAGAATCATTATTGTAATTACTAGAATTGCCATTATCCTTGCACGACGTGAAGAATACCAGAAGCATCAATGAGGCGATATACTTATACATAATCTTTTGTTTGTAGGTCTAAGGTACTACTTATCATATTACAAACATATTTAATATGATAGTTATTGGATTTTCCCCCCATTTAACATTAAAATTCCCAAGAATTCATGAATTTGACCCCACACGATGACTTCCAGGATCTCCCATCCACCCCATTTTCTAGATTTTCTCCCCCATCATATCGCTTCCGCAAATGTTGCCGAGTGCATCATTGATCATTCGCTTTCTGGATGGAAACCCTAGACATAAAGTTGATTTCTTATTTCTATCAATAAGTTTTCAATCTTCTCTTCATCTGGTTCATCTTGCAATTTTGAAGTCTGGAAAGCGCTTTCCACAGATTTCATTTTTTCATTCGCCATCCGGATCAGTTCATCGTATTGCCATTTCCCATTTCGGATAGCGAGTAATTCCTCTCGATTACTTCTGTGAACATATATTTTTCCTTCTCTTAAGATTTCTTCTGCCATATCCAGCAGCCGGAAAGTATGCATCATATTTTTAGAGTCGTAATTTTTCCCATGCTGAATATTGTCCTCATATCTTGCCGCATTCCTTTTATCTACCCAATCCCAATATTCCCTATAATCCTTTCTATATTTAATATATCCATCTTGATTAAATTGCAGATACGATACGGGTACTTCCTCTTTTGGAATGCTACTCAATAAAACGGTTGTTGCCGTTTCCTTTTTCATCACTCCTTGATATCCTAGCTGTGAGGTGCCATCGTAATAAAGACCATAGGTATTTTTGAAGTTCGGCACATTGACCAGACCTATTTGTTCTTGTCTTTTGTCGTTTTCCTTGAGCCATTGCCTTAATGGCATTGAACCCTGTTTGTTCAGCACATAGCAAAAGTCTAAAACAAGTTTCCTTTCTTTGGCGATTGGATTGACGATTTTTTTATTTAAGCCTCGTGCCTTTCTCACTTGCGTAAATGCATATCCCCCGAAAGTATCTTTGCATTTCTTAGAAAGAAAATCTTCGGTTTTCACCTTTTCCATAATGGGATGCTTGACAAGAATTTTATCCTTTGGAGTATCGAGCAGTTCAAGAATATTCGGATTGTTTTTAGATAGCAATTCTAAAAATCTACCAATTTCATAAAAAACAACATCGTTAGATTCATTGGCAATTTGTGGAATGTAATCAAAGCCATAGAACATGTTTTTAGGAAGATAAAACACACCTTTGATGTCCGTATCAGATGTAGGCAAATCCAAATTATAAGCTCGACTCCCAGAAATACATTCAAGAAGAATCAACTTATTCTTTCTCAGAAATTCAATATCAATATTAGCCCTCAATGATTTCCTTAAATTTTTGATTCAATAAATCTGAAGAGTAAGTTTTCTCCACATCCTTAACTTGAGCAGCGCTCACATAATTAAATTCGTCTTCTATAAAATCAACAATCAACGGATCCATCTTATGGACATAGTTTTCATTAGCAGCACTTTTAATTTCCAACAAATCATTGATATGATCCACAACCTCTTTACGCTCGATGATTGAAATCAAATTAGGAATATCCATTGGCGGAATTTCATTTTTAAGAATGATCCACTTTGCTGCCATCAATGGCCTCAGAACATAAAATAATTTCTTAAGTTTTATTTCACCAGTAAGGTCATTGCTTGCGTAGCTATTTTTTGCAATTCCTCTATAATGATTTACAGAATGACGAGCCTGAAAATATTCTTTACACAAGTCCAAGATCTCAGATCTAAAATCTCCTACCTCACTATACACAATTGGAGATTGACTCCACTCAAAAGGGGTTGCATTAGATTTACGAATGAGCTTAAGCGTCTTTTTTATATCCCATCCATTGATGTCCAACAATACACCATGAAAATAATTAATGGTATCCGGCATGTCATCAATCTTGAGGTAATCTGATTTAGGCCTCTTATATATAATCCTCACATCATAATCGCTATCTGGAGAAGGACAACCCCATGCCCTACTTCCACTTTCCGCCGCCAGTAAAATAGAGATTCCTTGTTCTTTTTCGAGTTGATGGATATGTTCAATGATTTTTTCTTTCATAATTTGCAAATTATAAAAACTTAAGAACAAAGCAGCATTGAATGTAACAGGTCATCATATCACAGAGTAATGTTCGAGACGAGCAATAGATCTCAATAAAAAACACATCAATAAAAACCATATGTATAGTATATACTATATATTCGCAATATCAATACCTCCCGGACCTCTCAACGATGTGCATTTTTGGGAGGTTTTCTGTTTTTAAGACAATGAAAACAAGTTTTAACCTACTTGATAAGTAGAAAGAAGTTGATATAAACCATACGGGCTTTCCAAAAAATTGGATCAATCAACCATTATGGAAAGATGTAACAAAATAAAGTCCATTACATGACATCGTTTAACAACAACATACCCTACGGGATACACTGGATACATGTAATCCGATAGCCATTATTAAATAGTCAAAATTAAATTTTCCCTATCAGCCTACTTGCTAATTCTTCCTGTCATATTTAGGAACAAAATGATTTAGGTAAATAATCATTCCTACATAGGTGATTATCAAAGTTGGAACACTTGTATTGAAACCCAAATCAAATACTGGAATGTTAAGCAATTCTCTAAAAGAAGTAGTGGCAATAGACAACATAAAAACGATTCCAAAAACAAACAAGCCAATGATATATGCTTTGTTTTTAGAGCTACGTTGAATTCCGTTTTTACTTTCTTGTTTAAAGAAATACCAAAGAATGCCAACAATCGCAATGGCTTCAATTCCGATAGCTTGATAAACATTTGTTTTGTAATTTCCTAGCCCTACAGCGCTTGAATCTAGTCCAAAAATGTGATGAGGATGTCCTGAAAAGAAATCTAAAACAAAATGACCCAGCACCAAAGCTGCACCAACCAATCCAATTTTATTATCCTTAAAAACAAACTTCCCTATCAAGAATATGATGATGAGCCACGCAATCAAAGGAACCAAATCATGGCTGTAAAGCATATTTACAACCATATTACTGACTGTTGTGTCAAAAACATCATTGGGTGTAGTTCTTTCCAAACCCAAATAATGAAAGGCAAACCACAATAAATCTTGCAGCTGTGAAGCAAGTAAAAAAAACAACAAGGTACCCTTTGGGTATTTTTGATAAGCAACCAAAGCAGTTGCATAATGTCCTGCTAACATAATTTTATTTAACTTTAATTTATAAAGCTAAACTACATATTACTTTACAATTTAAAGCAAAAAATGCCGAAGATTATTAATAAATTTCGATCATCCTGCCTCATTGCCTCTGCACTTGATTTAATTGGAGATAAATGGTCGTTACTAATCGTGAGAGATATGCTGATGCATAAGAAAAAAACTTTCAAAGAATTCGTGGCTTCAGATGAAAATGTCGCTACCAATCTCTTGTCATCAAGATTAAAACTTTTAGAATCCTTGGATGTAATTAGCAAAAGAAAATTAAGCAGCAACAAAAAAGAAAACATTTACCTACTTACAGAAAAAGGAATTGAATTGGCGCCTTTAATTATGGAATTGGTTATTTGGAGTGATAAACACATTAGAAAACTCAATCGCGGAATGAATCAGTTTCAAAACAAGCTAGATAAAACAGAACAAATAGAATATGCACAAAACAGTTACAGAGAATTTGCTCAAGAGTTTGACACAAAAGAAACAATTCCCACCAAATAACAGTGACCAAGATTCTAGTATGGCAATCATATCGCTTCCGCAAATGTTGCCGAGTGCTTCGTTGATCATTCGCTTTCTGGATGGAAACCTTAGACGTAGAGTTGATTTCTTTCCTGCCAACGGTAATTTAAAAATACTGTCCAACCATCAGAATGTCTCATAATATGTTGAGTACTTTTTCCTATGTCTCAAAATTTAAATTTGATGATCTACACATTACCTAGGATAAATTCCACCTTAGAATAAATAAAAATATTTACAAAGGGAACCTCTCTGTTTTACAACTCTAGATATGATTGGATCATAAGCCCATTTTATCAAGAAATATTGACTGTTAAGTAATCTTCCATGTAGCTTTCATTATTCGTTTTACATATTTGATATTTCAAATACTAAGTGAAAAGTTGACAATAAAGGCATAAATTACTAAATTTGTCAACAAGAACTAAAACCGAAATGTTAGATACCAGATTAAAAATGGCTCGTATGATGGCTGGATTTTCCTTGCAGGAATTATCTGACAAGACCAATAATGCCATATCCAAACAAGCGATAGGCAAATATGAGAAAGGCCTAATGAAACCTTCTTTTCAAAACTTGCAAGCTATTAGCAAGGCTTTGAATGTAAAAGTCGATTACTTTTTACGAGAAAGCAACTTGGAATTGGGTGAGATTAAATTTAGAAAACAAACTAAGCTGCCTAAGAAAAAACAAAACGAGATAACTGAGAAGACAAGGGATTTTCTGGAAAGATATTTAGAAACTGAATCATTATTAAATCAATCTCATTCTCACGCAATACCCAACAAGAAATATGTTGCAAAAACTCTTTCTGATGTTGAGAAAATATCCTTAGAGTTTAGAAAGTATTGGGATTTAGGTTCTAATCCAATTTATAACATACTAGAAACTTTAGAAGATAAAGGAATTAAAGTAGTTTATATAAATGAAGAAATAAAACATTTTTCAGGAATGTCTACTTGGATAAATGATGAAATTCCTGTCATTGCTTTAAGTCGGATGGCTATTGATCGCTTAAGATTTACTGCTTTGCATGAACTGGGACATTTGATTTTAAATATTGAGAATCTTGAAGATAAAATTCAAGAAAGAATGTGTGATCGATTTGCGGCATCCATGTTACTACCTAAAAAAGCGCTAATAAATAAATTAGGAGGACACAGAAGGAACATACATCTTAGAGAATTATCGTTTATTAAATCAGAGTACGGTATTTCTCCCCAAGCAATTCTGTACCGTGCCAAAGACTTAGGATTAATTTCCGATTCGTATTTTATAAGTCAAGTTAAATTCCTTAGAATGAGAGGACTTTGGAGTAAGGAAATAGGTACTTACCAAGGTGAAGAAAAATCAAATAGATTTTTGCAATTGCTTTGTCGTGGAATATCTGAAGAATTTATTACATCTTCCAAAGCTGCCTCTTTATATAACATGAAATTAAGTGCTTTTAGAAGAGAAATTAATAAGGTAGATGCAGATAGCAATAACTGATGCAAATATCTTTATCGATTTATTTGAATTGGAATTGCTGGAGTTATTCTTTCAATTACCGTATGAATTTAATACAACGGTTTTTGTTTTAGAGGAATTAGAAGAGGCATGCGCCTTGATTGTTGCGAAAGAATCAAAAGTTCTAAATATCAACGAGGAAGATAAAGAGGAGCTTGATAAATTATCTTGGAATAAGGGCTTTTCTTTCCCCGATAAATCAATTCTGTTTGTAGCAATGAAATTTGAAATGGTTGTTTTTTCAGGAGAGAAGAAAATGAAAAACTGGTGTTTAAAAAATGGACTAGAAAGTCATGGGATTCTATTTATACTTCAGAATTTTATAGATAAAAATATCCTACCCAAGGATTTTGTTAGTTCCAAATTGATTGAATTAATGAACTTTAATCAATGGCTACCTACTGATATTTGCCTTGATTTGCTAGACGAGTGGAGTAGCTAATTTTTCTTATTACTGATAACGCTGGGCTACTCGCCATTTCTAAAGTGAGGGATGAGCTATGATCACAGTAGCTATGGCTAAGTACAGTTCATTCTCAAGCTTGAGTCCAAGTATAGATACTTCAATTCGATCAGCCTTTGAACCAGATTGAACTTTGCTCTTTATCAACAACTTAAAATCAGCCACTTCAGATGATTCTCATTCCATCCTTTCTGTCAAAGTACCCTTTCGCAATTCCAACAAAATTTTAAACCAAAGTAAGTTCGATTAATTCTTGTCCAATTTGATGTAGACCATCAACAATTCTTTCAACTTGTTTTTTTGATGGCTTCTTTTTCCCATTAACATACTGGGACAGCAAAGATTCATTCATTCCAATTCTAGCAGCCAAATGTTTTGAATTAATGACTTTATAATATTCGAAAAACTGCTTGAAGTCTAGTTCGAATTCTAATTGGGATAATTTAGCTGCAGTAGAATCATCTTCAAGAAATAAATTAGTGGCTTCCAATGCATTCTTTTGAAGCTCTAGCATTGTTTTTCCAGTAGTAAAAATTGGAAGCTTACTTTCAAAAGCAGAATATCCTGTTTTACTTTTCTCTATTATAAATTTATACTTCTTTGCCATCACTATTTTTTCAATTTTGCAATCTTTCTTAATTTCATTTCCAAGCCCTTGCCTAGTTCTTGACTTCCATGGTTTGGAAAAATTATTATTCCTTCTTTTGTTGGATGTTTCATTTTAACATGAGATCCTTTTTGGCTTATTATATACCAACCATCTCTTTTTAATAAACGAAAAAATGCAGAGGATTTCATTTCTACAAGGTAAATAATTATTTACTTTTTGTCAAGTGGATTGGAATTGCTTTTCAACAAAAATCTTCGTTATCAACCATTCGGTTAAATATTTTCCACTAAAACCCATTAATTGGAAAATAATTTCCACTAAAACCACCTTTAATCTTGATTACGGAAAATATTTTCCACTATAAGCACCCATATGGAAAATAATTTCCATTAAGAAAAGAGTCTGCAGAAACCAGCACCTGGCAAATCCCTCACAAGTATTAGCAATTATTCTGAATCTATATAAGAAGCCCTGCAGCTATCATAGGCACCTATAATCTTAAGAACTGACATTCATCCATTTTTACCCTGGACACCTCGACCACCTCTAACCTCAAATAATATCTCAGAATTCATAGCTTCAAATATTTTAAATATCGTTCCGATGGTCATGTTTGAAGTACCGTTTTCCAATTTAGATATTTGCGATTTGGTTACCCCTATCAAGTTGCCCAACTCTGATTGAGTTAAAGATTTTTCTTTTCTCACTTCTTTAATCAATTGCCCAAACTGAACCAATTTAATACGCAATTCATAATCATCACGATTTGGGTTCCCAATTTTCCCTATCAATTTATCTTCAACCTTTTTTAATGAATATGTTTTCATGCTACTTTTTATTTGATTCAAAATAATAAATGTCAACTTCAAAAAACCTTAATTTCCACTGACACTTATTCCATTGATATCTGTTCCACCTCGACACAACATAACATCAATCCACTCCCACCCACAAAAAGAAAAACTCAAAGAAAAATTCATCAATCGCCCGAGCCTTTTCAATGATGGATTTGGATTGATTGGTAAATCTTCTCATAGCGTATACCTGAGAACAAATCTTTAGTTTAAAATATTTAAAATTATGAATGATACCTCTTCATTCATAAGCCTCATATTTATAAGTGCTTCTGTTTGAGTAAGAGGTGGAAATGATTAAATTTTAGAGATGAAAAAACACTAAAATTGAAAATCATATGTTATATTAACTTTAAAACTTATAACAAATTTATTATTTAACAACTAAATCTTTAAAATGAAATCAAATTTCAAATTTTTTCTACTTCTAATAATCTCTATCTCCTTATTACAATCGTGCACAAAAACGAGCAGCCTGCTGATTTTTTAATTGATCAAGAAGAAATAGAAACAACTAACAGGTCCAATAATATAAACAACTTAACAGTAGTTAATGGAAGAGTGAAATTTAATGACAATTCTCAATATTTTGCACTTGCCGAAGTTTTATTAAAAATGGAAGATTCTAAATTGGATTTATGGGAAAACAATATTGGATTCACTAATTCATACAGATCAAAAGTTCAATCATTATTAACCGAATTAGATGATCCAATCGAAAATATCGATAATTGGTTACAAGCCAATAGAAAATATATTAAAGTATTTGAAAATAACATTATTCCAAGTTTGAATGACGCCACAAAATCAAGTATTATAAATGAAGATGGAGAATATCAAATTGGGGATATTTATTATAAATATGTCCAAAACAAATTATTCGCGGTTATCAACGGTGATGAGTCCCTGTTGCAAACAATTAATAATTCAACTTCTGTTGATAATGATAGCTCCGATGGAATTATTGGCATCAACAATGATGATTTTACTGAACCAAGAGATGCAGACTGTTGTGATTGTGGAGATGGTTTATGGGATGAGTATATTAGGTATTCCGGCTCAGATCCTTCTAGAAAGGTAGAAGTTAGAATGGAAGGAGATGCTTTCGAAGCAGTATTTTCTGATGCAACAGGACTACTCGCATGGGAATTTATACCTATTATTTATGTTAGAGTTAACGGATTTAAATACAAAGGGTGGCTAAATAAGGAGTGGAAATCATATAATACTGAATTAGAATTCAGAGGAGCAAAGTTTAATGCTTCTAATTGTTTTGATAATGACATGAATCTTACAGAAGATTGGTCCCGAATAACTTCAGATGATGCAAAAGAATTAATTGATTTTAAAAATTTAATTTGGCCTGCATTTCCTGTCAGAATGCCTACTGGAGAAAACCCATCAGAGTTTAAAGAATTGATTCTCCCTTGTTTTGACAAAGCATTCACTGAGGCTAGTTCTAGAGGAATTGGAAATAGCTGGGCAAAAATAAATTGTAACTATTAATGAAACATAGTTTAGTCGTAATTTTTATTTGCTGTTACTGCAGTCTCCTAGGACAGTTAAGCAATTTTCAGTTGAATTCAAAAATTGGTGTAAGCAACAATATTTTCAATAATGTTGCACTTACTTCACTTGAATTCAGACCAAGTTCTTATGCAGATTTAAATTTTTCAACTAAATTCATAAACCGTAAGAAATTAAACCTGAGCGTTGGTTCAGGTTTAATTTTCACTTCTACTCAAATATTTCAGCCCCGTATAATGCTTGGAGAAGAGCTCACAACACGTATTGAGGAAGAAGTAAATTTATTGTTTGGAAATTTATCTCTAGGTGTTGGGATTCAGATCGTTAATAACATCTACGTACAATTCAACATAAAACCTTCCGTCGCATTTATTAAGGGACAAGCCTTCTCTGGAGAATTTGGAAGTTTATTTGTAGTAAAAAATTATAATGTATTTTCAGAAGTAGCCACATACTTTAAGATTTCTGAATCGATCAACGTGGGCATTGGGTACTCTTTAGGCTTAATAGATTTTTACAAACGAAAGTATACTCAAACTTCCAATAATGAAGGTGGTGCTGATATATTCTTACAAAGCTATTTTATCGGTCTTCAATATAATTTAAAGGCTAACTAAAAGATTAATCTACTGTTGATTACATAATCAGGACTGAACCTCTCAGTACTAATTATTTGTTTGCGCTATAATACTATATTAAGAAATTTACCGACTTATTATTACTTGTTTTACAACTCCCCTACCAAAAAGAAAAGCCACCCGCCCTAGCAGATGGCTTTACACAAATCTATAATAAAAGCACTACCGACATCACCGGATCTTAAACACCATCGTACCCAGATCCCTCAACTTTGTATCTCCTGGACACTTGCATTTAATATCCTCAAAGAAAAATTTATCGTTCGCCCGAGCCTTGTCGATGATGGCTTTGGATTGAGTGGTAAATCTGCCGCCCTCGTTCATCGAGACCATCGGATCTTTTCCTCGTGGCACCCGCACAATGCGATACTCTTCAATACTACACTCCGCCTCAAAATCAAAGTTTTCAAGATGTGGCAACAACCCTCGCTGTACCCTAAATTCTCCACTGCTCATAAATCCACCTTTCGACTTTGACAATTTTGGTATCGGATCAGGAATTCTTTTTACTCTGAATTTTTTAACCACATCCATCCCTTCCGCCGATACATTCACTTGGGCAAATTCTCCTCGGTTGGTCGGAGTCTTCACATTCACCACGAAGGATCCATCTGCAGCCTTTCGGATCGTTCCTCCTCCTGCACCACTCATACTCGCCCGCAGCGTATTGGAGTTTGCTCCAGCCGCAGAAATATCTACTGGGTTGTCAACACCAACATAAAATACATTCATCTTCGTCGGTGAGATGGCCACCGATCGCTCGCCCACCTCATAGGTAAATTCCTTGGTATAGGTACTCGTCTCCTCGGTGATGGGATTAAAAACATGCGCCGTAGCGGTATATGTTTTCGGTCCAGTCGTCGAGGTATTGATGCTGTATTGCCCTCTTCCTTCTCCGTCCAATTGCAAGGGAGTCCCATTCACAGAAAGATCAACACGGGTCCGTGAATCAGGACCGGCGGAAGCTGTGAGAAAAATATCTGCATTGTACGGTTCTCCTTTGATCACATAAGATTTTTCAGGCGCAGCCACGACCGTAAATCCACCAAGGACCACGTCGTCTTTCCCAATCCCTACTTTCTTACCAATATAATTCAAGGCCGCTGCTTCGGTTGACTTCACGTCGTTGATGTACTTGTTGATCATCGGCACCACGGCTTGCACCGGCATTCGATCAAAGTTCATGTGCGACCAACTGATCTTCCCTTCATCCTGCCAGGTCTGATCATCCACGGAAACCGCAATTTCTTTTTGGAAATGCAGTTTGTCTTCTTCATCGATGAACTCGGTGATTTTTGATTGAAATGAAAGCAAGCGTTCTTTCAATACTTCTCCTTGTCCATCGCTAGGCCCGATTCCCGCCGGATCATCCACCAATATCCGTGTGGTCACATCCGTATTTTTCTCTCCCACAAAATCTCCGGTAAACGCCTGCGTAACTTCATCCCTGACAAAACCGCCAGAAGTGTGTATGATGGAATCTCTGATTCCACTGATAAAAGCAATCAACGATTTTGCTTCTTCACGGATGGGACTCACTCGGTCCGCATAGGTCTGAAGCGAAGGTTTCGCTTTTGCTGCTTCGTAAATGGCATCCTGCATCGGACCATTCACATAATCCAAGGCCATATTGGATTTAACCAGACCTTGATCTAAAACTTTAAAGGCATTGAAAATTTCTGCTGAAACATTCAGTGCGAGCAATGCGGTCAAAACCAAATACATGATATTAACCATCAATTGCCGAGGTTCTTTTGGTATAGACATTTTTTAATTTTTTGTTGTTGATTAATAATTGTGCTCGGACTTACCCTACCATTATGCACGTAGAAGTTTATTCAGAATCCAAACACAATTGATTTCTGTTCGGTGAAAGGCCAAAACCCAAGTGATGGATTTTATGCTTTCAACCAATTTGCCAAAATAAAAGTCGGAGTACTAGCCGAGAGATCGACTACCGTAAAAATTTGCTATACAAAATAGGCCTGAATAATTTTCGAAGAATTACAATTGGCTTGAAAAGTGAACTGGATAATTTCTTGTTCATTCTAATGTGTTTTAGGTTAAGAATCAGATCTGGCTATCGCAGACCCGTAATTTCCGATGTTTAAAAAATGCATGCGGTTTTATCAGTACACCTAATTGCCGTAAAGTGTCCTGATACATGCTCCTCTAAAAAATTAACTTGATTTTAAAACTTAAATTGTTGCACATTGAAAATAATTGCAAACTAATTTTCAAATTGCCCGCTAGCTTGCGCAAATATTTTTTAGTTGCATTTGCAACGAATGATCCAACATTGAAATGAATAAATGATGTAGCATTTACCTATGCATAACCATATCTTCCCATCTCCACTTTCAGTTTCTTCAGAATATGTGATGCGATATCCTTGTCCAAATTCTTCTTCCACTTATCAGCAAAACTCGGATCAATATTGCGTCGTAGGTTTTGATGGTTTTTGGCAATGGTCACTCCAAGCAATGACATATTCTCTTCCGTATTGTTCATGATCGCTTTATCAAATTGTAAACCCAACCAGTTTGTAAGACTTTCCAACTCAAGAGAGGGATTGCCAACAAAATCTTCATACTTCAACAATTGAATAGAATCTGGATCATCCTTCATTATGGCTTCATATTTATTCAAAGCGTTTTTCCACACCCAAATAAAATGATCCACCCGATCAATATGAAAATCATAGTCCACATCCAACAAAGAACTGATGACTGCCCTCGGATCTCTCAAAAGAAAAAGAATCTTAGAACGCGGAAATTGTTTCTTGATGATATGTGCAGAAATGGTATTCGATGGAGTCTTATCGCCCCAAATAAATGTTTGGCTCGTTTTATGTTCATTTGCGTAAGCGGAATAAATTTCATGCAAGACATCATCAACTCCCACATTCTTTTCTGATTGTAAGCGCAATTTCAGATCTTGAAAGTCGACATTCCACATAGAAGGTTTTTTCAATTCCTGAAAAATTCTATCCAATTTGGAGGCTTGGGATTTAAGTGGATGGATATACCAATATTTGATCGCAAAGGGAATGATATTATTTTCTGGAGGTATAAATATCTGAGGATGGTTGTTTAATATACTTGACATCAGCGTACTACCATTTCTCCCAGAGCCAAAAATAAACAAGGGTGTTCTTCCAACATCCATCCTACTAACGACAACACTACTGAGAGTCTTATCATAGACTTCTGACAACAACTCTCTACGTTTGTACCGTATATATTCTTGTAGGTTCATGTAGCCTGATCTGGTTTGACTTTCCCTTTAATAAGCAAAATGCAAGATAAAACATAATTGATGAAAGCAAATCAAAAATATTTGCGCAAGCATAAAAGGCCAAATACTTCTTGCCTTATCAACTCAGCATATGTCAAAAGAATTATGTTTTAAACTTGCGTGCCAAATCAACCCATTTGTATCCCATTTTACAAAATCGTTTCATATTACGATTGATGCACGACCACACAACACCATATCATTGCTTAACTTTGTAGTGAATAATATACATCCTTGATTTTCACAAAGCATGGATTTCGACAGACATCAAGCATGTTCTTGAAAGCAATTTTAATCTCATTGTATGTATATTAATAAATTCCACTACACATCTGCTTACCAAAATATCCGTGTAGCCATTCTCAATACATGGAGCCTTGGTATCGTCATACATTCAATCTGTTTTCTAATGTTCAGTGGTGTCCCGATCTATGGACAAGATTCAAATACAACAATCCTTTCAGAAATCAACCATGCCTCAGCAAGTTACAAAGCCATCTCTCAACTATTAGAGGAAAGTGAGAACACCAAGAAGAAGGACTGGAGGAAGTCTCTTGACCTAGCAAAAAAAGTTTATGCCATCAGCAAAGAAGAAGGTTATGATGACTTACTTACAGAAGCATTATTAATCATCGGCGAATCAAACTATTACCACATTGATCAGGATGCAGCCTTAGACTTCTATTCAGAAAGCTACAAGTATGCTCAAAAGCTTAAGGACAACAACAAAATCTATCAGAGCACAATGAAGTTGGGAGAATGGCATATGAATCAATCCAAAGATGAAGAACGCTCGCAGGAATATTTTGAAAAAGCAATCGAGGCAGCAGAAAAAACAGAAGATCACTACGCCATTGGAAAAGCATATGCAAAAATTGCAACGCTCTACACTGCCACAAAGGATATTGAAAAAATTGATAAATACATCACACTCAGCACGGAGAATTTCCTCAAAGCCAATGATCCTCAGGCAGCCGCATACCACATCTGCGACATTGGGTCAAGGCTCTGGGACTATGACATGAACCAAGCAGTAGATTATTACTTAAAAGGACTTGAATACGATGAAACACATTACTTTAGCAACCTAAACATCGGCAAAGCATACATCGCCTTAGGCTTACCAGAAACAGCCATTCCGCACTTAGCTTTATCTCTGGATTCATTGCAAGTTGATGAATCAAGATATGGAATCGCCAACAATCTCTTGGCCGATGCTTATACCCAAATGGAGCAATACCCACTGGCCGATTCAATTTGCAATTTTAATATCCAGACCTATACAACTGAGGGGAGCAGCACACAAAATTGTCTTTCTAAGTCCTATCTCATCAAAGGCAAAATACTCGAATTAAAAAACAAACCAGAAGAGGCACTTGCTATGTATGAGACTTCATATGCAAAAGCGATACAATCTGGCTCGTCATTGGATAAAACCAAAGCAAAATTGGCCTTGGGTGAATACCATTTGAAATTTGGAAACTTAGAAAAGGCAAGAAATGCATGCAAGCTTGCTTACGAAGATTCCCTTAGTAAATATCGCATAAAACTCCACTCACAGGCCTGCGGCTGTTTGTTTGAAGTAGAAAGAAAAAGAAAAAATTATGATGCGGCATTTATGTACTTGGATGAAAAAAATCAACTCGACAAATTATTGAATGAAAATACAGCCATCCAAAAACTAGATGTGTTTGCAAAGTTGAGTCTAAGAGAAAAAGAAATCGTGCACCAAAAACAATTGAACGAAGAACAATTAAAAAGCCAAAGAAATTCAAATTTCCTGCTTAGATTGGCGCTAGCCTGTGGTCTTATTTTTATCCTGATTTTATTTAGAATGCTAAGCAAAATTAAAAAACAAAATACAGAGATTCACTCACAATCCAACATCCTAAAGAAAACAAACAAAAACCTGAGTCAATCCAATGAGGAACTGGAAAGGTTTGCCTACATCATATCGCACGATTTAAAAACACCCATGTTGATCATCGTGCAATTCACAAAACTACTTGCCAAGAACCTAGAAGATAACGCCAAGCCCATCATCAAAGAATCAATCCAGCACATTGAAAAAGGAGGCACAAGAATGATGGCCCTGATAGAAGACGTTTTGGCCTTTTCCAAAAACGAAGAGGTCGATATAAAAACAGAAGCCATTGAACTTGGCAACTTAATGGAAGAGATTTCTGAATTGCTGGTCTGCAATCAAAACAAAGTTAAAATTGAATACGACCCGATGATGCTGCCTTCCATAAATTGGAACTACACAAAAATTTTACTGCTATTCAAAAACCTAATAGAAAACGGCCTGAAGTATAACAATTGTCAAAATCCAACAATACAAATTACCAGCACATTATCAGAAGATGGGCTAAAGGTATTTATCAAAGACAACGGAATCGGAATCAAAAAAGAATATTTTGACAAAGTATTTGTTATGTTCAAACGACTCCACAACCAAAATGCCTACGAAGGAACAGGTCTCGGATTGGCCACTTGCAAAAAAATCGTCAATGATTTTGGAGGCGAAATTTTTATTGAAAGTGAAATCAATATCGGATCAACTTTTATTGTTCACTTCCCACCTGAATTGGTTGTCCAGCACCAACAACAACTAGCCCTAGTCTAACAATTAATTTCTTCTGCAGACAAGAATCCCCCGATCTTTAACAATGAGTCAAGCTCATTTTTCAGAACTTATAAACACTCTATAACACAACTACAAAGACCCTACGGTTTTTTCATAACAAATGAGAAATTTAAGAATCCTTTCATGCAGGTAATCGCTCAACGTAGAAACCGTCCAAAATTAAAAATTGTTAATCGTTGGTAATCAACCATTTACAAAAATATATTTTTTCATTATTTACAATCAACCCCAGAACCCAACCGAAATGTTAACAACAGCCGATTGGATCACCAAGCCCGTGTCCATATTTGTAAATAGCCAAAGCACTATCTTTGTACTTGAATTAAAGACATGTATTATGAAAGTTCACTTTCTTGATGACGACTTCTCCACAAACAGATATCATGAAATTACGCTTTCTTCAGTAGCAGAAGAGCAAGGTGTTAGTATTGAATTTTTTGATCATCCAATCACATTGTTGGAGCATTACGAAAAAGGTATGATATTGCCTGAATTACTATTTCTTGACATCAACATGCCCATGATCAATGGCTGGGAATTCTTAGAATCGTTTAACAAGAAGTTTCCAAGTGCAAATACAAAAGTGGTAATACTTTCTTCTAGTAGTAATCCCATGATGCAAGAACAATCCACAAAATTCCAAAACATAATGGAATTGGCAGTCAAACCATTGACACCAGAAGAATTCACAAAAAACTGCAATGCTTTGGTACAGGTTAAAATTTAATGCAATCTACTACACTACCTGTTATTGATCGAATTCAATAAGTCAAAACAAAGTTTATCTATGTTGCCAGAGTCCTTGTGGAATGCAGATACATTCGATAAAACAACGACAGCAGTCCTGCTTTCTTGTTCGATCGTCATCGATGAAGTATAACCTCCGGTGCCTCCATTGTGCCACAACCATTGTCGCCCCTCTTCTTTTTGTAAAATATGCCACCCCAAACCCAAGCTCAATTTATCACTTACCGTAAATGTAGTCCTATGAGCAAGCGCCATTTCTTCATGATTTTCCAGTTGCGCAATCACAAACTTACCAAGGTCTTCAACGGTAGAAAGAATCCCACCCGCTCCTACCAGCACATTAAAGTCCCATTGCGAAACTTCCGCTCCCCTATGGTTGACTCCTTTCACCAGTGGAGTCTTAACCTCCTTTCTATTACTCGTGGTATTCGTCATTAAATACTTGGAGCAAATACGCTCTTGTAGCAACGATTCATACGACTGATTGGTTAGTTTGCCCATCGTATGCCCGAGCAATCCTGCACCCAGATTAGAATATGCATAAACACTACCTGGTGCTTGCTCCAACGAAATCTTTGATTGAAGATATTTATTCAAAAGGCCTTCATCATAATCTTTATAGGGATTGCTAGGATCAGTAGTAAATAGATTCAAATTAGAAGGAAGTCTAGGCAATCCAGAAGTGTGGTTGGCCAGATGTTGGAAAGTAATTGCTTGCCCATCTGCTAGCTTCACATTCAGATGATCTTGAATGTAATCGTGCAATGAAATCTTACCATCCATTACCAGACTTGAAAGTATGATGGAAGTGAATACTTTGCTCACCGAACCGATCTCAAAAACCTTGTCTCGATTGTCAACAAATTTATCGCCATCATCCGTTTTGACAAAACCTACAAATTTTGTTTCGTTTCCCTCTACCAAAGCAATTGCCAGTTGAGTATTGACGGGATAAGAGTCGGTACTTGCAACGATGATATCTTCTATACTAATCATATC
Source organism: uncultured Saprospiraceae bacterium (assembly GCA_937950315.1). Lineage (GTDB taxonomy): Bacteria > Bacteroidota > Bacteroidia > Chitinophagales > Saprospiraceae > JAHDBF01. The sequence continues at coordinate 43,834 of CALFDU010000083.1, read as the reverse complement.
CTGATTAGAAACACCCTTACTGGAATCAATTGATTGCTTATGCACAACAGAACAAGCAAACACGAGCATTGAAACACATAACCCAAAAAACAATCTTATAAAGAAATGACGGAATACAATCATAATTGATGATAAGGTAGTTCAATTAGATGTGCCAGCCAAAATTCCTTAGGCCTTAATCCAATTTACTTAATCTGTTTCAATAGTGATTAGGTCAATAGGCATACCTATCCTAAACAAAGTACCACGTCCAATCTCACTTTTTACATCTAGACTTCCTTTAAACTCAGAAACTATTTTTTTACATGTAGCCAAACCTAGACCGGTTCCTTCATATTTGCTATTTCCGTGTAATCGATGAAACATACCAAAAATCTTGTCGAAATATTCTTGCTCGATTCCGATTCCATTATCTTCTATATTAATATAGTTGTGGCTTTCATCAGCGGTATAATATACTTTAACCTTAGGAGTTTCAGATTCATTGTACTTCAAGCCATTGTCAATTAAGTTTTTAAACAATACAAACAATTTAGAGTAGTTCCATTTTACATCAGGCAAAGGAGAAACATCTACTTGCACCTCTTTTTTGGAAAAATCCGTTTGGGACAACAAAGATATCTCATTCACCAGATCATTGAGTGGAACCCTTTCTATTACATTTGATTCCTGCCTTCCCAGTTTGGAATATTCAAGAATATCATCAATGAGATTACTCATCCTCGAACCGCTTTTTTCGATAAAGCCGATATATTCAGAAGTACACTCATTTAGCTCCATTGTTTTACGCAACAAACCTGTAAAACTAATCATTGTCCTCAACGGGCTTTTCAAATCATGAGAAGCAACGTAAGCAAAGCGTTTCAACTCTTCATTCGATTTCATCAATTTTTCATTGGTATAAACCAACTCATCGGTCGTGTTTAATATCTCATCTTTTTGTTTACCAATCCTTTTAAGGCTAATCAAAAGAAATCCAATCAGCAAAAATCCAAAACCCGCAGCTACGTACAATATATTACTGATCTTATACTGATTCTTCAGTTGTTCGTTTTTAATTTCTTTTAGATAAGCATGTTGAGCCAATTCATTGTCTTTTCGTGTCAACTGCGTGTGTACATCCAAAGCATGTTTTATCTTTAGTGTACTCAATGAATCACTCAATTGATTTTTTTGCTCAAAAAAATGTAGGGCTTGCCTGTATTCACCCTTTCCTTTATGAATATCATAGAGACAATCACAAGCATCAATTTCAAGACTTGTATAGCTATTTTTTATCGCGCCTGATAAGGCAAAATCACAATATTCTCTTCCTTTGTTTGGATCTCGCAAAGCATAGAATTTACCAAGTTCGACATTGGATTTTATCACATCAAACATTTCCTTTACCCTATAACCATCATCTATACTTTTTTCAAAATATTTAATGGCCGCCTTTTCCTCATGATCCATCTTCATTAAAACACCTTTGGTTCTATACAAAGCAGGCAAAGCGGTTTGCGATGATACTCCGACCAATCTCAGAAAAGAAATTCCTTCGTTGCACGCCCTTAATGCCAAACCATAATCCTTCAATTGCAGATAAACTTCTGCCAATTTTGCAATAGCAATTCCCTTAATACGAGGGTACTCTGTTTTCTCCAAGATCAGCAATGCCTCATTCAGATATCTGAGGGCTGCTTCAGGTTCGTCAATCGCCATATGTGCTTTCGCCAAACTCACTTTGAGGTTTGGATAAGACTCATAATATTTTAAACCGAGAAAAAACAACTCCATCGCCTTCTTCGGATTGTATTCCCAGATTTTATTACCGACCTCATTATAATAATGCGCTATTTCTTCCTTCCCATTCTCCGTTTTCAAATAGTATTCTGCGCTCAACAATAAATAATCATCGCACAATTCTACTTCCTTATATTGAGCATAAAAAGAAGCCAATTTGGCATACGATCTTGCCGTTCCATAATGATATCCAGATGCCTTACTTACCTCTACACTCTCATGCAAATAACCCACGGTTTTTGTCGAATCAATCTGCTCATATCGATACCAGTTTGCCAATCTCATCAGATGATCAGATTGCAAATCTCCAAATTGGAGCTCGCCTGCCAATGATTCGCCCTCCACAAAATAGGACAATGCCGAATCTCGGTAAATAGACGTATCGTAAAACTGAATACCAATATGTAGGAGCGATTGGATTTCCGCTCGCTTGTTGTTTGTGCTCCTAGACAATTCCAATGCCTTTCTAGAATACTTGAGTGATTGCTCCGGAGTAATATCCACGAGTTTAGCGCTCAATTCATTCAGCAATAAAAGCTTTTGATCATCCGACTTGACATCCAACAAAAGAAGTTTGAGACTATCTATCTCAGAGGACTGTGCCGACAACTCAGCAGGCAAAATACATAAAGTACCAAGAAGAAATAAAACAAGACCTTGCCCCAAGAAAAATCCTATTGAATTTAATCCCAAGTTACCATTACAGCCTGAGAAAAAACCAAAGCAATATTTAATTTTTCGATCAAACATGCTCAATAAAAAAATTAACAGTAGTATACAAATCAATACGGATAAAATATGAATCAAAACCAACTTGAACACATTATGCTTAATGACATATTTCGTTCAAGTCAAATACATAATTGCACATTTTGTACCCAAAACCAAGCATGTGAAAAAACATCAAAATTTAAAGTAATTATGTAAGGTATTTGCCAACCAACTTGCAAGAAAATAGATTTTCAGCATCCACGTAGATTGATGTATTTTCATTCCGCTTGCGCAAATGTCTACCAATTGCTATTTAACACATGTCTTATCAAGACCATTGATTTTATAGTAAGACCTTTATTATGACAAAAAGATCCAATTCATTCCAAGTTTCTTTTGACTCGTTTTGCCAAACTTTATGGGCCTTTCCTTCTGGCCTTCTCATCAAAATAAAAATTCTACCAATTTCAGAAACATTCATTATTGATTGATTGTTGCTTTACGATAATGTCGGATTGACATATCATTATTCCGAGCTTTATTGCAGCACAAATCCAACATTTGCGCAAGCGGATAAACATAAATAGCACAACCAAATTAAAATGAAAATCACAAGCTTAATAACACTGACCTTCTTCCTCTTGTCAACCTGCAACCAAAACAATACCGTAACGGAAGGAGAACAGATTATCATTGATGCCGTAGAAGCACACGGCGGAGTAAGATACGAAGAAGGGCATTTTGAATTTGTCTTTAGAAAAAAGAAATATACTTTCCAAAATGATGGTGAAAAATTTCAATACACAGCTCGATATGAAAGAAACGGAAAACAGTATTATGACTTGATGACCAATGACCAATTTGAAAGAACAGTGGATGGGTTAAAAGTTGACCTCGATGCAAAAACAATGGGTGGCGCAAGAGAATCCTTAAACTCGGTTATCTATTTCGCTACTCTGCCACACAAACTACTCGACAAATCCGTAAACAAAAAATACATCGGAGAAGTAGAAGTAAAAAACAAAAAATACAAAGTAGTAAAAGTGACCTTCAACCAAGAAGGAGGCGGCAAAGATTATGAAGACCAATACCATTACTGGATCAACAAGCAAACAAACCTCATCGATTTTCTAGCGTACAACTACAAAGTAAATGGCGGTGGCGTACGATTCAGAGAAGCATACAACCCAAGAAGTGTGGGTGGAATTCTATTCCAAGATTATGTCAACTACAAAGCAGAAGTAGGGACACCACTTATAGAACTTACCAAACTATGGGAGCAAGGTCAACTAAAAGAACTTTCTAGAATTGACACCGAGGATGTCAAAGAATTAAGAAAAACAAGAATTTAAAAGGAATTACCAATCCAGCTCGGTAGGTTCATTCACTATTTTCCGGTAGGTTCATTCACTATTTTATTATCTTGAGGAAAACTAAAAATATGAGTTTTCGGATTTTCATCGCAATGCTAGTGGTATCTGCCATGGCATGCACACCAAGCCCAACTACCAATAGTGAAAAATCAGAATTACAACAAACCAATTTGTACGATTACAATGTCGAAAGCAAACTTTCAGACCTCGGCATTTCACTAAAAGATCCCAAACCCTACAATGGCCTCCCGATCGAACATTATGTACTCGTGGACAACATGCTTTATCTCTCTGGCAAAGGACCAGTCACAGAAGACGGAGAAAGAATAACAGGCAAGCTGGGCAAAGACCTAGACATAGAGCAAGGACGTGAAGCGGCCAGAAGGATTGCCATCAGCCAACTAGAAGTCATCAAATCCGTAACGGGAGATCTCAACAAAGTAGTACAAGTTGTGAAAGTCTTGGGCATGGTCAATGCCACCGAAGATTTTACGGACCACCCCAAAGTCATCAACGGTTTTTCTGAATTGATGATTGACGCATTCGAAGACAGAGGAAGACATGCAAGATCTGCTGTCGGAATGGCTTCCCTACCCTCAGGCATAGCCTGCGAAATTGAAATGATCGTAGAGATCAGAAAATAAAATCAACATGAAAAAAATTACCCTTTTATCTGCTCTATTGGCTTTTGTTTTTCAAGCCATTGGACAACAAACCGAATCCTACGATTACTTCAAGAGCAACCGGGACATGATCTCCAATGGCGTCCAAGCCATTCTTACCTGCAACGGCTTGTTTACCAGCGAGCGCACCATCGAACAAGTCTACGACCAAGAATTGAAATACCTATCCAGACCAATAGGCACTGCCAAAGGAGGTGATTACAAAATCGACTGGGATAGAAAGGCCGTAGAAATCGGCGTTGCGGGTGGCACTCCCGTCATGAGAGCAGCATTCAGAAAAGGCATCGGATGCATCATCTTGCCACCAGACCAAAACCTTAGTGACATCGACAAGCTCCCTATCCAAACATTGCCACTACTCACCGATGATGCAAAGAACATCGCCTGGCCGAATGGGGATAAATTTACCATCAACAAGCAGGCAAAAGGAGTTGACCAAATGGCCTTGAAAAAAGCCATCGACTGGTCATTCGACAGAGACACACCAGAACAAACCACCATCAGTCTATTGATCGTGCACAAAGGAGAAGTCATTGCGGAGCAGTATGCAGATGGGTTTGATTATACCACCAAAACAAGAACCTGGTCAACGGCAAAAAGCATTGCATCCACCCTATTTGGCATCTTGAGCGACCAAGGAAAAATGGCATTGGACAAACCACTCAACGTAGAGTGGCTTCCCAAACAAGCCAATCCTGATACGGATCCAAGAAAAGAAATCACCTTGCGTCATGCCTTGAATATGTCAAGCGGTCTATACACTGTGGATAGCAGAAGAATGGAATATGCAACCGGTTCCGGGCTCGCCTACTGGGCAGGTGCAAGCATCACCAATGGAGCAAGAAACAGAGGACTAATCAGAACACCAGGTAGCTCTTGGGATTACGAAAACTACGACACCATCTTGGCAGTTCTCTCCATGAAAAACACACTAGGCGAAGATTACTTTCATTTTCCAAGAAAAGCATTGCTGGACAAAATCGGCATGAGGTCTACCTTCCTTAGCACAGATCGTTTTGGCGATTTTGTATTGAGTAGTCAAGTGTACACCAACGCCAGAGACCTTGCTCGATTTGGACTTTTGTATCTCAATGATGGCATGTGGGATGGAGAACAAATCATCTCCAAAGAATGGATCGAATTTGTACGTACACCTGCTCCCTCAACAGCAGCAACAGGAAATTTTTATGGCGGACAATTTTGGTTGGTCCCAGACGATCGCACAGACGTTCCCAAAGACGCTTATGCAACAGCAGGCAATCGTGGCCAGTTTGTCATTGTAGTACCTAGTCACGACTTGGTGATTGTACGAAGAGGATTGGACTACGGAAAGCAAGGTTTTAATCGCTGGGATCTGACAAGAGAAGTATTGAAGGCAATAGAGAAATAGATCACATTTGGTAAAAACCATACCGAGCGACAACCTAATTATCACCACAAAAAAAATCTCAGCATAAAACCGAGATTCAATTGAAAATGAGCCTGCATATAAAATACCCAAGCTTAGCTTGCGTATTTTATATGCAGACCTAATCCGTTTTAATTATTCAAATCAGCCCTTCGCTGACTTTCGCTGCTTGTTTTTTCCTTAATAAGGATTTTATATTTCAAAGGACCTTCTCCTTGCAAAGTGGTCACAGAACAACCATCATGCGTTGTGGTAAATTCCCCTCCTTGTACGACTTCAAAATCTTCCATTAAAGTAATATCACCTCCAGCACTATAAGTCACTACACCTGTTGATGCTATCGTTTGAACAGATTCTATTTCACCATCTGTTTCATACAAAACGATTCCATCCTCAGTACCTGTCAACCCGGATGCGGTACCAAAAGTAAATTGGGCTGGACAAGGACAAGTAAGACATTCAACAGTTGTTGTTCGATCAAGTTGCTCCGTTCCACAATTGCCATCGTCCAAATTATAGTGAATTTCAAGATCATTATTGCTTGTGGTCGTAAATGACAAAGGCGCCACTCCTGACATCAATGGATCACCTGATACCGCATCTCTAATGGTAATCAAATCAGATGAAGAATTGGTAAATTCATACGTTTCTCCCGCAGTCAAATTGGTAATCAACGCAAAGTCTCCAGCCCATTGAGCAATGGTTATCGTCACAATAGTATTACTTTCCGCAGATGCAGATGTGGATCCACCAGGAAACTGCGTAGTGTTGTTACAGAATCCATCATCACAGGTCAAACTTAGATCAAAATTTCCATCTTCTGAGTTTATGATCGCGTTCCCTGCATAGAAGTAATATTCGGTACCTCCAGTATAATCATATACAAGGGTCTCCACAAATCCATCTTGAAAAGTATTTACACAACCACTAGGTACTGGAGTGAAGGTGATACAATCTGTGCTTTCTAGCACAGACAATTGTGCATCAAAATCAAACTCTGGTGTCAAAGTCACTGTTGCTGTACCATCTACGGTCGGAGCAAACCTATACCACAATCCTTCCCCAGCGGTACATCCTCCTGGATTGAATATATCACGGATTGCACCAGAAGTTGTTTCACCACTAAATGTATCACCACATGACATATCTGTTGCAGTACTACAACTCCAGTTTTCCTGAGAGCAGAATAATTCTAAATCATAAGAACCTACATCCGTACATGTCGCTCCCGGACAACCAATATAAAAATGGTAGGTGGTACCTGCCTCAGCTACAAAATCTCTTCTTTCTGGACCACCATCTCCTGCCTGGTCTTGACAACCTGCTGGAAACAAGGTAAAGTCAATACAATCTGGCGTCGTTACTACCGCAAGTTTTACATTATATCCCGCTTCAGGAGTCACTGTCAAGTTTACAGCAGAAGTGACTGTCGGCGTAAACTGATACCAATTCCCTACCCCAATCGTACACGATGCAGGGTTGCCATCGTCGGTAGAACCTACCGTAGATTCATTCATCAATACATCACCACATTCCAATGCAACCGCATTATTACAATTGTCGATAGCTATACAATTGGTACACTCAGCTGATGCAGTTCTACATGTAGTACTAGTCCCACAGGCTCCATCATCCAAGTTGATATGAACCTCAATATCATCAGAAGTCAGCGCAGTAAGAAATTGGTCTCCAACTCCAAAAGACAACAATCCATTGTTGCTTCCATTTCTGACAGTGATGTAATCGTTTGGATTTGAGCTAGAGAATTTATACTGATGTCCTTCTACAATGCCAGTATAATTCACATAATCCCCAGGTTGAACACATCCAGCAGTAGTAAAAACAGATCCATCATTTGGTACTGGTATATTACCAAAAACAGAGGAGTTATTACAAGGCGGAATCTTCACCTGAGTAACATCATCGATGTTCCAAGTATCACCATCATCCTGCTCCAAAACAAATGCAACATAAATGGGCGTAAAATTAAAAGCGGACAAATCAACAATTCTTTGTGTGAAATCAGTTGTAAAATCTGTCTCTGTATACGATTCTATGATTGTAAAATCTGCATGATTGGTTTGAGAAGCTGTAGATACTCTAATGGTATAAACACTTCCAAGATCAGAAGCAAAAACTTGTCTTTCAAAAAATGAAATTCCATCAAAATCAGCATTTGGAGTAAATTGAGGAGTAACCAACCAATCTTCTGCTACATCAGGTACATCTTCTTCAAAAACAAATGCACTTTGAGCTCCTGAATTAGCAATAGCTGTAGTCAATTGCCAATCATTGACTGTTCCTTGACCATTCACACCTATGTATGAAGTCCATCCAGCTGGAGGAAAGCTCGCACCTTCAAAACCTTCAAAAAATTGTGCCTGTACTTGATTTGAAATAGCAATAAAACATACTGCTAAAGCAATTTTTAAATATGTCTTCATAATTGTTCTTATTGGGGTTTGAAAATATTTTAAGACATACGATGATGGTTTTTTCAGCCCTCACAATGGTTGCCTTTTATTCTAAGCCTAAAAGTAATGCATCATTTTGGCGCATACAATCACCCTAATGGGTGGGTATGTCACCCACATTGTTTTTGTGAAATCTAGAGAAGAAAGAGGGATTTATTCAGTGTTTATGGGGTTTTATAGCCCAGGAAATCATTTTGAAAGAGGAAGAGAGGTGAAAAGATTGGAGCTAGGTTGTGATTATAGAATATTATTTATCAACATTCATTTTAACCAAATACTCTTTGGGTTGTAACACTGGAATACTAGAATTTTTAAAGTCTTTTGTATTTCTTGTTACAATTGCTGAGCAATTTGATGCCAAGGCAGTATAGTATTGAATGCCATCTTCAAAATCTTTGAACGATTTATCATTAAGGGCAAGTTCAATAATTTTGTCGGTTAGAGATTGTGGTTTTACCAATACTTTAAATTTGCCAATTATTGATCTAGCGTTTTTTAGTTTCATCACATCATACAATACATAATGAGCATTTGCTATGCTCAAAGTTGAAATGATAAGTTGAATTTTATTTTTATCTGCCAAAGAAAATATTTGTTGGCTGCTTATGAAATGTTTTTCTCTCTTAGCGAGAAGATCAATAATTATATTCGTGTCGATGAGAATTTTTTTCATTTGTACTTTTCAAGCAGATATTCAGCCTTAGATTTTTTATAATCAAAATCTTTTGGCAATTTAATAACGCCACACAAACTTTCTACCAATGGTGTTGCTCTGATGTGATCATTATCATCGGCATCACTTGTAAGTGAATCAAAGTACACTTCAATCATTTTGGATAAGCTTGTTTTATTTTGCTTTGCATAGCTTTTTGCTTTTTCTATGATTGCTTTATCTAGACTTAACGTTAACTTTTTATCCATTGTAATATCTTTACGTGTAAATTTATGTAAATAATACGTAAAGCGCAAGCTAATTCTATCCTGTTTTTTTCTACGCTCATAAAATAACATTGGATACCTCTATCCTCTCAGCCACTTGTTCATAATTCAACCAACGCAGCCATTAAAAAAAAGGTTGGTCATCAGAAAGGAAAAATTCCCACAGCCAACTCCACCCAAATCAAGAAAAATACGACGAGCAACAAAATGATCGCAAGCACTCGATACTTGCGATTTTCAATCCGATGCAATAAATAGTCAATCCCTGAAATCAAACAAAACAAAATAATACCTCCTACTAGAAAGTCTCCAGCACCCCACTCTACCTCATCGGTAAACTGCATCGCTACCAATGGAATCGACAACAAGACCAATACAATGATTAAATTTCGCACAATGGATTTCATGTCCTTCATCAATTAGTAGGTATTCAACCACAAGAATTTTACTCTATTGCGAATCGTCTTCATCTTATTTGATTTCTCAATTTTCAATGGCCTTCAAAAACTTCTCGTCCGTGATCTGATCATCCTTGGCGAGCAACAATGCCTTGGCCATGATGATATATAAGGTCTCATCATCTTGGATGGGTGTATGATGTTTTTTGCTTTTTTTCAGTGGCGTAACATCTGGTAGTAAGTTTACATGCTGTTGACTATCCGCCAATTGTGCAAAACCACTTCCTAAATTGATTCGATACTTCTTCAATTTGCCATTCACAATGAGATAATTTTTATCAAACACCGGATCAATCCCAAGACTAGAAGCAATCACTGCCAAAACCTGTTTCCTGATTTTAGCAGAAGCATTGTCAGAAAAATTACCCTTGTTGAAATCCTCACGATAAAACTTTTCCGCTTCGGTCTTCAATGACAATTCAGGATCATTGGCGATACTCGTAGTGGCGATAAACAAATCCATATCTCTACACAATTCCGATTTGGTCTTGTTTGGAATTTCCGAAAACGGAATCTTAGGTTCCTTACTATTGTACACCAACTTCACCGTATTGCCTTTCTCAAAATAAATCATCTTGGTCGGAATCGCATAATCGTTTCTATGGTAATCACATCGCAGATGTATGGTTGCTCCGATGGGTTTGACAAATTTACGAGGCCAACTCTCCCCTTCGTGTTCATAGGTAAATACCCAACCCGCACCATTGGCAATCGCCATCAATTTCTTCACCGCCAAAAAGTGATGTGCAAATCTTTCGGACTCTAGCATGCCAGATTCTGCCTCAGAAAAAGGATAATGTTCCCGGAAGGCCTGACGGAGCGGCTGAACAATCTTATTGCGATACACAAATTTTTGCCACCCATCGATTTCTTCTTTACCCGCATCAATCGGATGCCATAGACTAATAATATTTTCCTTTTCGCAGACTACCTCCTTCCCATCTACATCCAAGCATTTTCCACCCTCATACATAAAGCTCTCGCCTTTCGTTTCGTTCCTCCATATCATCTGCGTCAGATAGGACTCCAACAATGGATGCCCGATAATGTGTTTTTGCCAGTGGGCATGCTCCCATTTCCTATCATACAACCAATACGTTTTTATTCGGTCTTTTAACTGCTTGTAGATCGCATTGATTCGCTTAAATTCAGTACTGATTTCTTTCTCTTGCGCAGGATAACTTTCTTTTATGATCGCAGGTGTCGCTGATTGTGGTTTTCCATCAACAGTCCATTTTTTAGAAAGCTTCATGTTTTTAATCACATACTGCACACCTACCTTTTCATCGATACTCACCAGCTTCCCATTTCCTTCAAATCCAAAACGCGGAATGCTTTTATCTGCCAATAATTCCGGATCACCAGGAGCAGATTCAAGAAACTTATCAATCGCCTTGTCGATCGCCTTGACAAATCTTGCATACTTACTTTTGTTTCGCATCAAGTTCAACATCCCAAAAGCTTCATCACTTCCCGACAACACCAAAGCATTCAATCCTACATTTCCAAGAGCCGTTGACTTAGGACCAATCCCCGGTATTTTTGTGTACGCCGCCTCTGTGATTAGCTTCACCAACGAGAGCGATTCTTCGTTCGCCCGCAATGCACAAGACCAGACGATTCCTTTGATCGTCGTTCTGTATTGATCCAAAAACCAAAAGGATTCTTTCAATGAACTCGACATCATAGAACCCAATTCCTTAAAATATCGCTCCTCACCAAATTCATCAACCGCTTTTGTAATCTGACCCGCCCATTGCTTATTGGGCTTCGACGATCCCTTGCACTCTATATGAAGATCCATCAGATCATACCACTTTACAGAACTCTCCAATTTATCAACATAATCGTCTTTAAACCATTTCCACCTTGGATCATTGCTAAATGTAGTGTCATCAGCACTTGCTAGCCCATCTACAGGACCTACACCCAACATCGGTGCATTCAAAATTTCATATTTGATATCCGATATCAAAGAAGAGTTGATCATTTCATTAGATGCTAAGAACTTTGTTTTGTACACCAAAAACTGTTCGTAATTCAAAAGCTCAATGGCACAATTGTATTCAACAACATCCCTTCGATACGCAGTTCTTTTGTTGATCACAATAGGTACAAAACGATAAGCTATTTTCTTGGACGCTAAGACCTTATTCAATTCAGTAAAAATATTTACCGTGAAATCGTAATCAACACCATCCAGATTTAAGGTCGCCATTTTATGGTCATCCTGTAAATATTGAATATGTTTGGACAAAGACTTAAGCGAACTAGGAAACAGTTGATTCAATTTTCCTAGAAGAATTTCAAACACAAAATCTCCATGTTTCTTATCCCGCAAAGTAAGCGCCACCCAGTTGTACTGAAAACTCAATCGACCGTATAATCGATTGTACTTGGCATCTACCAATGATTGAGCATTTTCATCACTCAGCTTATCGCGCTTTAATTTTATGGCATCAAAAATAGTTTGATATTCATACAAGTCAAGAGCATTCTCAATATCTCTCAACAATTTATTTTCAAGATGTGCAACCAGTTCCTCATTGCTCTTTTTTTCCGTTGTCGCTTGCGCAAATATTGGAGCCAGCATTTCATTATAAATCATCGGACTATTCGATGAGATTTTTTGATCGACAATGGCACAAAATTGCTGTTCATTTATCTTGATGTCTTTCAGGACTTCTTTGATGATTTCCTTGTAGGTCTTTTTTAAATCACGATTCAAATAATTAAGCCCCAACTGATAAACCATAAATTTTAGAATCGCCACTTCATTCCCTTTGTGCTTTTGAAGGAAAGTCTTCACTTCAGGAAAATTTTTAAGCGACAGATACCTTCGTTTCTTACTATCGGTGCTAGCATATACTTCAGACCTCGGCAAAGCAAGTATGGCGTTTTCATAATCCATCACCAATTCCCTGCTGATCGGAACAACATCCGTTGCATTTTGCAGATCAATTATTTTATTCACCTCAGCCCTACACTCCATTACCGATTCATCATTGTATTCCATCCCCTGACCAGGCGCCAAACAACCCGACAACACATACAACTTCTCACTAAATGCTTGCTCTTTAATATAAGGAAACACCATTTCAAAAACTGCTCGATGATCAGCTCTCAGTATTGGCATCACATTAGCCGGCAGCGAGACTATGGAACTGATGTTTGAATCACGTTGATCATACACCGCATGATACAGCTGACAATTGATTCGACCTGCTTGCAGTACATTGAAAAACTTCATGGTACTTTCGTCAAATTCGTTCCGTCTGACCCACATACGAATGGCCTCTTTCAGATGATAAGCATTGTTGGACTTATCCATTACATAATCAAACAACAACTTAAATCTTCGATTGCTTGGGTACTTGCCAGCTAGATAAAGAATACTATGGCTATTAAAGTTTGTTTCAAAAGCCTCTTCGGGCTGGCTTTCAAAATATTTTTTCTTGTGCTCAAGTTGCTTGTATCTATCAATACATGGATGTAAAAATTCTTGGATAAATCCTTCTACACTATCATTGTTTTCATTGAACCAATCAAAGATAATATCTTTAAATGCTACATTTTCTTCTTCACTTTCCTGCTCTGATTTTTCTTCACGTTGTAGACGTTTGAATAATTTGTCGAGTAAACCCATGCTATATTGATTTGAATTTGATGGTATTCAATTTATTCTTTTTAAAAAACGTAATAGTAGAATCGCGTTCCAATGAGATTGGCACTTGTAATTCAGAAATAACTTGTTGGTCGATAGATAATATGATCTCGCTTGATTTTATTGCGGCAAGCAACAGGTAGGTCAAGCGCTCCTCATCGTAGTTTACCCGATATTGATCGCGGCTCTTTAGAAAATAATTGACGATCCCATTCAACTGATCAATAGGAATTCCTTCTATCGATCCATAGCCGGTATCTTTCAGCAATTGATACAAATACAATTCTGCTTCCCGATCAATAAATATATGCTTAGAAAACAATTCATAAATCAAGTCGTACGCATTTTCGTACTCGTAATTATCTGTGTGTATGAGATAATTCTTATCGAAGGTACTTGTCGGAAATTGTAAATACATGCTTGTTATTATTCAGATTGTTGTAGCGAAAGACCTGATACTTCGCCCTTCAACGTCCATTAATTCATTTTTGAATATATAAAATCTTACTGAAAACAGCTTCAAACATTTGCGCAAGCGTAAAAACATGATCTAAAAGCGGGATATTTCACACCAATTAAGTACAATTTAAATGAAAACAACTTGCGCCTATGAGCACAACACCTAGGTACTACGCGCTATAAAGAGAGCGCAATTATTGAAATATAGAAAATTAAAAATGACTATAAAATGGATGTGCAGCCATTGACTCAAATTTATCTCATCATTGCTTCGTCATTATTCGTATCCTTTTTTATATATTGTCAATAGATGAATAACCCACTTGAATTTGATAGTTTAATTCAGAACGAAGTCTTCCAAAAAACACTCAAAGACCTTGCTTCTAAATATGATATGTCTCTTGAAGAAACTATCAACAAGGCTTCTTCGTCCCTTAAAGAGATGTACACCTTTCAGCATCCTGTACTACAATCGGTTGGCGTCCAACTGGCAGAATTTGTTGTAGACCGGGCGTATGAAAAAGTCATCGATGTCAATATTTCAGAATTCAAGGCATTGACGAAGATGATGCGGACACACTCGGTTGCTTTCGTGATGACGCACAAAACCTACATCGACATGTTTGTCCTGGGTATTACTCTAGCACGTTACGGCCTAAGTATTCCTTACATTTTTGCCGGCAGCAACATGGCCTTTGCAGGATTGGGTCAGCTAGGTAGAAGGGCTGGAACGATATTCATCAGAAGAAGTTTTAAAGATGATGAAATCTACAAGGCGACACTGAAGCACTTTATCTCTCAATTGCTTAAAGCAAATAAACATTTCATGTGGGCCCTAGAAGGGACCAGAAGTCGTACTGGCAAATTGGTATGGCCGAAAATGGGGATTCTAAAATATATCCGTGAGGCTGAAATACATGCCGGCACTGATGTAAAGTACGTGCCCGTATCTATCGTCTATGATCTTATCCCTGATGTTGAAGATATGACGCTTGAGGGACGAGGTAAAGTAAAGAAAAGTGAAAGTTTGACTTGGTTCCTCAACTACATAAGAAAAATGGGAGAGGATCATGGCCGGATTTCATTGCGCATCGGCGAACCAGTCAATTACAACGAAGTAGAACAAGCGGTCATCCCCGATGACGAAACCAATGACAAACCATCCATTTCTAAATTTGCTTTCGAACTAGCGCATGGCATCAACAATGTAACGCCCGTTACAACACCAAGTCTTATATGCACTGCCCTTCTTAGTAAATTTGCTTTGACAAAAAGAAGCATAGAAGCGATCTGTCTTCAACTAATGGGAATCATCCAATCTCAAAAAATAGATGCATTGGTTGATAGAGGTAAGAATCTAGGAGAAAACGTACAACGTTCCTTGAACTTATTGATTCAATCAAAAATTATTCAACTGGTAGGAACGGGCGCAACGGCAAAATACTCTATCGTTCCTGAAAATTACATGAGAGCCAACTACTATGCAAACATGGCTACGCACCACCTCTATCATAGGGCATTTATCGAACTGGCCTTGATGAAAGTGATCAGAGAAAACCCCACCGAAGCGGGCTTTGTTTTTTGGGAAGAAATCATGGCCATCAGAGACCTATTTAAATTTGAATTTTTCTATTCCAACAAAGCTCAATTTACAGATGAAATAGAAGGCCAGCTTTCTGCCATGCACCCAGATTGGTCGATGATCATGGAATCCAATCCATTGGAATTGATGTCCTTGCTATCCAACCAACAGATATATATTTCTCATGTACTTTTAAAAACATTGACAGAAGCGTACAAAGTGGTTGGGTTTTCCTTGAAAAATTTGGAAGCTGATCGTAGCTACAATGACGAACAGTTGATGCGCTCGTGTTTGTTCTACGGTGAAGAATTACATTGGAGAGGAAAAATCCACCGATTGGTATCGGTGTCCAAACCATTCCTCAACAACGGATTAAGACTTGCTAAAAACAGAGATTATATTCCCACCATCGAAGATAGAAAGACGGAACAGCTAGATGCATGGATCTCACAATTGAATGATCTTACCATGCGCATGGAGAGTCTGGTTGATTTATCTCCAGAATCAGGCCTAGGCAGAAATACAAACACATTTGAAGACGCACCAATTCCTGGGTCTGCGATGAGTTCTATTACACAAACCGTCATTGAAGGAGAAGAAGGACCTCATATTGCTGCTTACTTTGATTTAGATCGGACATTGATTTCTGGTTTTTCTGCCAAGCAATTTATCCAAGCTAGATTGAAGAGCGGAAAGATGACCGCCAAGGAAGCGGCTGCCCAATTCAGTGGAGGAATGGTGTATGCCTTAGGCAATAAAAATTTTGCTGGACTTGCTGCACTAAGTGCAAAAGGAATAGCAGGACAAAAAGAACAAGTACTCATTGACTTGGGCGAAGAAGTCTATTTGCAACATCTCGCCAAATCCATTTACCCTGAATCAAGAGCATTGGTTGAGGCACATTTATCGAAAGGACATACCGTGGCGATTGTATCAGCCGCTACTCCGTACCAAGTAGATCCTGTTGCCAGAGATCTGGGCATCAAACACATTATGTGCACCAAGATGGAAGTCAAAAAAGGGGTCTTCACGGGCAAAATGATTGAACCAGCGTGCTGGGGAGAAGGAAAAGCGATACTGGGAGAAGGATTTGCCAAAAAGCACAAGATAGATTTATCAAAAAGCTTCTTTTATACCGACAGCTATGAAGACCTACCTCTATTAGAAATAGTCGGTAATCCAAAACCAGTCAATCCAGATACTGAACTGACGACCCTAGCAATGGAAAACGATTGGCAGATTTTTAGATTCAATGACAATGGTCGACCAAACATCACAAACTTTTTAAGAACCGGATTGACACTTTCTTCCATCGGTCCAGCAGTATTGTCTGGAATGGCAAGTGGTATGGTAAATCTTGACTGGAAAGATGGTAAAAATTCGATGATGGCCATGGTGGGTGATTTAGGCACGAGAGTAGCAGGGATCAAGCTGGTTGTACAGAATGAGGAGAACATTTGGAAAAAGAGACCGGCTGTCTTCATCTTCAATCACCAAAGCAATGTAGACCTTCTTATCCTTGCCAAACTACTAAGAAAAGATGCGGTAGGTATTGCCAAGAAGGAACTTCAATATTCACCGCTCGGACCCATTTTCAAAAGTGCAGGCATGATATTTATCGATCGCAAGAACAGCAAAAAAGCCATCGAAGCATTGAAGCCGGCGGTAGATGCGCTTAAAAACGGCACTTCTATAGGATTGGCTCCAGAAGGAACCAGAAGTTTTGATTACAAACTTGGGAAATTTAAAAAGGGCGCTTTCCACATGGCGATGCAAGCCAATGTTCCTATTGTTCCAATTGTTATAAAAAATGCACACGACGCAATGCCGCGTGGTTCAAACTTTATCAGACCAGCCATTGTGGAGGTGAAAATATTGCCACCCGTTTCAACTACAAAATGGACCAAGGAAAATCTAGATAAAAAGATTAAGAAAATCCGAGACAGCTACCTTAAAGAATTAGGGCAAATGCCTTAAGCCTTTTTGCCTTCGTAAGCTGGTATTTGTTTCAATACCGTAGCTAGCTTCATCCCTATTGCTGAATCCCCTTCCAATTTGATTCTACCTTGAATAAATGCGGTAGGCAAAGCCAATTTCCTACTTGCAATTTTTAATAGATATTCATCTTTGACTTTCACAATGACGTCTGGGTTTTTACTTTCACCTTTGCGGACACTACCTGGAGCTTTAGATAAGTTTAGTTGGTAAGAAATTGGTTCTTTCCCGTCAACATGAAATTGAAATACTCCAATTGGTTTTTTGATAAACTTTGGATTGTCTTTTAAAAATTTGCGCACGTACTTAAAGAAAGCTTCTACTTCAGAACTCTTAGACTTTGATTTTTTGGCTTTGCTAACTTTCTTCTTTTTTGTTTTCCCCTTCTTCTCATATTTCAAAATATCTTCTTCCAAAGCATTTGCTTCCTCAAGAATATAATCTGAAAATTCATTGAGATCTGGCATGGATTTAATATCAGATGTAGGACTTATCGTAATATTTCCATTGTAACTCAATACCGTGATGATCAAACCCATTCCATCAATGATGGGTGCCATCCCCATGATCGAGTGTACTTTATTACCATTGAGATAAATTGGTAATTGCGGTCCAGGAACATTGGTGATGACTACATTAAAAACAGGATTGTGCAACTTGGATAAATTGAATCTTGAATACAATCTTGCAGCTTGGTTGGCAACACCAAATGGAACGGCTTCGGCAATATTGGACAACGACTTGGCACCCAAAGCACCTTGATAGGTTTTTCCCTTTATGGTATTTTCATAAATGGTTTCCAGTCTTTCAATTCTATCCTCTACATCGGTAGCCAACTGCACCAGCATGGCTGATAAGTTATTCCCCGATTCTTTCTCTGCCTGGTTTTTTGTAGAAATAGGAACCATGGCTACCAAAGGTTTTGTCGGAAGCTTTTTCTTTTCTGCGAGATACCTTCTCAATGCACCTGAGCATATTGCCAAAATAACATCATTCAGCGTTGTGCCCATGATCCCTTTCAACTTTTTCACCCTATCCAAAGAGAGAATGGTGGTGTTCCATTTTCTTTGTGCAGATATAATACCATTCAATGGTGTTTTTGGGGCAGTAAAAGGAGCAGTGGGAAGATCTAGATGCTGTGCTCGAGTCATGAATCCAGCTTTCAAGGTGGAAAGCATGGTGTCTTTTACCAGATTCGGAAACTTCAATGGTTTTTGCGCAAAGCTCAAGGTACTCTTCATGATCATCGACAGCTCATTTGGTAAAGGTGCCGGCTTAAACTCTTTTGGTTTTGGGATTTTCTTAATATCTGGACTTAGGTCAAACAATATTCCCAAAAGACCAGCTCCACCTACACCATCGACAGCTACATGATGGATTTTGTAGATAATTCCCACCGAACCAGGAGTCACTTGTGATAAAGTATCCAAACCTTCGACGAAAGTCAAAGACCATAACGGTCTAGATTTATCCAATGGTTCACTAAATATTTTAGAAGCCAATTTTCTCATGTTTTTCCAACTACCAGGTTTTGGTAGTGCTACATGATCAATGTGCATATCAATATTAAAATCAGGATCATCCACCCAATAAGGATGATCAATACTAAATGGTACTTCAACGAGACGCTGTCTCAATTTGGGCATCTGATGGATACGAGAAGCAATTATTTTTTTGAAAGATTCAAATTCCAATGAACCTTCAATAACAGTAAGTGCGCCGATGTGCATGGGACTGGTAGGAGTCTCTACATATAAAAAAGTAGAATCCATGCCACTAATCGGCTCCATTCCAGATAATTCAAATTGATCAAACAGGGTCTTCTTCAAGGTTATTTTTTTTATAAGGCTTCTGCCGTTACTAATAAGTCTTCTATCAAGTTGCTGGTTTCAAAATACTGCCAGTTAGATCTATCAAATTCCAATCTATCTGCGATTATCTGAAGTACCAATGGGTTGACACCCAATCCAAAATGGCTTCCGCGTACTTGAATATTCTGATGCCATTCGTCTTCATCTTCAAGGCAATATTCCCAAGGCACCACTCCATCTTCTTTTGTAAAAATGGCTGTTGTAGGTACAGGTGCTGGAAGGGGAAAATCGTTGAGTAAATCCTGGTCAATTTCTTGGTCGATGATTTTGCTTTTTTTCAGCAGATCGTACATCCAAGCTGCATTGTTGATTTTATCAAGCCCTTTGAAAGGGGTACCCATCACAATGATTTGTCTGATGATTTCAGGGTTTTCTTTCGCCAGCTGTCTAGCGTATACTCCACCTAAACTCCATCCGATTAAGGTGATAGGTTCTTCATGTCTATCGTATATCCTTTGCACCTTCTCACTCAACAATTGAATATAATCGATGTTGGCAAAATTGGTGCCTTCACCCCAGCCGTATACTTTATAATTCAATTTATCTATAAAACTTCTTAATGGAATGGTAGAAATATCTGAAGCCATAAATCCAGGTAGAATCAGGACAGGGTGTCCATCTCCATAGCCTTCATTTTTTTTCGTAAGCCACCGATAAGGTAAATAAGTTCCTAGTTCAACCAAAGCTCTGATGCCTTCAGTAAGGCCCAACGCCAATGAAGGTCTACCTACCTCTTCCAAATTATCATTCTCACTCATAATTTCGTTTTTCACTATTCAAAACTAAAATAATCAACTCCATATAAAATTGGATGATTTCTCATATCTAAATACGGAAAAAGCCAAAACTCCAGTGGAGTCATGGCTTTTTACTAATTCATATTACTATTTCAGCTTAGTTGCTTACTCTTTCTTTGTAATTTTCTTGTCCTTTGATCCATTGCTTTTTCAACATTTCTAATGCCTTGAAAGCGATATCAGCTTGCTTATCAGCCAATTTGAATCCTCCTTTGATTGCTTTGTCAGCAACATCTTGCCAAGCGATTGTTCTTTCGATTGTTTCGTCTACGATCATTTCAGTCGTATCGATCAAGAAATTATTTACTTTGTTTGTTGAGTCGATAATGGTATTCTCAACGTTTCTTTTATTTATTTTTTTAGTAGCCATAGCTCTAATGTTTTTTTAGATTAATTGATTGTGCTTATTTCTTAGAAGTTTTTTTAGTCGCTCTTTTTTTAGGAGTAGCTTTTGTCTTCTTAGTAGCTCTTATTGTTGTTTTCTTTGCAACTGCTTTTGCTCTTTTAGAAGGAGCTGCTTTAGCTGTTGCTTTCTTTGCTACTGCCTTTTTAGCTGTTGTTGCTTTCTTAGCTACTGCTTTTGTAGTTTTGGTAGCTTTCTTCGTTACTGCTTTTGCAGTCTTTGTTGATTTCTTTGCTACTGCTTTTGTTTTCTTTGTAGCTTTTGCAGTTGTTTTTGATGCTACAGCTTTTGCTGCTTTTGTTTGCTTAGTAATCGCCTTCATTCCTTTCGCTGAAGTTTTTTTACTTTGCTTTACTGCTTTCCCAACTGTATTCATTACTGTTTCTGATGCATCTTCGAAAGTATCTTCTACTCTATCAGAAACTTTAGAAACCATTTTCCCAATTCTTGTTGTTGCTTTATCAAATCGAGAAGTCGCTTTATTTACTTGCTTAGTTATTCCCAATAATTTTTGAAATCTTTTGCTGTTTGCTTTGATTTGATCAATGGTCATTTCAACGGTATCAAATAAGATATCAACTTGCTTTTCGATGATTGGCTCAGACTTCTTAATTGCCTTTGTTGCCACTTTTTGGTATTTAAAACCAGTTGCTAGTGTTTCTTCTACCATTGTATCTGCAAAATCTACAACCTTACAGTTGATTGATTTTACTGAACTCAAAACCTGCTTACGTGTTTTTGTTAGGTCTGTTTTATTTACTTTTAACGTTGCCATATTATGTGAATTTTAACTTTTCGATTAATTATACTGCAAATAAAAGCAATGAGAGTTACAGCTTAGTTACAAACCAGTTCCAAGCACAAAAAGTCAACGTTTATAGGGGTTTGAGGTTTCTATTATTTGCCCTGAATTTGCTTGAGAAGCTGTATGGTATTGGGAAGTGGGTCGATTCCAAATTCATCTTGAAGTGTGGCCTTGCATTTATTGAAGGTTCTGATGGCTTGAGGGCGATTCCCATTAATCATGTGGGCCATCATCTGAATGCGGTAAGCCTCTTCCCAAGTCGGGTCAATACTGAGGGCTTCTTCCGTTAATCGTATTGTTTCATCTGGTTGGTCTTCCAATGTCAATTCGGCCAAACTGATATATCCATTCAAGGCAAGCATCTGTAATTTCTCTCTTTCGGTAGATGTCCAGTCTTCGTAGATCCTGTTAGGGAGAAAAACACCATTGTATAACTTGACAGCATATTGGTAAGCAATGATGGCCAGTTCAGGATGGACTGATGATACATTGTTTCCTATCTCCAAAAAAGACTCCATGGCTTCACAGTCCAACCATACATGTTCCATGTTTAATTTATAGGAGGCTCCTTGTCTTTGTAGAAACTTTGGCTTGGAACGTGCTTTCTTGTTTGGTTCGATTACTTTATTGATACCATGAAGTGCCACCTTAAAATTTTGGTCGGTGGCATCGCCTTCCCAAAGTCGATCCATGATCTGCTCTTTGTGTAACGCGGTTCGGTTTCTTGAAATCAGAAAAAACTGAAACAGCTGGATGGCTTTGTCTCTGCCCCAGTTATCAAGAATCTCATGATCCACCAAGTCCAACTTAAACTGACCTAGCGTATAAATCTTGAGCTCAGCTCGGGCATGCCCTTCAATCAATGCATCAATATGTGAGTCATCAAATCTGATCAAGACTTGGCGATCTTTTTATCTATTTTATCAACCTTCTTTTTAAGCTTTGTTATCAGACTAGTGAGTTCTGAAACTTGCTCTGATAGTTCTTTGATATCGGACTTGGAAGTAGGCTTGAAAGATTCTAGTTGATACTTTTCAGAAATCTCTTCTGCTTTGCTACTCAATTGTTCTTGAATCTCACCAGCCTTATTGGTCAACTGAGCTTGGATCTGAGCTACTTGTGCTTTGGGATCTTTGATGGCGTCGACCATCATTTTTGGATAACTTTTGGCTAATTTTTTCCAGATGTCCATGCTCTTCACCAACAAACCTTCTTTTTCTTCATCACTGGCATCTTCCTCGATAGAAGACAATGTCATGGTCGAAAGTTTTGCCTGGATGAAGTCAATAGCATCTTTCATTTCCGTGAAATTCTTTTGATCATTTCCTTGTACGTGGGTTATTTTCCCTCTCCATTGTATATTGGTTTCACCGGCTTCGTCTTCAAATAGTTTTTGAGTGAAGCGCAATAGAAAAGAAGATGTCTGGTCTTGGTGACTCATATTTATTGGATTTAATTGTCGAATTGAATGTACGTTGTCTTGAATTCCTGATTCTTCTCACAACCAAGGCATTGCTGCAAACCTAAAGGAAGTCCTAGACATTATCAAATATCCAAACTTCATTCCATTAATATACGAAAGAATGCAACTTCCTATTGGCAATGACTGGTCTACCTTTCCGTTTGGCGAAGGAAATTGCCCTGTTCGTCAGAAACATCTTTTATTGGCGGTCTTTCCTTCCTTCATTTGTATCATTATTACTCATTTAATTCTACATTTATGAACATGCGAAAGAATTTACTCACTGGCTCTGGAATAATCATTTTAGCGTTGATCGCAAGTATCTTCCTTCAACCCAATCCGGAAATACTGATCGACGCAGAGGACCATGCCTATATGCCTCTTTCAAAAAAAGAAGCAGTCCTTAATTATAAAAGAAATGATGTCTTTGTAGTAGCTGAGGAAAATTCTCATACCATTCAAAGATATCAGATCCTCGGATTTCCATCTGAAAAAATCTCTATCAGTAGATTTACGGATACCAATTCAGGTATCGCCAATATGCCGGATCAATTCAATCAAGCCATCGAACCTCTCTTTCACTACGCTTTCTCGGGGATAGTACAAAATGATGATCAAAGAATTGACACACTTAAAAAATTAGGATACCATGAACGCAAAGCCTTGATTAAGCCCGCAGTCCAATTTGAAGGAAGAAGGTTTTTGAATAACGAAGAAGCTCGTACAGATTGGTTTACAAAAATAGATGATAGCGTATTCATCTTTCTATTGATCTCACTCATACCGTTTTTCATACTGATGGTGAAAGATTTGATTTTGTTCTTACTCAAGAGCAAGCCATTTTCAAAAAAAGCAAATGCAGTTCAGATCATCTTATTATTACTGACAGTCACATTTCTATTTACCATGCTGAATCCTGTATCCTATTCAGCAAGCCCAATTTCTGCCTTATTAAATTATAGCCTGCTTGTCTTTTCGATTTATTTCATTTACCAATATCTTCTGAAGCATTTTCTTTCAGATGAAAAAGCATATAAGAAGGCAATTATTTTGTTTGCTGTTTCAATAATATGCGCAGTAGGAAGTACATTCATCGCTAGGATGATCGATCTCTATATTTTCAAATCAGATGGCTACACCCTACTCGCGGAACGCCCTATCTATTTCGAATTAGGATTTTTGTTTTCCTTTGCACTTGGGAATTTTTTGAACACATTGAGAAGCTCCTACTTCCAACACAAAAGAAGAAGCAAAGAACTTGACAACGCCAATGATAAAATGTTGGCAAGTGAAGCAGCATTAAATAGCATCCAGGCGAGTACCAACCCACACTTTTTGTACAACAGTTTGAATGCCGTTGCGAGTCTTGCCAAAACGGATCCCCAAAAGACAGAGGAGATGGCGCTTGCTCTTTCAAAGTTTTACAAGTATCAAACCAATCGAAGTGGGAATCCCTTGACGCTTTTGACTAAGGAATTGGAAATGATTGAAAACTATCTGGCCATTGAAAAAATAAGATTTGGTGAGCGGTTGCAATTTAGCCTAGAAACAGGTGAAGATTTGAAAGACGCAAAGATTCCTCATTTTCTGCTCCAACCATTGGTTGAGAATGCCATCAAATATGGATATAATGAAGAGAGTGAAAAAATAGACATCAAGCTTTCCATCAGTTCAGAAGACAATAGAATGTGGATCAAATTGTATGATCAAGGGACCTTATTTGCTGAAAATTTAGATAGTGGATATGGATTAAAAAGTGTAATGAAAAAATTACTATTATTTTATCCGGACAAACATAGCATTCAATTCATCAACACACCACTGAAACATGTGTCGATAACGATAAACCAAATTTAACACGTATCGCTGAGAATCAATCCAAAACAGTATTAGTTGATATATTATTACCTACTTTGATGAAAATACAATTAACTTTTGATTCAAATTAAATATCAGATAGACTATCATTTTTGCACCTTACCTCCTTGTTTGACCTATTGAAAAATACTGTTATCATAGAAGATGAGCTACCCGCTCAATTGAGATTAAAATCTCTTTTACAAGCTCACAGCAGCATGATCAATATTGTGGGCGTAGCAGATACTGGAAAGAAAGCCATCGCATTGATCGAAGAAAAAAAACCAGCGCTTATTTTTCTTGATATACAATTGCCGGACATGACTGGGTTTGATGTTCTTTCAAAAATCTCTTACCAACCTTGGATCATTTTCACGACGGCCTATTCTGAGTATGCATTGAAAGCTTTTGAAAATTTATCCATCGACTATCTCATGAAACCCATCGAACAAGATCGGTTTGATTTAGCCATTCAAAAATTATCGAAGTGGGAAAAACCAAAAGAGCTAGAATTTGGATTGATGCAAGAACTGATTTCAAAAATCAAAAAACCCAAAGAAGCCATTAGTCTTACGATCAAGAAAAAAGATAAAATCTTATTGGTCAACTTTGAACAAATCTCGCACTTCAAATCTGAAGATAAATACGTAAATGTCCATCTAAAAAATGGAGAAGAACATCTACTTTCTAAAACCTTGACCCAACTGGAACACAGCTTGCCATCTACATTTGTGCGCGTGCACCGTTCCTACATTGTCAACAAATCCATTGTTACCGAAATCCAAAAGTATTTCAAAGGGAAATACATACTGCAGTTGCAGGATAGTAAGTTGAATAAAATTACAACAGGTCAGACTTACACGGATATCATAAAAGAAACTTTTACTCTTTAAGCACTTTTTTTATTTATCGCCTCCACCATTCTTTCCAAACCTTCTTGCAATTTGGCTCTCGGGCAAGCAAGATTTAATCGGACATAACCATCAGCATGATCGACAAACATGTTTCCTCCTTCTAAGATTACTCCAGCTTCATTGGCAAAAAACAAGGTGAGATTTTCGCCTTGTTCAAAATATGCAGCCAAATCAACCCAGGCCAAATAAGTAGCTTCTGTGATATTGTAAATGGCTTTGGGCAAATGCTCTGTTAAAAAGTCTTTTAAAAATTGAAAATTTTGATCTAAGTACACGGTCAATTCATCCAGCCAATCTTGACCATTTGCGTAAGCGGCCTGACAAGCAGCAACACTCAATGGATTGACTATCGGCAGGTTTTTTTCCTGCCACTCTGTTCTCAGAGCATCATTAGGAATGATAACATTGGCAAACATGAATCCGGCAAGATTGAAAGTTTTGCTGGGAGCCATGCAGGTAATAATCTGATCACTCTGCGGAAAAATTTTGGCCAAAGGTGTAAATTTTTCTGTACCTCTCAACAGGTCACAATGAATTTCATCAGCGATAATCTGCACTCCATTGGCAAAACAGATATCACCCAATTGTTTAAGTTCTGCTTCATTCCAGTTTCTACCCGTGGGATTATGGGGACTGCATAAAATACACAACTTTACCTCTTCTTGACTGACTTGCGCTTCAATGTCTTTAAAGTCCATCTCGTAATAGCCATCGGTACACTTCAATTCAGAGACAACATATCCGATATTATGTTTATCGGCAGCATGTTTAAAAAATGCATAAGATGGAGTCATGAACAACAGTTTATCTCCAGGTTTACAGATATATTCCACCAATGTAAACAATGCAGGAATCACCCCAAGTGCGTTGACCAAATATTCCTTATTAAATTCCCAATTATAACGACGCTTTGTCCAATTAAGAAATGCGTCTGCATAATCTGATTCAAATATTCCGGAGTAACCAAAAATCGGATGGTCAAGTCGTTCCTTGATGCCATCGATAATCTGAGGTGCAACGGCAAATTCCATATCGGCGACCCACATTCTTATCAGATCTTTACTGTCATGCTTGATGTCAAGCTTGTTTTCGCCATTGAATAAATAAGGACCATATCCTTCAACACTCATGGCATTGGTTTTCTGCCTATCTATTATTTCATCAAAGTTGTACTTCACTGTTGTTGTATTTTTCATAAATATAAAACAACTCAGGCTAGTATTGATACAGGGCTATATTTAAAATCGTACTGTATGGAATAAAAAAAAGGTTGAGGCGAACCACCACCTCAACCAATCAAAAAAACAGTTTTTATATAAACCTTTGAATCTTAAAAAAGATCCAACTCCATTACTTTAACCCATGCTTTGATAAAATCTCCTACAAATTTTTCTTGTGAGTCAGAGCAAGCATATACTTCAGCTAGCGCTCTTAGTTCAGAATTAGAACCAAAAATCAAGTCCGCTCTTGTTCCCAACCACTTCAATTCGCCTGACTTACGATCTCTACCCTCAAAAACACCCTGTGCATCTGTCAATCCTTTCCAAGTCGTTCCAAGGTCAAGCAAGTTGACAAAGTAATCATTGGTCAACGATCCAGGTGTTTTTGTAAACACACCATTCTTAGAATGATCGTAGTTTGTATCCAATACACGCATTCCACCCAAGAGCACGGTCATTTCAGGTGCAGTCAAAGTCATCAACTGTGCTCTATCGACCAACAATTCTTCTGAAGAAATAGGTGAATGAGATCTCAAGTAATTTCTAAATCCATCAGCCAATGGTTCCAGAATAGAGAATGACTCAACATCCGTTTGTTCTTGTGTTGCATCTGTTCTACCTGGTGTAAAAGGAACTTTGAGATTCAATCCAGCATTCTTAATGGCCTTTTCAACTCCTACACCACCGGCAAGTACAATAATATCTGCTAGAGAAACATGCTTACCAGCTGCTTTGAACTTTGATTGTACATCTTCGTAAGCAGCCAATACTTTAGCAAGCTCAGCAGGATTATTAACAGCCCAATCTTTTTGCGGAGCAAGTCTTATGCGTGCACCATTGGCTCCACCTCTTTTATCTGAATTTCTAAAAGTAGAAGCAGACGCCCAGGCGGTTCTCACCATTTCAGCTCCCGCAAGCCCAGCATCGGTTATCAAATCTTTTAATTTTTCAACATCTGCGTTACTCAATGCTTCACCGCTTGCCGCTGGAATCGGATCTTGCCAGATTAAATCTTCTGAAGGAACTTCTGGTCCAAGGTAACAAGCTTTTGGGCCCATATCTCTGTGCGTCAATTTAAACCAAGCACGAGCGAAGGCATCAGCAAATTGATCCGGATTCTCATGAAATCTTTTGGAGATAGGACCGTAGATTGGATCCATTCTTAAAGCGAGATCGGTTGTCAACATCATCGGTGCATGCGACTTAGAACCGTCGTGTGCATCTGGTACTGTACCTGCACCTGCTCCACCTTTTGGTGTCCACTGCTGAGCACCCGCTGGACTTTTGGTCAACTCCCATTCGAAACCAAATAGGTTTTCAAAAAAGTTGTTGCTCCATTTCGTTGGAGTGGTTGTCCAAGCACCTTCCAGTCCACTAGTAATTGTATCACCCCCTTTCCCTGTACCAAATGAATTGCTCCATCCCATTCCTTGCTCTTCGATGGTTGCCGCTTCAGGTTCCCTTCCGACATGTTCATCAGAAGCTGCACCATGTGTTTTACCAAAAGTATGACCACCTGCAATCAATGCCACAGTTTCCTCGTCATTCATTGCCATCCTTCCGAATGTCTCTCTTATATCTCTTGCGGCAGCTATCGGATCAGGATTACCGTTAGGTCCCTCTGGATTTACATAAATCAATCCCATCTGAACCGCACCAAGTGGATGATCCAATTCTCTATCACCGGTATATCTCTTGTCACCAAGCCACTCTGTTTCTGAACCCCAGTTGATGTCT
The DNA here is from genome assembly GCA_937950315.1 of uncultured Saprospiraceae bacterium. Classification (GTDB taxonomy): domain Bacteria; phylum Bacteroidota; class Bacteroidia; order Chitinophagales; family Saprospiraceae; genus JAHDBF01. The sequence goes on along the minus strand of CALFDU010000083.1, from coordinate 15,240 downwards.
TCTTCTGGTTGCCAGATATCCTCACGACCTCCACCAAAGCCGAATGTCTTAAAGCCCATTGATTCCAATGCAACATTACCAGTCAAGATCATCAAGTCGGCCCATGATAGTTTCTTGCCATACTTTTGCTTGATCGGCCACAATAATAATCTTGCTTTGTCTAGGTTGGTGTTGTCTGGCCAGCTGTTCAATGGTGCATACCGTTGAGATCCAGAGGCTCCTCCTCCTCTACCATCTGCAATTCTGTATGTCCCTGCACTGTGCCAAGCCATACGTATAAAGAATGGACCATAGTGACCATAATCTGCCGGCCACCAATCTTGTGAATCAGTCATCAAGTCCGTTAGGTCTTTTTTGACTGCCGCCAAATCCAAGCTATTGAAAGCTGCTTTGTAATCAAAGTCTGGTTCCATCGGATTGGTCAGTGAAGAATTCTGTCTTAGAATATTCAATTTTAATTGATTTGGCCACCATTCTCGGTTAGACATTCCGCTACCCGCACTTTTTTTCATGGCACCACTCATAAAAGGACATTTAGCCTCTCCGTTCCCATTGTTCTCCATAGTTATTTTTTTTATTTGATCGCTTAAAGCAAATTTTGCTATTGCTCTAGGCAAATGTTGATTCGTGCCACGAAATTAACCATAATCATTCATAGATAAAAACGAATTAATTCATAGTTTTATCGATAAAATCGATACTATAAAATTGTAAGAATGAACAGAAATCAATTGGAATACATACTTACATTGGCCAAGCTCAGGAATTTTGGTCAAGCGGCTGACGCCTGCTTTATAACACAATCCACGCTCAGTGCGATGATTGCAAAATTTGAACAACAGATTGACATTACCATTTTCAATAGGAAGACGAGACCTATCAGCATTACAGAAGAGGGAGAACAAGTTCTTGATGCCTTGAAAAATATACTCAGAGAATTTCAACTACTAGACCAAAAGGTCAATAGAATTAAGGGGCAGGAAATAGGAACACTGAATATTGCTTGTATCCCAACAGTTGCGCCATACATATACCCTGCAATCCTTGATAAAATATCCATAGACTATCCCAAAGTAAATTTCTCAATTCATGAATTAACAACAGAAGTTACGGTCGACCAAATTCTTGCAGGAAACATCGACATAGGGATTGTCTCCACTCCACTAAACAACAAAGAGTTAAATGAACACCATCTTTACTTTGAAGATTTTCTTATCTACGATTACAACAAGAAAACAAATAAGACAAAATACAAGGTATCAGAAATTGAGTTGGATAGATTGTGGCTCATGGAAGAAGGTCATTGCATGCGCAACCAAGTTGGAAAAATATGCGAGCTGCGCAAACAGAAAAAAATGAACGGAAACTTGACCTATAGTTGCGGTTCGATTTTTACGCTTTTAGAAATGGTAAAAAGAAATAAAGGAATCACACTACTCCCGCGCTTGGCCATATCAAATAATAAACACATTAATAAAAACCATATTTATCCTATTTCAGAACCAGTGCCCACCAGAGAAATCGGCCTGATAACACATAAGAATTTCATCAAGAAAAAAATGTTAGACTACTTAATAAAAGAAATTCAATCTGCAGTGGAAAGTCATCTTATTCAAATAAAGAAGTCGACTGTAGTTAAGCCCTTTTAAAAGCGAGAAGTCAGATCGTTTCATTGCGAGATCATATTAGATCCTTGCCTATTTTCGGGCTTGAAGTATTTCTTGACAAAGTCAGTTATTTATAGAAAATTGAACAAAAAGACTTTTACATCCAGCAGAAACCATGGGCATCATGCTTTTATTTACACCCGTCATTGATGGTTTGAAATTGTCCATTGATGGTTATTCCATTCAAAGTAATCGTTGGGCTTGATAGAATAGTACAAGTATTTGCCACTGCCGTACTTACTGGATTAACATCCAAGCTTGTCTTACTTGCATAAATTCCATCCTGAAAAAAAGCGTTGTTATATGTTATCGAATTGTTACATCCCAATTGGGAATCCGTCAATTTAAATAATTCCTTGCCGTAGGTGCTAGGAGAATTACAGTCAACAATATTGGTAGAAGGAACGGAATCAGCAAAAAACAAAGATCCAAAATAAAAGAAAAAACCTTTGGGCTCTGCATCTGCACCTACACTAGGGTTGGTAATATTTTCTCCCCCCGTAGCATAAGCTCTGTACACAGAAAATGTAGGTGCATTTACAACTGCAAAAAAGTAAAGATTCCCAAAAGGATAAATGTCCTCCATGTTATATGGTATTTTGGTAAATACCAATTGATCAGTCGGAAAAGCCGGGTTGGAAATGTCTATTTCATACATACCTTGCGTACCTGTACTTCGCCATGCGTACAATTTATTATCTATCATTTTTAAGACACCTCTTGGGTTAAATCCACCAACAGGTTGCTCCGCTTTTATAGCAGGATGCTCGGTTAAAACATTTGAAGCATCTAAATCATACAAAACATTGGTACTTCCTCCTGTCTCCAATCCAGAAAAATACATCCGACCAGACATATTGGTCAAACTGTTTGCTAAAATTCCATTGGAAAGAACAAAATAATTTACTCCGTCGCTAAAATTCAAATCTAGCCCATCAATGATATAAGCATTGCCATTATATCCGTGCGGAGGAATTTTAAAATTCACCGCCAAATTTGTAGTTATCAGATTTGGAACTGGCGTAGGTGCTAGAAAATCCATAGACCACAAATCTATCTCTGAAGTTGCCGGATTGACTACATAATAAAACAAATAATCCCCAGCAGCTACCAAGCCTTTATTCCCAAAATAGACATCAAATCCATTATTATGGATATCCTGCCAAAAGACCATTCCATTGATATAAGGGGAAGTAACAGGTAAATGTACTTCTAGTGTAGAACCGTCGTTTCCTGTTATGCTATGTAACTGCCTACCATTACTAGGCGTATCTGCATAGAAGTAAACCCTATTGTCTGGTGCCTTGATAATATTGGAAGGATTGCTGTCGCCAGAAGCATTGGTTGATATAACATTGATAGGGTTCCCAATAATTCCATCCGTGATATATAGGTGCCTGGCTCCCAATACATCCTCTCCAGAAAAATAAATAAAATTGTCTATGATAGTTAATTCAGAGACTTCATAAATATCTGAACTAACCAACATGGTACCAGTCCTGATGGCATTGCTTTGCCACAATCTATTTGTAACTCCATCATTTGCAATAAAATACATAAATCCGTTTGGCGAAACAAAATTATGCGGATCACCTCCAGCTACCCCAGGATTTAAATCTTTCAATAAAAATTGATCCTGAGCAGAAAGTAGAACGCTTGCGAATAAGAATAGAAATAATATTTTCTTCATGATGTATAACCTATTTCCTTCAAATGTATTCACTTTCAGCCCTCCACTTTTAGCCAAAAGACCAAAGGTGTTTTCGATAAGATCAAAGGTTTAATCAATGAAAACAACTAGATTTAATCAACCAATTGTTTTCAATTAAATGGACAACAATCAATAATTGAAAGAAAAATAGGCTACAAATACTGCTTCAAGAGATAAAATTGTTACCATTTTGATAACAGGAGAAATTGGCAAAACGAAAAACCAAAAAAAAATTAAAATAATGGCAAAACTTGTCCTAAATCGATATTCCCAATCGTCACAGGGGTGAAATTTATTTATAACACAAAAAAATAGAAACAGCCATGCAAAAATTCATGCTACTTTACAGAAACGACAAAAATGATCCTACTCCATCTCCAGAAGAAATGCAAGCCATGGTGAAAGCTTGGGCTATCTGGGAAGGCAAATTAAAGGAAGGTGGACATTATGTAAGCGGAGATGCTCTTGGTTACCAAGGCAGAACCATCGCCCCAAGCGGATCACACACAGACGGACCTTATGCTGAGATCAAAGAATTAATCGGCGGTTACAACATCATCAATGCCAACGATCTTGATCAAGCTTGCGAATTGGCGAAAGGCTGTCCGATTCTTCAAGCGAATGGGAGTATCGAAGTACGGGATGTAATGATATTTGAGTAATCGAAAAAATTTCTATAAACTTTTAACTACATGAATGCAAATGAAGACAGAGAACTGTTGCCATCCTTATTCAGAACAGAATACAGTAAAATTGTAGCAGTTCTTTGTCGTTCATTTGGCTTGACCAATATTGAGGTCGCCCAAGACATCGCAAGCGACACCTTCCTTAAAGCAACAGAAACTTGGGGCATCAACAAAATCCCTAAAGAGCCGAAAGCATGGTTGTATGCTGTGGCTAAAAATAGAGCCAAAGATCAATTTAAAAGACTGGACACCTACTACGACAAGGTTGTGCCTATCATCAATAAGCAAAGTGACAACAAGCAAGAATTGGAGTTAGATTTCACAGAAGACAATATCAACGATTCTGTGCTGCAGATGATGTTTACAGTGTGCAACCCGATTTTAAATACGGATGCGCAAGTCTCTCTTGCTCTAAGAGTACTATGCAGTTTCTCCATTGATGAAATTGCTTCAGCTTTACTGACCAGCAAATCGAATATCAACAAACGACTGGTCAGAGCCAAGAAAAAATTTAAAGATCAAAATATAAAAATCAACCTACCTGAAAAGCACTTAATAAAGGAACGGCTAGACAGTGTGCTACTCATTTTGTATTTATTGTTCAACGAAGGGTATTATGCAACAACCACAGATGCAAAAGTAAGAACCGATCTTTGTTACGAAGCGATGAGACTCAACAAAGTACTCCTCGACCAAGCATCTACCAATACAAATGAAACAAAAGCACTCGCCGCACTTTTCTGCTTCCATGCTTCGCGCCTTGAAGCAAGGATTGACGACGAAGGAAATCAAGTTTTATACAAGGATCAAAAAACAGACAAATGGGATTTTGAATTGATAAAACAAGGTCAATACTTCTTAAACCAAGTCATCACCGACAACTTTGAATCGAAATATGCGATCGAAGCCATGATTGCTTTTTGGCATACGCGTATCGATGAACACAAAGAAAAAAAATGGGAATACATCTTGGTGCTTTACAACAAACTTTTGCAGTATGACAACTCTCCCTTGGTTTACCTAAATCGCGCCTTGGCAATATCGAAGGTAGAAGGTAAAGAGAAAGCCATTGTAGAGGTGCAAAAAATTGAATTGGAAGATCATCCATTGTATCATTCACTGCTGGCCGATCTGTATACGGACTTAGATGAAGCAAAAAAGACCGACCATCTTCACAAAGCCATTTCACTTAGCAAAAACGAAAAAGACAAAGAAATACTGCGGAGAAAATTGAAGCAATAATTGGTGGGAAAAATTTGATTTAAAACCATACCTTGTATTTACAAATTTCACTCGTGGATACATTTAAGACCGTCTTACAAAAATTTGATAGCAACCTGTGGTATTTCTACCTTGAAGTTCCACTAGAAATAAAAGAAAAATACGTGGAAGGGAAAGACCGTCGCGTATTGATTACGGTGAATAATTCACATGAAATTCCTTGTGCCATTATGCCCAATGGCAATGATTTTCATTTCATCAATCTCAACAAAGAAAATAGAAAAAAACTCAAGCTTCAGATTGGTGATACAGTTACCGTCAACATTAAAAAAGACAAAAGCAAGTACGGCATGCCTATGCCTGAAGAATTTGCAGAAATTTTATATTTAGATCCGGAGGTTGAAAAATATTTTCACCAACTCACACCCGGCAAGCAAAGAAACCTCCTCCACCTAATTGGTAAACCTAAAGGTCAGGATACTCGAATCAAAAAAGCCATCGTCATATCTGAACACCTCAAGAATCACAAAGGCAAACTGGATTTTAAAATTCTAAACGAAGAATATAAGAATTACAATTTCTAAGGTGTCCTTCTTTAATTACTTGCTACCTCTCTGACTTATAAAAGCATAAGACCCTCATTCTGGATGGTTAAACTTGACTTAAATCCAATCAAGCTTTTCGCCCTATTTCCACAAAGTCTTGTTAAAAAGAAAATGTGTTTGTTTACCACAATGCTTTTTCAACCACTATCTAATGTAAGTGATAATTAAATAATTCAAAGGTGGCCACTTTTACCAAACTCACGACCAAGCATCTATTAATAAATCATTAAACTTTCAGCTATGAACATTTTCAAACTCGGCCTACTTTTAAGCGTTCTAATTTTCAATTTATCCTGTGGAATCATTCCTGATGAACCTGACCAATTCATATCAGAAGTGACTGAAACCAATTATGTAATAGAAAACAATGACATCAATGTCACGGACCATTCTTTCATCACATTGGAATCACCTTCTGAACCCAATCTTCAAAGTATCATCCACTACTTGGACGATTATGGAATCAATAGCGAATCGACCATTGAGGAAATAGACCAACTTCCTCCCGAACTTCGCTTCACAAGCAAACAGACCAATGAATTAGAAGAGGAAGTAAATCTTCTTGAATCACCATCGATACAAAAGAAAATTCTTCAAGCTTATATCAATAAACTGCGTGAAGTACACAAAGAATAGGTATTTATAATTAGGCATTATCAACGAGAGGTAGAGTGTAACAACTCTCCCTCTTTTTCTTTGCCATTTAGCTAGGCAATTCCTTCATCAATTCCAATTAAGATTTACCTTTATAAAAAATTGAAGATGAAGGTAAATCGGACCGATGAACCCCTCATCAACATTTAATAGACCACGCGATGAGCAATCTGGACACAATACTCGAGCTATACAATCTCAGCCTTGCTGATAGTAAATCTCAAGATGGATACGACACGAAAATCCACAAAATCACCAGTCAGAAAGGCAACAATTATACTTTAAAAATCTATCCATTTTCAGAAGACAATTGGACAGACCTTGAGGCTGAGAACCAGATTCTCCTCGCGTTAAAGAGCAAATTGAACTACGACCTTCCATTTCCGATTGAGAATCGAGAAAACCAGCTTCTCACAAAGCTTGATGGTAAAATCATCAGACTACTGCATTATGTTGAAGGCACGTTTTGGGGAGACCAGAAAACAAATGAACTGTTCTTGACTTCATTAGGCACAGAAATGGCCAATATTGATATCCAACTATCACAGATCAACCCAGGAGCCATCAAATACAGAAATTTACAATGGGATCTAAACCATCTTTTGGAGAATGTTGATTTATTGAAATATGTCCTTGATCCTGTTGATAAAAAATTCATTCTATACTTCTTTGATCAGTTTGAAACCTTCACCTTACCCAAGCTTAAAAAGTTACCACGGCAGCTCATCCACAATGACTTTAATCCATGGAATGTATTGACTGATGAAAGTAAAATTTCTGGCTTGATCGATTTTGGAGACATGGTGTATTCGGCAAGAATCAATGAGTTGGCCGTATGCCTTTCCTATGTCTTATCAGAGAGTGAGGATATTACAAAAGACCTCAGAACAGTACTACATTCCTATCATACAATCTACCCACTGCTGACGGAAGAGCTCGACTTATTGTACCACCTGATTGCCGGAAGAATCATCACCTCCTTGGTGAACTCTGCAGAAGGAAAAGTAAAAAATCCTGATAACGAATATATCCAGATAAGCGAAAAACCATATCGTCAATTGCTACACACTTGGATAAGCACCAATCCTTTGGCCATCAAACATGCCGCTTATGAAGCTTGCGGTTTCTCCGTACCAGACAATAGTGATAAAAAAAAAGAAATCACCAACCTTAGAGAAAAGCATTTCACTACTGCATTATCGCTTAGCTACAACTCTCCCATCCATATGTCCAATGCTGCCTTTCAATACATGCACGACACCGATGGAAACACCTACCTAGATGCGTACAACAACATTCCATTGGTCGGACACAACCATCCGCGCATCTCAAAAGCCGTCTCTACCCAAATCAGAACACTCAACACCAACACTCGATATCACTACGAGCAACTCACCCAATATGCAAGCCGACTACTAAAGCACTTTCCTGATAAACTTAGCAAAGTCTATTTCGTAAACAGCGGAAGTGCGGCAAGCGATCTTGCCATTCGATTAGCCAAAACCCACACCAACAGAAAAAATATATTTGTTCTAGAAGATGGCTACCATGGAAATACGCAGATTGGTATTGACATCAGTCCATACAAGCACAACAAAAAAGGCGGCAAAGGAAAACCAGATCATATCCATCACTTCCCTCTTCCAAAAATTTTCAATAACCCCTTACATGCAGATCAAATAATCCTGGCCGCAACCCTGCAAATTGATGAACTTCTTCAACAACAAAAACATCCAGCCGCCTTCATTGCAGAACCCATTTCGGGCTGCGGTGGTCAGGTACCGCTGCCACCCAATTATCTTGCATCGTTGTTTCCAAAAATCAGAGCCGCTGGTGGATGTTGTATCGTAGATGAAGTGCAAACAGGTTTTGGAAGATTGGGGAACTGGTTTTGGGGTTTTGAGATGCAGGGAGTGATTCCGGACATTGTCATACTTGGGAAACCAATGGGCAATGGACATCCATTGGCCGCCGTCGTGTGCACCGAAGAGATTGCGTATTCATTCAACAACGGTATGGAGTTCTTTTCTTCCTTTGGAGGCAACCCTGTATCCTGTATCATTGGCAATGAAGTACTAAAAATCGTAGAAGAAGAAAATCTTCAGAAGCATGCCAAAGAAGTAGGAGCTTACTGGAAAGTTGAACTTACCAAACTCCAAAAAGATTATCCGATTCTTGCTGACATACGCGGCGAAGGTTTGTTCCTAGGTGTAGAAATTATGGAGGATGGGAAACCAGCAACCAAATTGGCCTCTGACATCAAGAACAAAATGAAAGAACAGTTTATTCTAGTGAGTACGGACGGGAAGTATGACAATGTACTGAAGATGAAGCCGCCATTGTGTTTTGGGAAGGGAGATGTTGATAGGTTTTGTGAGCGTTTAGGGATGGTGTTGGGATTATTGGCAACGAACTAGGGAACCAACTAGGATTTTTAGGATTTGGGGGATTATAGGATTTGGGGGGAACCAACTAGGATTTTTGGGATTTGGGGGATTATAGGATTGTGTACTAGGATTTTTAGGATTAAGAAGATTTTGGGATTTCTTGGATTTTGGGGATTATGGGATGGTGGGTGGCAGAAACCAAAGACTTGTTAAGAGTGGATGGGGGCGACGATTGGATGGTATAGTCGAGAAAAAAAGAAAATAAATCCATACATTACAGATCTAACTAACAAACACTAAAACATGAAATACGCATTAAGTTTTTTGTTCGCTGTAGTATTGACGATCAATGTGCAGGGTCAGGATATAGGTATAGAATTTATGCATGCTGATTGGGAAACTACCTTGAAAACAGCGGAAAAAGAAGATAAGATCATTTTTGTGGATGCTTATACTACTTGGTGTGGGCCGTGCAAATGGATGGATGCGAATGTTTTTTCTGAGGAATCGGTGGGAGATTATTTCAACGAACACTTCATCAATGCAAAAATAGATATGGAGGCGGGAGAAGGGCTTTTATTTGCGAAAGCATACGCAGTGAATGCGTATCCTACCCTACTTTTCATCAATGGGAAAGGAGATATGGTACACAAAGGATTGGGTGGACGTGCTCCAGAAGACTTTATTGCTTTGGGGCAAGCTGCGAATGATCCAAACCAACAGATTGGTAGCTTAGAAAAAAAATATAAGTCTGGAGATAAAGATGCGGCGTTTTTGAAGTCTTATGCATCAGCATTGACCAGCGCAGGAATGTCGGGTGCTTCAAGTATAGCACAAGAATATTTGGAAACGCAGGAGGATTGGACGACAGAAGAGAATATGGAATTTATCTTTGATATGGCAGATTATCGAAATATGGATGATGTGTTGTTTCAAGAGGTTGCTAAAAACAAGGATGCATATAGTAATTTACTAGGTGCAGATATGGTAAATTATGGTTTAAGTATGGCACCTAGGGTAAGGGCTTCTAGTATACCAAATATCAATAGACAACAAATAGAAGCCATTTTTAACCAAGTTTTTCCAGATAACTACAAGCAACATGCTGATGAATTTGAAATGGAAACACTGTATGGCAAGCCGGAATATGTGCAAGCAGCAGTGGATTACTTGAGTAAGTATGACATTAAGAATTCAAACCAACTAAATCAAATTGCTTGGAGTGTGTATGAATTGACGGATGACAAGAAAATATTAAATATGGCAAAGGAGTGGACAGAAAAATCGATTGAACTTGATGCCAATCACATGAACCACGATACATTGGCGGCTATCTGCTATAAATTGAAAGATAAAAAAGAAGCCATGAAGCATGCCAATATTGCCATCGAAATGGCAAAAGCTGATGGACAAGACGCTAGTCATACGGAAAAATTATTGAAGCAAATTGAAAGTATGTAAATGAAGCTTGCCTTCATTTTAAAAACAACAGAATTCTTTTTGTTTCTACTTGTAAGTTCTTTGCAAAATGCAATTGCGTAACTGACGATGTTTTTTGATGTCGATGACTCTTTAGGGATAGATTTCATTGTAAATAGTACTAACGGACAAAGCCATTTTTGTTGCTAATCTGACTGACAACACAGTCATGTTTAATTGGGAGTTCATGGCTTCGGTCTTGGTGGTGCAGGAGAATTCATCCGACTACAGTTTTCAGATCTACACGTGGAATACAACCCATCGATTACTACCAATTGCTATGTATATTTGGGACCAATTACTATTGGACCGAATGACACATTGGAAATAGCGCTAATTGTGGAAATGTTTGACAATTACATTTGAGAGGAAGTAATAGAAAATTTGTTGGCAACTCTTCGCTTGCTGTCAGATCCGAATTTTACTAGGGAGCTCGCCTCAATCGACGCACCATTATTCTTTTGCATCACCAGCAATGCAATTACTGAAATTGAGAACATCAACTTGATTCCCAAGCCAGTAAGTGATGAATTAAATATAAAAGGTCTGTTTCCGAAAGAAAGTAGGTATGCGATTTTCAATGTAGGCGGAAAGTCATTGGGTGACCATCAAAAGATTGATTGTCTACTACCGTTTAGACATTTGCCGAAAGGCTTATCCTTCTTAAAAATAGAGTCACAAAATCAAAACTGGACCAGTCGATTCATCAATGATGAATAATAATTTTACTTGCTAAGAATGCCCGAAATAAAATTACTGGTAATGAGATATGTCGGTCTCACGCCGTCCAAGCCCAACGGCCCAGAAGCCAAAGTACTTCCAGTCTCCAATGGGTTATCAGATGCATAGTATGCGTATCGCAAGTTGGTCTTCGGATTGATGTTGTTTCTGATTTTCGTGGCTACCTGAATCGCTTTTTGGAAATGTGCGCCTTCCATCTCAAGACCGATTACGCCCCAAGATGACTTGTGGAAATATCGAAGTATATCTTTGTTTTGCAAAGAGGTCCCCAATACGGTGATCATCGGTCCTTCGTAGACACCGACTCCATGTCCTTTAAATTCTTTGGCCTTCAACTGATTGTCGAATGGATAGTTATCAGCCGTCCCTTCGAATACGTGTGCCGTTGGGATCATGATGTCACCCTTTCCTCCTTCAAGGATTCCAGCCTTGCCCATGATATTGATCGAGCCTACATTCAATTGAAGTTTGGCGCCTTTGAAGTCGTATGGTTTTAACAACTCGTCCATAATTTCATAGGCTTGCTCTCCAAAGGGATAATCGACCACCAATAAAATCGGTTTGTTCTTTTTGATTTTCTTTTTGTTCCAAGTGACTTCACTGGCTACATATTTTGGATCGACTTGACAAAGGTCAAAAATCTGAACACCGATATTGGTTCCGCTTTCGTCCTTGAGGAAAGTCATCCCATTGGTATTTGCGTAAGCGATCACCTTTTTATTCAGTCCATCATTTTTACTCTGGCTCAACAACTTGGCAATGTCTTCCAAAGATTTGCTGGCATGTTTTTTACCCACCACGCGCTTGGCATACAAAGTGTTCATAACACTGTGCATGTTGGCACTGATAATATGAATCGGTCTTCCGAAATATTTATTTTCAATCAAGAACTTCTTGATGTCGTTGGCCCACATTTCACCGTGCATGTGATTGCCGACATTGTCTCTTAGGGCAGATGAAAAAGTAATTTCTCGATCAAGCTCGTGTTGGTGCTCGTCGATGCTTCTTTTACCCAACCAATAAGTAATTTCAAAAAGTGAATTTACTTTTTCGGAATCGGCAAATTCTTTACAGATATCAGCTGTCTCCTCGTAGGTCCTACCAAGAATGGTACTCAAGTAAGTATATCCTATTTCTTTGTTGTAAGAATCTCCGTTTTCAATTTTCTTGACAATATCTCCAAGCATTATCCACTCGCGCTTTGGACGATTCTTATAATCAAAACTATTTTTTCTGATTTTTTCCGCTTCCACAAACATGAAAGTCAAGTGTGTCAAAACATCATAGATGTCAGAGCGACCACGAGTCATCTCGATGTACATCTGTTCTTCATCTACTCGATAACAATCACGCCTTCTTTTACTCGGAATCAATGGCTCAAAATCACTATGCTCCAATCCTTCCCTTGCGGTAAGATTGATGAATCTACACTGCTCAATGCCTTCAGGTAACCTTTGGAATACGTACAACAATCCTGAAAGTTCGACTTTTTCAGCATCGGCAATGGTTCCGTAAATTTCTGGTTTGAGAAGAAGCAATGATTTTATCATGGCTTCACCCGATACGCCGAGTGGCTTGTAGCTGCCTCTGAGGAATAAATGCCTCATGGCAATGTACAATCTTTGTATTGCTGCGCGTGATTCTTGTGCTCTGGTTCTTTTTGTCATTGACTAAATCATGCAAAAAGGCTACCAAAATTCCTTATTATCGCAGGGTAATTATCTTTATAGTATAAAAAAATGCAATATGTCTGACAATAAGGTCATTTTTTCGATGGAAGGCGTCACAAAAACCTTCCCTCCAAACAAAGAAGTATTGAAAAATATTTGGCTTTCATTCTATTATGGAGCCAAAATCGGGGTTTTAGGACTCAATGGATCTGGTAAATCGAGTCTATTGAAAATTATCGCAGGTCTTGATACCAATATTCAGGGTGACGTATACTTTGATGGTGAATATAAGATTGGTTATCTGGCACAGGAACCTGAGCTAGACGAAACCAAAACGGTAAAGGAAGTCGTGCAAGAAGGCGTACAACATATCGTGGATGTGGTCACTGCATACAACGAGGTCAGTGCAAAATTGGCGGAGCCGATGGGTGAAGACGAGATGATGAAGGTCATCAACGAGCAAGGAGAATTGCTTGAAAAAATGGATCTATACGATGCGTGGGAACTGGATCACAAGTTGGAAATGGCCATGGATTCTCTGCAATGTCCACCTGATGATACTTCCGTCAAAGTTTTATCCGGAGGGGAAAGAAGGAGGGTTGCGTTGTGTCGATTACTTCTGAGTCAACCAGATATCTTGCTTCTTGATGAACCTACCAACCACTTGGATGCCGAATCAGTACACTGGCTCGAACAGTATCTTCAAAAATTTCCAGGGACTGTTATCGCAGTTACTCACGACAGGTACTTCCTAGACAATGTAGCAGGCTGGATTCTAGAACTAGATAGAGGACAAGGTATTCCTTGGGAAGGAAACTACTCGAGTTGGTTAGAACAAAAATCAAAACGTCTTAAAGCGGAAGAAAAAGCAGAATCTAAAAGACGTAAGACACTAGATAGAGAACTTGAGTGGATCAGAATGAATCCAAAAGCCAAACAGGCAAAAGGTAAAGCACGTCTGAATGCATACGACAAACTGAAAAACGAAGACCAAAAAGAGAGAGAGCAGAGATTGCATCTTTACATTCCTGAAGGGCCAAGATTGGGTGACAATGTGATCAAACTTGAAGGAGTAACCAAATCTTTTGACAATAGAATATTGATCGATAATCTGTCGCTCGATATTCCTAAAAATGCCATTGTGGGAATCATCGGACCCAACGGAATGGGTAAGTCTACCCTCTTCAAGATGATCATGGGTAAAGAGCAGCCAGATTCAGGAACGGTAACGGTGGGTGATACAGTCCATATCTCGTATGTAGATCAATCGCATGAAGACTTGACACCAGAGAAAACCATATTTGAAGCATTGGGAGATGGGCAAGATTTGATTCAAGTAGGAAATGCTTCTTTAAATGTAAGGGCTTATATCAGCAAATTTAATTTTACCGGCGGAGACCAGCAGAAAAAACTGGGTGTGCTGTCTGGAGGAGAAAGAAACAGAGTACATCTTGCCATGACACTAAAGGACAATGGAAATGTATTGCTCCTGGATGAGCCTACCAATGATATCGATGTAAATACATTGCGTGCACTTGAAGAAGCGATAGAAAACTTTGCAGGTTGTGTCTTATTGATTTCTCACGATAGATGGTTTATCGATAGATTGGCTACGCATATTCTCGCCTTTGAAGGAGATTCCAATGTAGTGTTCTATGAAGGAAACTTTAGTGATTATGAAAAAGCCAAGAAAGAAAGACTCGGTGATGTCAAATTAAAAAGACCGAGCTTCAAAAGTCTGATGTAGAAATAGTCTGATGTAGCATTCAGAAATACAACAAAAAAATCCCCAGGAAATAAATTTCTCTGGGGATCTGTTGTATTAAAACTCCGAAGGTTCCTCTAGTAAGAGGTGCCTTTCTTCTTTATATGCATGCCATCTAACTGGCAGAATTGATGTTAAATAGGAAAAATAAGCTCACCATCAAAAAGCAAATTTTTGATGTAATTTCGTCGCCTTGTTTGAATAAATAGCTTTCAAATGGCCGAGAACCATTTATATACTAGAGATATAGTATTTCAAATGTAAACTTTTATTTTCGAAATAAGAAGTCCTTTTTTCCATTTTACTGATCAAAATGGAAAAAAGACTGAGCTAAATCCAAAATTCAAGAAAATATAGACGATATGCGTGTATGTGTATACACTTCTTACTTAAATGAACACCATTGGTTGAAAAAAAACCAATTGAGTTAATGCCAAATAAAGGTACTAACATAAGACTTAGGCTCTTTCCATGATTGGGATGACCAATTTAAACACAGAACCGTTATTGGGCTTGCTCTCTACACTAATCCGCCCATGTAAATGTTGTTCAACAATTTTCTTACAAGTAGCTAGGCCAATACCGGTTCCATCAAATTCTTTATCACTGTGGAGTCTTGTGAAAATCTTAAAAATCTGATCGCAATATTTTTGT